>NZ_CAXTNP010000080.1:0-27851 GCF_964245575.1 uncultured Nostoc sp. | reverse complement strand
GCCCCCAAAAAGTCTTTCCGTTTTCCAGAAAAAGGACTCGTGGTTTTGTGGAGCGATATGGGCACTGGTAAAACTGAACTCATGCGCTGGTGGCGTGACCAAAATCCTAATGCCAGATTTCTCAACAATGGACATCGGGTTAACTTGTTGAAAAATCTTGCCGAACGCTTGCGGACGGCAATGTACTCCGACTTGGGTTACACAGGTTTAGCCCAGGCCCAAGCTCTCTCCATTACTATTGACAGCTTGCATAAGTTGAATACTCAGTCTCTCACTTACGGCTGCATATTTATAGATGAAGCCTGCCAATACCTCACCCACTTACTACACAGTAATACTTGCAAACAGCACCGTGCAGCAATCCTAGAAGTCCTTGAATATATAGTATACAACGCGCCACTGATCGTCATCGCTGATGCACACATGGATGACCTGACTGTGGATTTCTTTCAAGCAATGCGACCACTCGGTGAAGTCCCGTACATTATCAAAAACGAGTGGCGAAACGGGGAGCGCACAATTTATTGGTACGAGGGGGATAACTCAAGCGCCCTAGTCGCCCAAATCTCGGCAGCGCTGATGCTTGGAGAAAAAGTTATGGTTGCCAGTGACAGTAAGCGTTTTATCAAAAAACTCGACAAATCCTTTACTATCAAATACGAAGAATCTAACTCCGAAAAATCACATACACCACAAAAATGGCGCATTTGGTCGGTTCATTCCGATAATTCTGGCAGTGATGAGAATGTCGCTTTCATCAAAGATATCACCAACGCCGTCAAAAACTTTGATGCCTTGTTCACCTCTCCCAGTCTCGGTACTGGTGTTGATATTTCGGAGTATCATTTTGATTTGGTGTTCGGTGTTTTTCACGGCGTTTCCCAAACCGCTACTGAGTGCGCTCAACAATTGTACCGGTATCGCCCGAAAGTTCCGTTTCATATTTGGGTGGCCCCGCGTCCTCCCTTTGGTTACAAGGATACAAACGCATCCAAGATTAAAGAGCGCTTGCTCCAAACCAATGAAATGACCGCTTTTCTGTTGCGGATTGACCGTCAAACAGGCAAACGCGGAGCCGAGAAAGATTGGGCGCTTGAGGCTTACTGCCAAATTATGGCTAACCGCCACTATTCTCTTAATAATCTGCGTGATGATTTGCGATCGCTTCTCACAGAAATGGGCAATACATTTATATATGTGGGAAATGATTCAGATCCTCAAGCAAGAGAAAGTCTAAAAGCGGCAGCACAAGCTTTGGATCGTGCCCACAATTCTCATGTTGCCAAGGCTAAGAATATTACTTTGAGCGAGTACCGTGCCCGTCAGAGCAAAGATTACCTTGACCCTAATGAAATTTTTGAATGCGAAAAATTCCGCATTTCTGATTCTTACGGCATCGAAGTAACCGAGTCGCTCGTAGAAATGGATAAAGGTGGTCGCTTAATTAGAGCAATTGCTGGACTTGAGGCCATTTTAGCCCCACCCGAAGAATCGTTTACTGACCCCAAAACTGGGCAAAGTTATCCTACGCCACCAACAATTGTCACCCAAAAAGACCGCACTGAGCGCGACAATCTACCTTTGTGCATCGACTGGGGCAATTACTCGGCGCGGTGGCTGGCTAGATTTAATCTGGGGCTCCATCAGATTCTCTTAAGTTTAGTGAGGGGTGATGAAGTTACCGCTTCGGATTCCACCTTACTCAAGATGACGGAGATCGCTATACATTGTGCTGCTCACGTCAAAGCAATTCTTGGGTTTACTATTCCCAGTGACTGTAAACCTATTTGGTTGCTGGCCACTTTAGTAGAGCAGCTGGGGCTAAAGTTGACTTTCCGTAAGCAGGGTAAACGTGGTCAACAGGTGAAACTTTTCTCTTTAGATAAAGAGCAATTGGAATTTGCAATGCATGTAATTGCTCATCGTGAAACGAAGCGTAATCAAAAAGAAAATCGAACCTATTATACTGCCGAAACCCCTGCTGTGTATAGTGCAAACCCAAATCACCAGCCCGTATCCATCCCCCCCCTTGATGCTATAGGGAGCTCCCATTGCCAAGGGGAGGATACTACCGAATTTGAGTCGCCTCCGACCGATCGCACTACCCTACTTCATTGCGTGGAAATGCTTCGCTCTGGTATCAAGCAGGGGGTTGATGCGATTAAGGGCATACTTAAGCGATGGGTTGAGGATTTGCGCTGGGATACGGTGCTGGAACTTGAAGTGATCGCAGCGAATGAGCTGCGGCGAGTCGAGGCTCAAGTCCCGGAATTTTACAGCTTGCTAAGTGAAGAGGTATTGCCAATGGAGGGATAAAGCCTACGCCGCGACTGAGCTACGTAAATAAAGAGCAATCTGTGCCTCATTTTTATCAGTGGCTTTCGCTTGAAATGTTGCCAATGGAATTGTAAGTGACTTTTTGGGAAAATCCTTATAGTCTTTATCTGGCATAACTCATGTCTAGATCGTCTTTGGTATATTTTCCGATCTAGAAATCCGTCATCAACTTAGTATTGTTCTCAGCAGTGCTATCGCTTTTGCTACTATCTTTGACCACCGGTGTCAGCATCGACAATGCCGCGATCGCACCCCGAACTTGCGACGCTTCTACGTCGAGATACTCTTGCAGTTGCTCCAAATTTCGATGTCCGCTGATTTGCTGAATTACTCTCAGTGGAATTCCTGCATTGCTCATCAACGTCAGTGCAGTTCTGCGGCAACTGTGAGTACTTGCGCCTTCAATGTCTACTAGTTTGCACCCTCTACGAAAAATTAGTGCTGCATAATCCTCATGCAAATGACCGCGCCCCCAGCGTCCAGGAAAAAGATAATTATCACAAGAAACTTTGGGTTTATACAATTCCAGGTGATGCCGCAGCTCATCCAGCACAGGAATTGTACGAGTAGACAGCTTGCCCTTCGTGCTACCTTTGCGAATATTCAGTTCTGGCCTGACTTGCCTTCTGCTGTCATAAATATCCTGAATTTTCAGGGTGACACATTCGGAAACACGGCAGGCAGTGTAAAGCATTACCGCACCAAGTGTTCTGTCTCGCTCTGTAGTTAACCCCGAAGTGAACAGGCGCTGAATTTCTTCTGGCGATAAAACCTTCGCCTTCCCGTGACGGTCAATCTTCACTGCCCCGAACCCCCGATAGTTAATCATCCTATCAGCGATCTGAACAAATAGTTTTAAGTTTTGGAGTGATGTACATGCCCCTTCGGGGTATTTAGCCCGTATAATTATTGCTTTTTTTACTCAGTACTCAGCACTGTTTCGGTGAACTACAAGAAATGGAAGTGAGCGATTATGCAGATGAGCAGTATGGGTATTTTCAGCAATTAGCGTCATCACTGAGGACATTTAATACTAAGGTTTTGGCGAAGAAGGTTGATGCTGGAATTGCTCCTGGCTCAAGCGCTATGAGCCGGTGGCTATCGCCAATGGTAGCTGTCGGCGGTAGCATCTCTTCACAAAAGACATCGGCTGAAGAATGCGCTGATGCATTTGGCGATGATAGCATCAAGGTAATTCATCATGACAAATTACACGATAAAATGGGTGCGGACAGTTACGGTTTACCTAGATGAAACGTAAACATGAGCAATACAGGGCGTAAGAAAAAACTGGCATCTTTCAACTGTGATCAAAGGATTTGGGAGCAGTTTATCGCCCGGTGCAAATCAAAAGGGACGACCGCAACAGCCACGCTGCTCGAATTTATCGAACTCTACTTAGACGATTCTCAAGATCAGCTTGATGCAATAAGTGGTAACAATTTAGACAAACGCTTAGATTCTCAGATAAAGGCAAGTGTTGAAAAGTACTTAGTTGCGAGTAACAATAGTAACCCCATTCCGACCAATGAAACGATAAGAGCTATTTGCGAAAGACTTGATAAGCTAGAGTCAGAGTTTTCAAATGAATCTAAGAGCAACCAAACCACAGCAATTGATAATCTCGCCAATTTAGAACAAAAAATTGAAAAGATGACAGTCCGAATGACGCAGTTGGCTGAAGCGATTATTAAAATTCAAGACTATCTCAACAGCCAACAAAAGCGGGGACAAAAATCGTACTACAACAATTCATCCTATCCTGGGCATACTCCCCGAATGCAACCGCTAACGGAAGAAGGTTTAGCCAAGAGGCTTGGTGTAAGTATTGAAACTGTACGCAAGGAGCGAATTAATCTTCCCCCACCGCTTTTTGTAGCATGGTGTAAGGGCAAGGATAGAGCAGGGTTAGGGTGGGAATTTAACCAAAATACGGGATTCTATCAGCCAGCAAGCTAGTATTTTGATTAATTTCACTGCTGCTGACAATTTTCATTTTTTAAAATGTGATTATTTCACAACCTGACAGTAATTCGTCATAAACAGTTAGTTGTTGTGTTTTTAAGTGGTTTGGCAATGAATCATCATCAAAGGTCAAAGTAACAATATGAGTATTTTTGAGACTAAGAGATGATTTGCTGATATCGGTTATTGCCGCGCTCATGCCGCTTCGAGTGCCGATTAAATACCTTACTGATTGCCCGATTTTGGTAGAGTCGATGCCCGGTATTATCCGGGGCACCTCTCTGTTAAATCTGGGCGTGCGACTTTCACCGCACCCAGCTTCCGATGTTCTCAGCTTGCGCTTTTGCTCATGTGTTTGTAATCGTGACAACTCTCATGAATTGCTTCTAGATTATTTTTCTTCCAATTGGCATGATTTCCGTCGATGTGGTGTAGGTGAACCTTTTCCTCATCGATGAATTTCAGACCACAGGAGGCACATCTATGGTTTTGCTTCTTAAGAGCTTTAGAGGTTTCGCCGTCGTACAGCTTACTTTTACGTTCGCTCCAGTAGGCTGTATCTCCGTCATAGGGGGATTTTATTCCTTTGACCATGACGTGTTTATTTTCGGAGTAAGGAACTGATGGAAATGCTTTGTCTAGCAATTTCTTGCTGGAATAGCGGTTTTGATTGGCTTCCTTGTTAAATACCCTGCAAGCTCTTGTTTCGATGTGGTACAGGGAATTCCTGGAACCGTCCATCTTGCAGAACTTATGGTAGTTTCTCCAACCTCTAACTATTGGAGCCAGCCTTGTGGCTTTCTCCTTAGCACCATAATTCGAGTTGTTGATGATGTGTTTTACTTTCTTACGGAACGCTTTAAAGTTGTCCACTGAAGGAGTGCTTTTAAACTTTCCGTTTTTCTGGACTTTGAAGTGCCAGCCGAGAAAATCAAACCCATCTGTCGCGGCGGTAACTTTGGTTTTCTTTTGGCTTACATTCATTCCGCGTTTACGGAGGAACTCGCTGATTCTTTCAAGTATCTCTGTCGCGTCATCTTCGGGTCGAAGTATAATAACCATGTCATCCGCGTATCGGATTGATGGCTTGACAATTCTCTTTTCTGAAGTGTTGTCTGTGATACTTCTACCGGATTTGTATTCGATGTGGTATCTGTGTATACTTTCAATCCCATTGAGCGCGATGTTAGCTAGTAGTGGGCTAACTACTCCCCCTTGAGGTGTACCCTGTTCGGGGAATTCTGGGTTAACCCCTGCCTTGAGGCATCGGAAGATACCGAGTTTTAAGCCTTTTGGGGCAATGAGTTCGTCCATTATTGTTGAGTGGTTAATCCTGTCGAAGCACTTTTCAATATCGAGTTCAATAACTCGTTTTTCTATTCCATTGGCACTGGAGCTTAGGTTATTAAAGATGTACCTTTGTGCATCATGGGCGGAGCGCCCAGTTCTAAACCCGTAACTCCTGGCGTGGAAAGTGGCTTCGTGTGCTGGTTCGAGTGCGTATTTTGCAAGGCATTGCCAAGCTCTATCCGAGATGGTTGGTATCTTAAGTATTCTGGTAGTCCCGTCCTTCTTGGGGATGGGAATTTCCCGTAGTCCTTGATGCTTCCAATTTCCACTATTCATTTTCAGTAGTTCTTCAAGGTTGAAGCGTTCCTGAAATGAGAGGGATTTCTTCCCATCAATACCAGCCGTCTTTTTACCAGCATTTAGCTGAGATACTTGTCTTATTGCAAGAAATCGAGCCGAGGTGGATTTTAGAATAAGCTTTTGGAGTGACCTAGCTTTCCGCTTGTCTCCAACTTGAACAGCTTTAAATACGCGATGAGTGAAGGCGGAAAAGATTTCGGCGGAATTTCTTCCACGGTAAAGCTCTCCAAGATTCACTAGTTTTGTAACTGTGTCTAATCATTTTCTCTTCTGGAGTTTTGTATTTTCTGAACACCTCAGACCAATTACGGTCTGTCCTACCCTAACTGTGGGGGTTCCTCCTCTCGTCTGGGCTACTTAAGGTTCGACTTCCTTAAGACCCGCAGTTAGTTTTTATTCGTTCCCTCGGAGAGATTGATTGTTCCGTTAGGTGTAGCCAATCCAACCACTGGATTCCCTGGACTCTTACCGTTTCTGAGTTACTTACGGCGGGAATGAATTCCAGTAAAGTCAGGGATTTTTGTGTTGCGCCCTGCTCGCAGCTAGGTTGTTTTTCTAGGCTCTGTTTCACCATAGGAACTCCCTGTTAGCACCAGTATCAACCCGCAACGGTCGTCTGATTGTGCCCTGGTTCCAGCTTCACTCTACAAGAACCGAGCTTGTTCGGTGTGGACAGATAAGGAGTCAATTCTGAGTCTGAATGGCAAGACTTACACTTGCATCTGACCGAGAGTTCAGCCTTTACTGACAGTAATCTGCTGTCGGGCTGGGTTAGTTATTTACGGACTGGTTACCGTGATTCACTAACCAACGAATCGCACTAACTCTGCTGCCGGAATAGCCATAGATTTTAAAAGTGTAAGTTAAGCAGTAGTCTTTGGATGTTCCCGGCGTAACTGCCCACGGTAGGCTCCCAGCGTAACCGCCCACGCCCAGGCGATCGCTTCGCTGTTCGTAAGTTGGACAGTGAGTTGACCTGCGCTTTGTTTGCCTGTATCGACACAATGCATTCATCTGACTAAGCAACAAGAGTGATTCCCACAGATGCAAATATATAACAAGCGAACAAAAAACCCCAACCTCAGCAAAAGGTTTGGGGAATAAATTTTTTCATATAGTTACATCTTCATCATGGCACAACTTCATATTCTTTCAACTACTGTTCAGGCAGAGGTGGATTGGTGAACAAACTACCTCGCAAAAGCAAAAAAGCCACCATCTCTGCATCCAACGACGGCACACCACTAGATAACCAAGACCTTGAAGAAAACCCAGCTACAGCCACAATTAGCGTGACATCTGTCGAAGTGCGGGAGTTGACTAAGGATGAACAAAGCGATCGCTTACACCTGGAACGACAAGTAGAAAAAGCATTTTACCTTGCAGGGAAGGCGTTGGTGGAATTACGAGACAGAAAGCTTTATCGTAGCACGCACAAAACCTTTGAGGACTACTGTCGAGAGCGTTTTGGTTTTGAGCGTCGTTATCCGTACAGGTTAATGGAAAGTACGGTAGTCGTAGATAATCTCATGAAAATGTGTCCTAATAGGACACAAAATGATTCAGGAGCGGACACATCTACCCCAGACTCTAGTGAAGGACAAGTTTTACCAATCAACGAATATCAGCTACGACCTTTGATTCCGTTAGAGCCGGAAGTTCAAATAGAAGCGTGGAAGCAGGCAGTGGAGCAGGCGGGTGGTAAAGTCCCGAGTGGTAGAATTGTCAAAGATGTTGTGCAACGCATTATTGAGAGAACGAAAATACCAAACACCTACCAAATTGGCGAAGTGTGCCAAATCCTTGCTCTTGACAACCCGGAACTCAGGGGTAAGGGTGGGTGTTGGGGCATCGTTAGTCATGTCGGCGAATTCAGCTGTACTGTAAGAACTTGGGATGGCGAATACACGGTGTCTTTACAACACCTGAAGCCCTTCAACTACTTACCTGCTGAGTGTGAGCAGATGCGACAGGTTTGCGATCGCATTGAGCGAATATATTCCGACTTGCTGGAGGAGACAGTCAAAAATCTGTTGCAGTCGTTGGGGAAACTGAATCGACCTTATCTAACGGCTGTGGAAGAGAAGCTGTTGGGTTTGATTGAGCGTGAATATGGTGTTACAGACTGAAGTACTATGCTCAACGCCCTACGGCATCAAAGGTTTGGGCAGGCATGTATACCTACCAGGTATAAAATCCGAGTTTGTTAGGTACTCTATAAAATCTTCCTGTGCGATGCCCTCGTGACAGTTCATTCTGTGCCTTGACTTTTACCTGTTTAAAATCAGCCGCATCAAGTTTTCCATAAATTCCATTGATAATTTCATCAATATGGAAAGGCTTGGGAGCATTCTCTTCTAAAAAAGCAGATAGTGCATCAATTAAAAACTGACCCTGAAATTCTTCAAGCATCGGTATGTCTTTGGGCTGTGCTGGTAAAACTTGTTTATGATTTCTGCCCTTTGCTGTGGTAGATGAATTTTTCGTCTGATTTTTGGGTACTTAGTTAAAGAGAGAGTATAGTATCCGGGTTTTCCAGGGACGGTGAACCATTTATTGCTTTCCAAGCCATGAGTAAGGAGTTAAACTGAAAGAGAGTTCCTAATTAGCTTTCTTCCACTCATCAAATGATTGACAAGCTTTCCCTGTAGGAATTAGTCCATTGGAAGATACACCAAAATTTGTAAGAGTTGCATTTTCTATTTGTGCATTTGCGACAGCATCTCGCAATATATTCTCTTTTTCCTGTTTTGGCACGATTTCTATTTTCGCATCTTTAGGTTGAGGATTACTGCCTTTCTTTAGTGGAAATTCTCTGACAACATATAATTGCTCTTGTTTAGCAGTACCTGATGCAAGACATCCCCTAGATTTGACAAAAAGAGTTGAGTCCGATGAAATATCAGCAAAGAAGCTAGGCTTAGTGATAAACTTTATTTCTCCAGCAGGGCCCCATACATAAATGGGTGTTTGGAAACCTTGAGTAGGAATATCTTTAGTTTCATCACAGCCCAAATTTATTTTTCTATTTAAATCTACGCCAGCATTCCCACAAACTTTCCAAGTTACTTTGTATAAATCAGGCGTATTCTCGACAAACTGTTTGAACTTTTGCTCTCGCTCTGCTTCTACTGCTTTTTGAGCATAAGCAGCTTTTTGTTCTGGTGATTGGCATGAAGACACTCCCAAACTTAACAGTAAAGCAAGTACATAAATCTGGTTTTTGTTAAGATTGAATCTCATAAAAGCACACCTAATTTCGCACAATTTTTTGTCAATATTTTAACAGATAAATAAGGTTAAAAATGAATTTGTTAAATATATTTATTTATGTATAGATAAATATGGTAAATATTAAATACGAAAAATAGTTGAGATTTAAATATTAATATAAATTACAATTTTCTGATAATATAGCGTTGATTTTAAGTAATATTGCTCACTCAGACAATGCGGATAAATTAAGAGAGAATGGCATATTGTAGTCAGAAAGCAAGAGGTAAAAGTACTGTATTTTTCAATACTTTTGTCTGTGGAAACAATTTTTTACAACTTTTATTATCAGGATGACCAACAAATAAAAAAACTGATGAATACTGCGCTGATAGAGCAAGTATTTGACCTGATAAAACTAAACAATCCTTTGATTGCGATAGAATCTCCACTGCAAGAAAGGGCAAGACTACTGAAAAGCATTGCTAGGGAATGTCAACAAAAGCACGTTTTATGCTATCTGTGGACACTATCAGACGATCAATTACATCAGTTAGAGGTTAATGGGCAGGACTTGATTTTACAACAAGTACTAGAGTATCAGCCGATGACCAAAAATAAACGCGAAGATTACTTTGAGATCCTGCGATTTTGGAAAGCTACTGAAAAAGAAGGCATTTTAATATTAGAGGGGATATTTCCTTGGTTGGGAGACTCAACTACTGACCCAGATTTTTTCTTAACCGCCGAATGGATTAAGTCTGCCCTTATAAATCTGAAACTTGACAACCGGAACTCAAATAAAACAGCTATCCTGTTGGGGCCAAACGCCAGTCTTTCATCTAAAATTACCGCATTTGTGCCGACGATTACACAAGAACTGCCAACAGTTGAAGAAATCAGCAATTATCTACAAGGGATATTGCCAAAAAACTATAGTGAAAAGGAAATTCATGAGATGGCCCTTGCTGCTGTGGGGATGTATTTAGCAGATATTGAGTATGGGATTAGTTGGGCTACAGCTTTTTGTACCAAAGCCCAAGAACTGACAAAAAAACTTTCTCTTTACAAAACTGACCTGCTCAGGCGAGTTTACAATATTGAGTTTCTCCAGCCCCCAGCAATTGAAGTTGGCGGACTGGACTTGATGCAGGAATCTTTTAAGACATATAAGCGCTTATTAACGCCGTTAGCTAAAGCATATAATCTTCGGCTACCCAAAGGTATTTTATTGATTGGGCCCCCAGGCACAGGTAAATCTCATTCAGCGAAAGCTTGCTCCCAGCGATTGGGGATTCCGATGATCGTTTTAGAGTGGGGCAGTTTTCGTAGTTACGGCAACATGGCGGAGTACAAGCTAAAAAACTTGCTGGCACTAGTAGACAGGATTAACCGTGTAATTCTATACCTAGACGACTTTGACAAGGGATTTACTCTCAATGATGATTTGTCCCGAAGACTAGCAGGGATGTTGTTAACCTGGATGCAGGAAAGAAAGAGTGATGTATTAATTATTGCTTCTGCCAACAACATTGAATGGCTACCACCAGAACTGACTAGAAGCGGGAGATTTGACGACATTTTTAAGGTGGATTTACCCAATAATGGGGAACGACACTCGATTTTTAAAATTCATCTCGCTAGATTTGATTATCGGTTCCGTGATAGAGATGGGTTCAGCGATGAAGAATGGCGTAGACTGCTCAAAGCGACCCATCGCTGTGTGGGTGCGGAAATCCAAGCAATTGTGGAAAGGGCGGCTATCTCTACTTTTTGCCTGATGTTCACAGACGATGTTCCACCTATGGGTGAACTGCCGCCGCTAGAAATTAGACTTGAAGCATTATTGTCAGCGAGAAATAATATGAATCCTCTGGCAATCCGGGAAGCTGAACGGATTGAGGGTATGCGAAACAAAGCTGATTTACAAGGTTTACCGTCCAGTCCCCTTGACTCAAGTATATATAGTGCCGGCAATGTCAATATTTTTGGTTAAATTATGCAATTAGTCAAAATTCCCACAACAATCGACTTATATGCTGCGGCTTACAAACTGTTAAATATTCTTGGCCCAATTGCGGGAATATCAATAATTGTCGCTTCATCAACTATCGCCTACTTGCAAACTCGTCCCCAGCATTTACCCACAAAGCAGATGCTCACCTACAATCAGCGGACATTCAAGTTGGAAGTAGCCACCACACCTGTTGAATTAGAGAAGGGGCTGAAGTTTCGCAATCATTTGCCCGGCGATCGCGGGATGTTGTTTAATTTGGGCAAGGAATACAAAAATGTCCCCTTTTGGATGGAGCAAGTAAAAATCCCCCTAGACATCATTTTCATCAAGGATAGTATGGTGACGACGGTAATTTACAACGCTCCACCCTGTGCAAAAAATCCTTGTCCAATTTACAAGGGTAGTGTTGCTACTCAGGTTTTAGAACTGCCCTCTGGTACTGTTAAAATTCAAATCGGCGACAAGCTCAACATCCAGCCGTTATCGGTTCCATACTGACCAAGCCCCGTTGGAGCGGTTATGAATTCACCGCAAACGAGTCGCACTACCCCCCAATACGGTTCGGTGAAAGGTATTGGTATTGGTTTTGGATACATCCTTTACCCAATACCTGCAAACCCATTCCCCAGACCACAAGGAAAGTAAAAATGCTTATCTGAACCGTATTCGCACCACCCCACACCCTCCTGCTTGACGAGAAAACCAATAAAGGGAAAAAAGTCAATAGGCTATCTGGCGCTTATTTTTCTAATTTTTCTTAATGAATACAAAATTGTATACCTATATAATTTAAAATACTGATAATAAACAGCTATAACATCTATATAAGCAGTCTAGTTGCTATCTTTACTGTGAAATAGATTGTATTAAATATTCTATGTAAGCAAAGGTACGGTTTTTTTTAGTACTTTAGTTTGTAGGTTTTGTGGGTGAAAACTCGAATAATATGCGTATCGTTTTAGGAGAACGAAATGCATACTTACCGCAACGAGACTGAAAGGTTTGTTAATACCGATACTGCTGCTGTACTGGCTTCAGGAAAAAAGAACAGCACGATAACAAATAGCACACTAGTGCTAATGGGAACGACGGGTGCGGCAATGATTGTGTCGATGTCAGTCCATAACATCCTCTTAGGTGGATTGATGATTGCTACGGCGATCGGTATAGCACTACCAAAGCAATCTCAAGCTCTGTTGACTAATTTTGAGCAGATACAACGCAAGTATGGAGTCAATCTTTATGCGGTGTTGTTTACGATTTTGACAGTTGTTTGTCTACTTGACTTTGCAGCAGCCCCAGCCGATGCACAGTTTTTTAACAATGCTCAAACCTGGATGACTAATACTTTTGGCAATGCTGGGAATGGTCAAACACAAGCAGTTGTAGAATTGTTCTTCAACGTATTAAGAGGTCTGTTCCTACTCTATGTAGGCATCAGCTTGGTAAGAATTGCTCAAGCAGCCCGAAATGACGAAGATTGGCAAACATTAGCCAGAACTCCATTAATTATTGTCCTTTCAGTTTTTGTAGGAGATTTAGTTACTGGCTTAATTACTGGAGCTTAAATCAGTGAATAATTATCAGTTATCAGTGAAAGACTGATAACTGTTAAATGCAAGATCCATTTGGTTAGAGCATTTCTTGAATAAGAGAAATTGCCCAGATTCAAGAAATGCTTCATCTCAACAAGTAGTTAAAAAAATGAGAAATGAAAATAAATTTCGGACTGTAAATAGGATCTTAGGAGACAGACCCAGATTGGGGCCATTTCCCGCCGACCAGATTTTTCCTTGGTCAGTAATAGCAGTATTAAATGTATTTATTGTTGATTACACATTCAAAGCTGGATGGTTAGCAACTGGATTAAGTATTGCTTGGGGATGGGCTACTTGGTGGGTAGTTTCTACAAATAAAGATTTTTTTGGGAAATTTGTCGGTGTGCCTCGTTTAAGCAGAGGTTATATGCCTTTTAAAACCTTAAACAATAACACAGGGTTCAGAGATCAGAAGCCAGGATTAAGGAAGTAGGTTGAACTACATAATTAGTGCGCCCATCATGACACCTCAGAAACAATCCAAATATCCAGATAAATTAGGTAAGAAAGCATTAGAAAAGGAGCAGATTGAGTTTGCTAAAGTCTTGACTCCCTTTGAGGATATTATTCATTTGGCGGGGATCTGTAACTTGAACTTAGGCGGCAGAAGAGGCATAGGTGCATTGATCCTCAAAATAGGTGAATCGATTCAAATTAAATTTTGTTTTGATTGCTCAGGGATTCATCCGAATTTAGGCAGCGAACAGATGTTACCAATGTTTGAGGGAATAGAAGCCGGACTCAAGGAAATCCCGGAGCAAGAATCATTGACCATACATTTTGGTTCATTCACTTCCGATTATGAACGACAGCAGGAACTCAAGTCCATTGAGAATAATTGCTCAATCGAGCAACTTAAACTTTTAATCCGTAGTGAAAGATTACGAATAAAAGCTTTAACCAAAAGTGGAACTAGGAAAAACAAATTCTTGAGGTTATGGTGTACTTATACTGTTACCTCTGATGATGAACGAAGCCAAGATTTGGTTGAATCTATCATTAGGAAATTAGAAAAAGTTTGGTATAATTTTACCGGAGAAATTCATTCAATTAACAACACCAAAATTGAAACCATTTTGCAAAATTCATTTAATGATGGTTTTCAATCATGGGAGAATTTACTTAATAATAAGATGAAATTGGGGATTAAAGCTTTGAGTGCTGAAGAACTCTGGACGGTAATCTGGCAGCAATTTAACCATTCATCACCAGCAGTAATCCCTAATCCCTTAAAAATAGATGAAGTAGGTGGACTAATCGAAACCCAAACAAGCGATTTTCACATCCGGCATCATCTATTAGAAAATGAGCAATCTATACCATTTTTAGATCGCAAATGGGTAAAAATCCAAGATAAATATATTGGAGCGTTGAATTTTAGTCAAAAGCCGGGAGGTTGGATAGATGAACAGGCACAATTAAGATATCTCTGGTCACTGATATCTCGTGATAGTATTTTCGATACTGAAATCTTTTGTCAGGTGACAAAAGCTAACCAAGGAATCACGAAAACCAACCTCCAAAGACTAACTAAACAGTCGATTACTTCTACGACATTATCCAGTGATAAAGGTAATATTGATGTCAAGGCGGGACTGAATATTGAGTCAGCAGTAGAAGCCCAAAAGACGATTTATAAAGGAAATGTTGTCGTACACACGGCTGTAGTTTTTCTAGTACATCGTCAATCAACACGCTCTTTAGATGAAGCTTGCCGTTACCTTGCGAGTTACTTCTTGCGTCCGGCGGCAGTTGACCGGGAGATAGAATACGCCTGGAAGACATGGTTGCAGTGTTGTCCATTTGTTTGGGAACCACTGTTAACCAAGCCTTTTAACCGCAGACTGCCATATTTTAGTTCGGAAGCACCAGGGCTGATGCCTTTAATTCGCACAGCCACAGGAGATCGGACTGGGTTTGAGTTAATTGCAGAAGAGGGGGGAACACCTGTATATCTAGACTTGTACCAAAATCACAAGAATCTAGCTGTTTTCGGTGCAACTCGTTTAGATCCCACCCAAGAAAATTAACGAGGAGAGGAAACTCTTAACATCTTGCTGATTCCTTATCATCAATTCACCCTTATCCTATGCTTTCAAAAAATTACTTATTCGCTCAATCTCAATTTGCTGGTGCAGATTTATTAGAACAAGCAAGTAAGACAGGAGATTTTATTGCTCAAGGTTTTAATCAGACTTGGGAAGAAACTATCACAGGTGATTTATACGCTGCTATGTGCAAAATCGGTATATTGTTCGCCGTTGCGACATTTGTCTTTTTCATGGTTGAGTGGACAAAGAAAATGCTCTCAGGCGATGAACAACGTGCATATACAGATTTTATCTGGGTGTTAATAGTTATAGTACTCTTAGCAAATAATGGCAAAGCTTTAGGGTCAGGTACTCTCGGAATCAGAAATTACATAAATAATACAAACCAATATATACTAACACGTACAGCAAGAGGTGTTGACTTAAGGGCTGCATATCAAAAAGCCTTGGGTGTACAAGCGGTGCGTGAGGCTATTGGTAAAGAAATAGAAAATTGCAAAACCTCGTCTCTGAGTCCAGAAGAATCTGTTAAATGTCTGTCGGATGCTAAAGATAGACTTCAACAAGACTATCCGAGTTATTTTACTGGTGAAAGTGGCCCGTTTTCATGGGTCATTCAAAAAATAGACAGAATTATTCAAGCTCCAATAGAGGCAATTAAAGGTGGGGCTAATCCTATACAAATAATACTTTCTCCTTTCAGCGCTTATATTGGTTCTTCGGTCATCGAAATTGTTTCCATTGTATTGATTGGCTTAAACGGAGCTTACCAATGGGCAATTGAACTAACGATGTTGTTAACAGCACTTCTCGGCCCTTTAGCTGTAGGTGGTTCTTTATTACCTTATGGTGGAAAAGCAATTTTTACTTGGCTTACGGGTTATTTCGCTGTAGGAATGGCAAAACTTTGTTTCAACGTAATGGCCGGGTTAGCCGGACAATTGATTGCTACCTCTAGAGCAGATCAACCTTTATTCTTTCTTTTTACAATTGGGATTTTTGCTCCTTTCTTAGCAACTGGATTAGCTGCTGGTGGTGGTTTAGCTGTACTTCAACAAATCAACAAAGCGGCTGAAACCTATAGCACAATTGCTATTGATGCTACGAAAGCTATAACAACATCTGGTGGCAGTTTGGTATCAAAATTCAGTAAATAGAGGTAATAGCTATATTAAGAGTTCTCTATCCCCTGTTAAGAGTTCCCTGTTCACCAAGAATCAAACAATGTTTAATATAAAGAATGGTACAAAGGCAAAACCAGAGCCGTTACAGCTTCTGCAATATAACAAATCTGTCCCAACTAGAATCGGAATAATTTCACTGGCTGGATTTTCGATGGCTTTGTTCTCTTTATTACTACAAATCCTTAATTATGGGGCAGTCAGTAGTTTAGGTAAAAAGCAGTTAGCGCTAGTACAATTGTCATCAGGAGAATCAGTCGTTGCCCAAGCAGTAGAGCCGAATAAACGCTCAGATGAAGTTATTAAAAAGTTTATTTCTAACACATTTATCAAGATGTTTAACTGGGATGGACTTGTTCAAACTTTTAATGAAAAAGGAGAACCCATTACTAAACAAGATACTGGCATAGATGTAGGTAGAACTGAACGCTCTAATGGCAGAGTAACTACTTCTTCTTATGAAGCTGCATTTGCAATCAGTGATAATCAAGATTTTCGGACAGCATTTTTGCGTAAGCTAGCTCAAATGACCCCAGCAGGGGTATTTAACGGTGATACACAAGTCTCTTTAATTCCCCGCTTCATTTCATCACCTCGCAAAATTAAGTCTGGTAAATGGTCAATAGATTTAGTAGCTACTCTCGTTACTTTTACAAAAGTTGATAATGCAGGCAAAGGTATATCTTTTAACAAAACTATTACTGTAGAAGCCATAAGTACACCGCAAAACATTCCCAATGATACTACTGCTCTAGCAAATAAAATATATCAAGTCAGGCAACCTGGATTAGAAATTACGCAAATCATTGATTTAAATTTGGCTAACAGACAATGACAAATACTCATATTAATAGTTCATCAACTGTAGATGATTTTCTCCAAATAGATGATGACTTAAAATCTTCAGCAATGAGTTCAGATTCCAGCCCAAGGGAAATTACGTCAGAGCGAGAATTAGATAATCCATCAGTCACAACTAAACATACAGTAATTACTTCTCCCTGGTCAAGATTGTTGGTCATAGCACTCCCTTTTGGATTGACCTTCCTAGCTATATTTTGGCTGCTGAATGGAATTTTTAATCCTGATAACCGCGATACTACTAAAACTATTGAAGAACCAAAGTCTTCAGGAACTAAAGAACAAGTTGAGCAAACAGATGGGGATGTTTACGCTAAGTTAGCGCTGAATCAGCAAGAAGATGAATTAAATAAGATTAATCAGAGTAAGCAGGAAGTTAAAATTAATAATAAACCTGTCAGTATTGCAGCTTCACCACCAACACCTGTTGCACAAACACAAAGTTATAGCCCTAGACGATATTACGTTCCGAGTAGAACTAACCCGACTATTTCATCACCACCTCGTAATCAAACGTTGCCAAGAATTAGTAATCCTGTTAGGACTGTTACGCCGAAAACAGAAACGCCAACAGACGTGATAGCTGAATTTAATCGACTTCGCAGCTTAGGATCTTACGGAAAAATCGCTTATACACCTACTTCAAATAACCAGCAGATATCAGCAGAGGCAACATCCTTTCAAACGCCGAATACAACACGAATTCAAGTACAGCCACCCAATAGTGCTTATACAACACAGCAAACACGCCCTAACTTTTTCAACAGTACACCCACAGAAATTGAGAAAATTCGCCCTCGTTGGTCAGCCAATTCTAAATCTGATAAACAAATAGCAGATGGTAATTACTTGCCTCAAGAAAACCAAATTCTGCAACAGCGTAAAACTCGCTATTTAGTTGTTGGGGAATTTGCAAATGGTGTTTTAGTGACTTCAGTCGTCAAGCTGCAAAGCGAAAATCGCTTCCAACAACAGCAAAATCCAGATGATAGTAAACGCTATGTTGCTAGATTAACGGCTGATTTGCATGACAACTATGGAAATGTGGCAATTCATAAAGGCACTTTATTAGCCGTTGAACCCCTACACGTTAATGGTGGCTCTTATGTAAGTGTGCAAGTCACCAGCATTATCAAAGATAACACTGAGTACCCAATTAGTAGCGGTGCAATTTCTGTATTAGGGGAAGGCGGGAAACCGTTGTTAGCTAAACAGTTCCAAGATAAGAAAGGGGGAGGTTCTGACTTGACTGTGGGATTAGTCAGTGGTTTGGGCCAAGTAGGAACAATCCTGAATCAATCTGATTCCAGTAGTAGTGTAGTTAATTCTGCTACAGGGACATTTAGCTCTAGCACGACTTCAAACAGCCAGCGCAATATTGGCGGGGCATTCTTACAAGGTGCTTTTGGCAAGCTTAGTGACATCATTGCTCGTCGTGCAGAAACTTCTAACCAAGAAATGACCGCTCGTCCCAATATTTGGTATATCCCACAAGGGACGAAGATTACGTTTTTGGTGAATCGTTCTCTGGAGTTGCCGTGAAGAAGTTAAAACTCGTGACAGCGTTCCAGCTTGGGGTTGCTGCTTTTTTGGCAATGTGTCTAGTTCCAGTCAAAACCCATGCTCAAAGCACAGTCCGCACTATAAAGCAATCTCAGGTTAGTGGCAGTACTGCCAAGCTGCAAAAAATTCAGGTCTGGAATGGCTCAGGCGTATCAATTTCATTTTATGAAATCAATGAAATGGTAAAGCGGGTGTGGATTGACGATCCCTCCCAAGTTCTGATTGACACTGATGGTTGTTTAGAGGGAATCGACCAGAACTGTCAAAACAGTACTGCTGGATTACTTCACTTACGCCGGATTAAAAAGGTTACAGTTCCAGGACTGCCGCAAACTAGTGCAACTTTGCTTACAGTGATTACTCAAACTGCTTCTGGCTCACGCAAAGTTTACCATTTTCAAGTTACCCCATCTAATTCCCGTCCTGAATACAGTCAAGTGTCAATTATCTCGGATAAACCATCTTCAACAGCTACTCGACCCTTATTATCACCCCTAGTACAAACTATCAACACCACAAAACAAATCAGGGCAGGGATGAGCGTAGCGATTAGTAATGGTTTGCTCTCCTCATCTGATGAACTCCACAATCGGATTGAGCAATTCTTGACTCATTTTCAAGCTGGAGAGCAAATGCCTGCTGCTGCTCTTCAAGCTGGTGTCTCACTTAATTTAGTTAACAAATTAATCGAGCTTGGACAAATATGAAATCATCAAAGCGTTCGCCCCAAATTAGTTTTGACACGATTCGCTATTTAATATTGTTTGGATTGCTCGGAGGATTGTTTATTCACAGTTTTTGGAGCTATGGAATTATGAATCAGGTAATTGGATTTATACTGCCCAAAGCCTCAGCACAAGTCCCATTTGTCAGTAGCAATAATGGCTTGACTCCAGACTGGTCAAAAATGACGTTTCAAGACATGATTGTATCTGAATCTGGTCATGTTACTTACCCAACTGACCGAGGTAATCAGACTAGAACTTGGCAAGCTGGACAAAGTATTGGCGATTTTATGGAGCTTGGGGATTTTGAAGATGCCAATCTCAATATTGAAAAGCTTACTCTAAGAGCGATCTCTCAGGCATTAGCTATTGATTTAGATGGTTTAAAGCTTGATGATTTTGGAATCATCAAAACTCAAACCCTTAGCGATTTAGTCAAAGCTATACCTTTCCCTTATCAATCAAAGGTAAACAGATGATTATCTTCGGACTAGACAGAGAACGTCGGGACGCAGTTAGCCCTTTGCTCACCAGCATTTTACACATGACAATTGCTCGGAACATTGCTAAAAAGCGTCTTGATCCTCTTATAGTTGCACTTGATGAACTGCCTTCTGTTTACTTACCAGACTTATTCAAATGGCTGAACGAATCACGCTCTGAGGGGTTCTGCGGTATCCTGGGCTGGCAGAATATGGGGCAGCTTGAGAAAAATTATGGAAAGGAAGTTGCTAAGACTATTCTTGGGGCTTGCGGGACTAAGTTTGTTTTCAATCCTGGTGAAAATGAGTCTGCACAATTATTCTCCAGTTTCTTGGGCGACGAGGAAATCAAGTACAAGCATAAAAGCCGTTCTACAGGCGGGGGAAAAGCAAACACTACTACTAGTGAGCAGGAAAAAACTAAAAAACTCTTTGAGTCAGCCCAGTTTTTGAAGTTGCCTCCAGGTAAATGTGTCTTCATTAACCCTGCTTATTCTAATAAAAATGAGGGGTCGGTTCCTTTGCTAAAATCTCTCAAAATACCTCAATCTATTCGAGATATTGAAGAATATAACCAGCAGCGATGGGCTAATATTGTCAGTCTTTTAGCTCGAAAAAGTACTCAAAAATTTCCAACTCAGCAAGACTTAGATATCCGAATTGCTAATATTAATAATCGTTTTCCCTTATCTCAAAATACTCCAGAAGTTTCTAAAAACTCTTTGCCTTTGGATATGTCTGAGGTTAGTTCATTGATTGATGTTGAATCAAATGTTTTTATTTAAAAGAGCCAGTAGCGAATTGTAGATGGGTATAAATCCTCCTTTTAATTACCCTTGTTAAAAGTTCCTTATTCCCTATTTCCCTTTCATTGAGAACTTTTCCTTATGCGAATGATTATTGAAGAATCTGCTATTGAGAGTTTTAGCATCCTTGAAGAAATAGCATGGAATCGAAAGACTTGCTCAGTCAGCTTTCTAGATATTCATGCTGAGACTTCCGAAATCATTGCCAGTTTTCAAGCTCTCTCTTATCGAAGGCCAAAACTTAAAAAAGTTGGCATTTATACCATAATTACTTTAAAAAATCTTCATCAGCCTCTGACAGAAGCATCTTGCCAACAAATTTTAAATCAATATGTTCATGGTATTGGTTGGGATGATTTACAGTCTATTAGCTTTTTGGAAATTATACCTGATTCTCTTCATCTGCATATTATCTTTAATCGCGTTACTCCGTCAGGTAAACTTATTGATTTAGCCTGCTTAGGAGCGAATTGGAAACAATATGAAGTCCTCCAAAGATGCTGTTCTCAGGCTGTGCAAAAATCTTGATCTCAATGGTATCAAGAAAACCTGAACTCATCGCCAGGAGTTGGCATGAAAATAACGGTATGAAGAAGAATTCAGAAGTCAAAATTCAGGAGTTAGAATCAAGACGTTCGCAGACTCACTATCAGTCGGGGATTCAGACCCGCGACTGAATTGTTGCACCACCAAATCCTAGATTTGGAGGGGATTTTAAACCCGTTTATTCAGACACGACGATCGTTCCTCGCTCTAAGCGTAGCTATGCCGCAGGCTTTACGCTGCGCTATCCAACAGTCGCACAGAATACCCAACTGAATTCTGGTTCCTGACTCCTGAATTCTATTTCGATAACGTTTGCAAACTCAAAAATTAACAACTAATAGTATTATGTTTGATGAACGACATTTACAATTGAGTTCTGCTTATGCGAAAAGCAGTGAATACTTTGCCAGAGCAGTGATAGCTCCTTATCTAAAATTTGTATTGGACTCGATAGGGTTAGCAATAGATGATGAAATAAATAAGAGATTGAAATTGTCAATTGGTCAAGAGACTTATGTCATGACTCCTGATGAAAATGGTGGTTGGAAATGGCAGAAATTTGACCCGCAAACCGAGGAATCTATTCAAGCAGAGTTTGAAGAATTTGAAAAATTATTAACAGAATTATTAACTCCGCTTTTACCATCTTCTGATGAATTTCCACTTTTACCACCGGATAATACAGATCCACTTTTGCCTGGCTCTAATACACCTCCTAAATTATCCCCCAGTGATTCACCTCCGATTTTACCGCCGTCTGGTACACCTCCATTTTTGCCCAATTCTGCTACACCCGTTGAACTAGTAGTTATACCAATCGTTCAAGAGGCTGACTCAACAATTTGGGCTGGCGTTGCAGAGGAGGCGGTAGGAGGAGTAGAGTTGCACTTAGAGAAAGAGAACGGTTCAACAGAACAATTTCTGGACAATAACCTTGTTTCATCCCCAAATCTGCACTTAGGGCATTCTCTAAGTGCAACGCCAGCAAAAAGCTCCCTGCCCCCTACCTCTTCTTCACGCATAGATCCAAACCACTGGCAAGAATTAGTCGAGGAAAGTGCGATCGCTCCAGAAATTGTCGAGCTTAATTTTAAGAGCTTACACTTAGACCCAATAGAACTTGAGCATGAAGCATGGGAATATCTCATGTACAGCAAGAATTTAGAACGTATTAATACCGGACGACTATCTACTGGAATGCTCAACAAATATTCTCACCTTGAGGATGGGGGCTGGTGGTGTAATGCTGGTGTAGATCCTCGTTCTTTTTCAGCAAACGAGCCGGGAGATAAACCCGATCAAAAAATATGGGGATGCTACAAACCTAATAATCCGAGAGAAAAAGCCGATAACAGAGGCAAGTTTATCAAATACGAACATCCCCCGAAAGTTGAATTAAGCATCTTCCTGTTGGATGTTCCCCAAGATATCGCTCAACAAATTTATTCTAAAGCTGGAGTTGAACCAAGTATTAGCGATCGCAAATCGGGGTTTTGGTACTGTGTGTGGAAACATAATGTTCCAGTCACACTCGCCGAAGGAGCCAAGAAGGCCGCTAGCCTATTGAGCCAAGGTGAAGCAGCAATTGGATTACCAGGGATTTATGCTGGCTATCGTAGTAAGGATGGGCTGGGGAATCAAATTGTGCCTATATTACATGATGAATTGGCAGTTTTTGCTACCCCAAACAGGGACATCAAAATTTGCTTTGACTATGAAACTCGGTATAAAACTAAGCGCAACATTGATATCGCTACATACCGTACTGGTCAACTTTTATCTGATGCTGGCGCTCAGGTCAGTATCGTTGAATTACCAGGCCCAGAAAAAGGTGTAGATGATTTGATTGTTGCACAGGGCGCGTCAGCTTTTAGGCAAGCGTTTATTGCATCTGTCCCCCTGAATGATTGGTGGGAGAAAAATCAGCCACCCGATTTACGCTTGACAGTCTTTCTGAAAAATGGTGAACAGATCCATCTTTATGAACAACTTGGTGATGGCACTGTTAATCTAAATCCGTCAAGAGAAAGTGTGGAAGAAGAACAGACAATTGCTCTTTTTGGAAAAACTCGTTCCAAGTTGTCAATCATACAACCAACAGACCTAATTACAACCCCAGAAAGTTCATCTCAAAATATAGGAGGGCAAGTAATAGATGCTGAAGTACTTGCCGATGAAAGTAAAGAAGAAGTTGCTCCTACTCAAAACGCTTCTCTACCTTTAAAGGAGGTATCGGTTCACTCCTTTGATTCTTGGGCAAGAAGAGAACAGGTTAAACAATACCAGCAGAATTTTTTCAGAAAGCGTTTAGAAGCTAGAGAAAATAAGGAAATTGCTTCTGTAGCTTATGCCCTTGTGAAGAATTATGGTGTTGAAAAAGATGGTAATTTAGTTTATCAAGCTGATGCTTTTACTATTATAAAATCCGGCAATAATTACAGTATTCATCGCCGCGCTGACGAAACCTCGGCACTAATGCAATTTTATGCCGATAAATGGGGAGCTATCACTCTGTCTGAGCAACCTAAAGATATGTTTCCAATCGAAAGGCAGGAGTTTTTGTTAGTTGCTGATTATCTCAAAAGTGGCAAACAACTACCTTCAGTCGATGAAGACCCCAGGAAGATTGCTAATACCCTTGGTTCACTCTCCCTTAATGGTACGCACACAATTTTAGAGAGCTTTAAAGCTTCTGAAATCTTGCAAATCCTCACTCAAACTCTAAAAAGGACTGGTTGTGATGATTTGGAGTTGGGCAATTACCGTATTCTCTACCAGAAAAGTCAACTTGATACTACATCTACTCTGCAACTTCTGAAAACTGAACATACGGGTGCTACAAGAGTTGCTGCCAGCTTTGAATTTAGCAGAACAGATTCAGGTATGACACATCAACTTAAGACTCTTGCTATTACTGAACAAGACATAGCTAAACTCAGATTACTTGCTCAAAAGTTGGATATTCAACGACCTGCTAAGGAAGCAACTGTCAATCCTCATGCTACCCGTGATATTGAAGTGCCTCTTCACCCGAAAATTGCTAAACTTTGGCAAGACTTAGAAAATAGGCAACAAAAAAGTAATTCTGTTCCTTACACAGCAGCACAGGTTGAACAAAATTTTCTTTCCCCGGACTCTACGTTTGACCTAGCTAGCAACTCTCAAGATATCAATCTGGAGCCAGCCAATACAGCAGTAGCTAAACCAATCAAAAAAATATCTACTTTTCAACATCAATTAAGCAAATCTGACATCGAGAGCATTCCTTTACCCCTTCATCCTCTGCTTGGTCAATACTGGCAAGAGCTAGAAGATAATCATCGATGGGCTGATATCGCAAAACAGGAAAATGCCGAATTTCGTTTAAAGATTCAATCCAATGGCAAACTCTCCATTGGCGAACAACGCGAACTTTATCATAAAATTCAGGTTCAAGCTCAGATTGAAATCCGCCAACAACAAAGAACCAATCTCGTACTTCCACCTTTAAGCGAAATTACTCATGATTTGCGACAACAAATAAATCAACAACCTGATTCACAACATCTTACTGATTCTTGTAACTCTATTCGTAATACTCTCTTGCCCGTTCACCCGTTAATTGCTAAACCTTGGCAAGATTTAGAAACTACTGGCTTATGGACGGGAGTCGCAGCACAAGGTAATTATCCATTACAAGAGAAACTTAGACATACTGGCAAACTTACCCTTGGTGAGCAACGTGAACTTTACCATAAACTTTTAATTCATAGTGTTGTTGAGCAATGCCGCAAAGGATTAAGTGATATTTCCCTTCCCCCACTAAACGAAATTATCCAAGATTTGATGTCTGCCCGTAGTGAAGTCATTCATAACACCTACACCCCAAAAGTTGAAGTGCATTCCCAAAAATCTCAACAATCACATCATAAGGCTCAATCTAATTCTGCTGAAAATGAACTGTAAACTACATTAGCTATGTATTCTAACCAATCATTTAATTCACTTCAAGAAACAGTCAGCAATATCAATCGTGACAGTGGCATTTCTAACAACATGATGGCTTACAGACTAGCACTCTTTCTGGAGAAACATCCACCATCGTTACAATCAACCACCACATTGGATGCATCTGAGCGAGAAAATCTCCAGTCAGAACTGAGAACAACCTTATCTCAAAATCTCCAAAATATTGAAAACTACAGGCAAAATCTCAAACAGAAATATTACACAGAGTATTTAAATAAATTTGCTGTAACTCAACAGTCATCTGTTGCATCTCAACCAGATAATTCAGCAAGAGTTGAAAACTTAATTGCTCAGAAGAAGAATACATTCCTCCAACAGATATTTGAATTGGGAGTGCAAAAATTACCTTTAGGTCAGAGGGTCAGCAAAGATGAAAGGGAGCAAGAAGCTCTTAGCAAGGAGGAAGACAACATAAATAAATCTAGAGAAAACAATGTCTCACCAGCTATTGATATTGCCGAAAAATCTCTTATTAAAGCAGTTATGAGAACTGTCATGACAATGGGCAAGGATACTGAACAAGGACGCATTTATGAAGGCATAGCCTACAGATTGCAACTGTTTATTAAAGAAGGAATGCAACTTCTCAGTGTTCACAGAAAAACTGGTAATCCCAAAACAGCTTTTACAGCCTATAAAGATGACTCTAATGAGTTTAAAATTACACAAAACAACCTTTCACACACAGAGACTAATCGACTCATTGCCTTTGATAAACAGCAAACAGCACAACAGCCCACATCTCAGTCTAATCATATTGATAAAGATAACAGCACTGAGCTTGGTGACTAAGCCCCTTTGGGGGCTGTGGGAGGTGTCGGGAGTTAGTCGAGTAAGCAATCATCTGGATGGGTAATCATTTTGACTAATTCACTAAGAGCTTGATTATAACGAGCGCAGAGTTCTCTTGCTTGTTTAGATGTTTAGATGTAAGGTACTGGCATTTCACCACAAACTTTAACCAAACTTCACCCCCCACACCTTCCACACCCATTTTTGACTAGCTAAAATAACCAGCCAATCTACCCAAGAAAAAACCACCAATCAATAAATAACGCTTTGTCCGCCGCTCTATTTTTGAGAAGGGGGCAATTATTGTTCCTAACATTATGTAAAAGCTCGCCTCCATTATATTGCTACTAAATCTGAGCGTTGCCGCAATCATCAAACCTATAAATATCAGCCATTCCACCATCAGTTCAATTTTATCCCAGAATTTTGGCTCGTATAAATAACGCATCTGATAATTCTCTATTTTTAGATAATCCACTTAATCTGATTTCATCATCTCCGAAAACTTTTTAGCTTTTACTTTGATTTTACCTAAATTCTAAACTTTTTTTAATATCGTACCACCATCAAGATTTACTTAAATAAATATGCTATAAATGTTTTATGTTCCTGTAATCGAAGTAATCAAGATGATTCGATTAGTAATTATTGAAAATGAAGCTCTAAGTCGGCTCGGAATTAAATCAGTTGTTAATCAAGAGCAAGACTTTGAAATGTGTGGGGAAGCTGATAACGGAACTGAAGGGATGAGGCTTGTTGAAGAACTTAAGCCTGATATTGTTTTGCTCGATATTGCTTTGCCAGATATTAGTGGTTTGGATCTCATCTATAACATTAAGACGAGGACGGATAGTAAAGTCATTGTTCTCACTTATCACTCTAGTCAAGATGTAGTTAATTGTGCCTTTCAAAATGGCGCTGATTCCTACATTCTTAAGAAGATGGATCTGCAATTAATTAAACACGCTATCAATACTACTTATCAGAATAGTTCTTTCATTGACCCAGAGATTGCTAAAAGATTTTTTAGAAACTTCGCTTCTGGCAACACAAAAATTAAGGGTAAAAGATACAGAGAAACCCTTACTGCTACAGAAGCCCAAATTCTCAACTTAATTGCCCGTGGTTTTTCTAATAAAGAGATCGCCGAAAAACTCTTTATTACAGTCAGTACAGTTAAGGGACACACCAGCCATCTTTTTTCCAAGTTAGGAGTTAGGGGTCGTGTTAACGCGATCATTATGGCTAGAGAACTTGGCTATTTAGAAACAGAAACCTCTAGAGTTAGTTGAGCTACTTTTTAGGTTTGGTTTTCTTAAGCTGAATCAAGCAATATCCTTGTAATCGGTTTTCTTGTTGACAGGCTGCTACGGCTGATTGGTTGGACAATAAAATCTTAATAATTGAGAATTGGAGCTATCAGCATCAAAGCCGATAAATCTTTGTCCTTTATCCAAATATGTTTGCACTAATCCCCTTGCAAAAGTAGACTTACCTACACCACCCTTATCTCCAGTTACTATCACTAATCTCTTTTTGGTTATTTGCTCAATTGATCCTTCGTTCGCCTTGTCTTCTGAACCATTATTCATAGGTTCGATACTATCAGTCACTTTCTTTCTCCTCATAATTATTAGTGGTCAAAAACTATAGGTTTAGGGGTGTAGGTGAATGGCACGCTTGATAACGTGAAACCTTGCCGTTAGCAGGTGTGGGAGGGAAAGAATCTATATTCTCCATACTCCCCAAATTAGTCCCCTGAGAAACATTCCAATATTTGAAAGTAAAATATTTCTAAATATCTTTGTTTGCTAAACTCTGCTAAATTATCCGTAATTGATTTGAAGGTTTGGAGAATTAAACCCTGCTCTATAATCTTCATTAGCTCATAATTGCTATTTAACTTTAAAGACTTATATATATAAAAATCTAATTCTTGAGCTATTAATAAATTCGGAGCTAACGCTACTAAGCTACTATACAGTTCTTCGTAATTTATAATTTCCGATAAAACTAGTTTTACCAATTCTAAATATTGCTGCCTGAAGGATAATTC
>NZ_CAXTNP010000079.1:2668-27913 GCF_964245575.1 uncultured Nostoc sp. | reverse complement strand
TGTCGTTTATTGAATTCGGGCAGTCGTTTATTGAATTCGGGCAGTCGTTGATTGAATTCGGATAGTCGTTGATTGAATTCGGGTAGCCACAAAGGGCTTACGCACCCTTAAACGTGGTTTTCAGCGACTCTTTGATACTACCGTATTTGGTTATTTGACAGATAAACGCATAGAGCAAACAAAACTCTGGTTCAGAGAAGGCGATGCCGTACCACTACCCTACAGGAAGCGCAAGGCGCAACGTGGAAGCAAGCTACGCAAAGCGTCTCTAAGAGTTGGCGGGCAATGCCAACGCACCAAGAACTTATTTGATGTTTACTACTTTGAAAGTGCCGATAGTATAAACAGTGTGTATCCTGCCGCACCGTTTGCAGTTTTGAAAACAGTTTCGGTGCAGTTTTAAGAAGGCTAGAGGGCAATCAGTCTTTGGGTTGAGCGATTAGTATGTCCAATTCCCTTGAAGATTTGAATAATTTAGGCAGATAATAATTGTGAAAAATCTAAAGGCGATCGCTATTTGCTCAAATAGACAAAATACTCACAAATTCGTCTAAAGAACTCACAGCGATCGCACTATCCATTAAGCTTTCTAATTTTTCCACACTCTCGCGCTCAAGCCTTACTTCCACTTCATGAGGAATTTCGCCAAAGCGCTGTTCCAATACCCGGATTAGCTGCCGTAGCGCACCCTGCTGAATACCTCTTTGCTCAATTTCGTGATACCAAGGCGATTCTTGCAATACTGCCATATCCCATTCCATGATTTGTTGCACTAAAGGCGTGTCTAACACAAAGCTAGCAAAAAATGCCAGCAATGATTCTAACTGGTTCAACTGTTCATCTGCTCGTAGCATTTGTAATGCGCGTTGCACAACTGATACCTCTCCCCCTCCTTGCAGGATTGGCACAAAGGGTAACAACGATGGTAGTGGTTGCTGAAATACTATCTCAACATCGATTTCCCACAAATTAATCACGCGATAATCTTGGATAGCACGTAATCCCAAAAATTCCTGCTCATAACTATTGACAATAGTTAAAGTAGATGGGGGCGGTAAAATGTTAACGAGTACTGGGTAAGTTGGCAGTCGGTAGCGCTCTTGTGCTAGGGCTGCATAGGCTCTCATCCGTAGAGGCAGATGTGCCGTGTAATGCAACTGCAACTCGTTAACTACCAGAAAATCCCCGTGGGTGGTGCTGTATGCCTTCACTAAAACATCTGTTTCCCGGTTAATCCACTGGAACTCAGAACCCAGAATTTCTTTTGCCACGACTTCAGGACGCTGTGTCACCCACTTGACCCATGCATCGGGAGCTAAATTAATTAGTCGCTTGCTACTAATATCTGCTGATTTTACCACAGGACGCTTGATATCTTTATCAGTAATTAATGGTATACCACAAGGATTGCAGTATTCTGGCGTTGGTTTTTAAGTTAAAGCATTTGCACTGTTTTAGGAAACGTATTATTGATGTATCTTAGGTTTTGAATCAACATTCAACATTTCTGGATGTAAACCGCCCATGAAAGCCGATAGGAAACCAAACTATACAATTTTAGAAGTTCAAGAACTTGATGTTAATTATGGCGGTATCCAAGCTCTAAAAAAGATTAATTTAATTATTCAAAAAGGTGAGGTAGTTACTCTAATTGGTGCTAATGGTGCGGGAAAAACTACCACACTCCGCGCCATATCTAAAATAGTTAATCCTAAGAGTGGTGTAATTATCTATAATGGACATAATATTAACCGCCGCAAAACTCACGAAGTTGTACAACTTGGTATTGCCCATTGTCCAGAAGGACGCAGAGTATTAGCGCGGCAAACAGTATTTGATAATTTACTTTTGGGTGCTTATATTCGCTCTAATCAAGCTGAGGTAAAAGCAGATATCCAGCGCCAATTTGAGCTATTTCCGCGTTTGTCACAAAGACGCAATCAACTAGCAGGAACCCTCAGTGGTGGCGAACAACAAATGTTAGCGATCGCTCGCGCTGTCATGAGTAAACCACAACTGTTACTTTTAGACGAGCCTAGCTTAGGTTTAGCACCTGCGATCGTCCGGGAAATATTCTCCATTATTGAAAATCTCCGGGCTACCGGGGTGACTATTCTATTAGTTGAACAAAATGCTAATCTGGCACTACAAATTGCCGATCGCGGTTATGTTTTGGAAGCTGGTTCTATCACCTTAACAGGTGCTGCATCAGAATTAATTAGTGATGAACGAGTTAAAAAAGCTTATTTAGGGTGATTAATTAAATGAAAACTTGGGAGGTACAAGCACATGGTAAAATCACCAACTAAACCCCTAACTTTAGAAGATTTTTTGAAACTACCAGAAACAAAGCCTAGCTCAGAATACATCAACGGTCAAATTATTCAAAAGCCAATGCCACAGGGAAAACATAGTATTCTTCAAGGTGAACTAGTCACTAATATCAATTCTATAGCCAAACCTCAAAGAGTTGCCCTTGCATTTCCAGAACTGCGGTGTACTTTTGGCGGACGCTCAATTGTACCTGATGTAGCTGTGTTTGCTTGGGAACAGATTCCCATAGATGAACGTGGAGATGTGGCAAATGTTTTTCACACTTATCCAGACTGGACGATTGAGATTCTTTCATCAGAGCAAAGCCAGACTAAAGTAACCGGAAATATTCTACATTGTTTAAAACATGGTAGTCGTTTAGGTTGGTTAATTGATCCAGGCGATCGCTCTGTTTTAGTCTATCCACCAAAGCAGCAACCAGAACTTTTACAAGAAGAACAGGAAATATTACCAGTTCCCGATTTAGTCAGTGATTTTCAATTAACTCTAGGACAACTATTTGGATGGTTGAAGTTATAAAAAATTGTTTATATTTATGTCTAACTTTGGGAATACTAAAGGTAGTAATTTACTAAAGTTAGAGCCAGATAATGGATTTTGTGAATTTAATAAAAACGGGTAATAGTTGGAGATTTGCAACTGAAGTTGATTTAAAAGATTTTGTCTGGGCGAATTTAAAGGAACTTTTCGGGTTAATTCCACTAAAGCGACAATATTATATTAAAGGTCAAATTTGCGACATTTTAGCCTTGAATGAGAAGAGACAGTTAGTAGTGCTGGAATTTAAAAACGGTGAAGACAGATATATTGTTCAGCAACTAACTCGATATTATGAAGCTTTACTTGAGAATAAACCCTTTCAGGAAGAGGTTGATTATGGACAACCCATTGATTTAATAGCGATTACAGCTAGATTTCATCGAGATAATTTTACAGATAGAAAGTATAACTCTCTTTCTATTGAGTTTTTACGTTTTGAAATTTTGACAGATGATGAAAGATTTTATCTATATTTAAGAGATATTGATAATCAAAAAATTTCAGAGGTAGAAATTCATTATAAAGAAAAGAATATTTCTATTGAGGATCTTCCTCAGCAACCAAAAGTACTTGATAAAATTTTGAGTTTTTGTAATCCTCAGCAACAAGAACAGTTAATAAACATCCGGCAGAAAATTCTTATATTTGATAGACGTATGCAAGAAGTTTCTGTGCCTGGAAGCATTAAATATGGAAAAGCAACAAGTTGTTTCTGTGCTGAAATTTGCTCCGATAGTAAGGGACAGCCAGTATTATTTTTATGGTTGCCTTTAAATTATTCTGATAGTAAAAAGATTGGCAGAATGAAAATTTGGACAGATTGGAAAAATCATACTTTAATTGAAGCCCATGTACCAAAAGGAATTCGTACAAAAGCAATTAGTAAAACTGAAAAACAGCGTCAAAGGGGAGTTAAAATGAAAATATTATGGAGTCATTCAGGAGGTATAAGGTACAAAATAGGTAGCAAAGAAGTCAGTGAAGCGGAATATATCAACGAAGATAAAAGACGACATCAAGAGTATCAAAATGCCATTAAATCTCGAAAAACTTTGAATGAACTAGTCGATATTGCTTTAGAAACTTGGCTAAAAAAGCTTTAATAAAAGCTACATTAATAGCAATGATAAGTTTTCCTAATAAGTTATATTATTAATAAATATTACGATTTTTATCATATATTAATATTTATAGCCCTCCTTGCAGATATCTATATTTGTTTAGCGGCGAATTCTATTCACCGGAATAATTAAACCCATGAGTCAAATAGTCTGGATAGCAAGACACGCTAACCGCCTCGACTTCGTAAACCCTGATTGGTTTCTCACCGCCGAACGACGTTACGATCCACCTTTGTCTGATGATGGTATGGTGCAGGCACAGCAGTTAGCTAAACGATTTAAAGGAGAAAATATTGCCCATATTTTCGCTTCTCCTTTCCTGCGAACCGTACAAACGGCAAACGCAGTTTCAGAAGTGCTTAACTTACCGATCAAATTGGAAACAGGTTTGAGTGAATGGCTAAATCCAGTTTGGATGACAGAAGAACCCGAAAGACTCTCAACTCCAGCATTAGCAGAGTTATTCCCCAGGATTGACACCAGCTATACTTCGCGCATCGCCGCCAATTATCCTGAAACTCGCGAAAAAGTGCGAGAACGTTCTGGACAAACTGCTAGATGTTTAGCTACTGAATTCCTCCCAGACAATATCCTGCTAGTAGCACATGGTGCATCTGTGTTGGGGGGAGCAATGGGGCTAGTGGGGGAAATTGCCATAACAGAAGTTAAAGCTTCTTTATGTTCGCTGGTAAAAGTGGTACGCGAAGATCCAGAATGGTTATTAGAACTAAAGGGAGATACTTCCCATTTAACCCACATAGAAGAAGTTATTCGATTTGCTTAAATCTCTGATAGGGATTTGCGTTCATGGCTTCTGCTAGGTTGGGTATATCCTACAAAAAAAGTAATTAATTCACGAATAAGTTCTATGACTTTGTTACTAGCAGGAGACATCGGCGGTACAAAAACTATTCTGCGATTGGTTGAAACATCAGATTCATCAGCAATACATACTATTTATCAGGAGACTTACCACAGTGCCGATTTTCCTGATTTAGTACCGATAGTGCAGCAGTTTTTGGTCGAAGCTAACACACCAATACCAGAAAAGGCTTGTTTTGCGATCGCAGGCCCCATTGTCCAAAATACTGCCAAATTGACCAATTTAGCCTGGTTCCTGGATACCGAACGTTTAGAAGAAGAATTGGGTATCCCACATATTTCTTTGATTAACGACTTCGCCGCCGTTGGCTATGGCATTTTAGGTTTACAAAAACAAGACTTGCTGACGTTGCAGGTTGGCAAATCTCAACCGGAAGCCCCCATTGCCATTATTGGTGCTGGTACCGGCTTAGGGCAAGGATTTTTAATTAAGCAGGGAAACAACTATCAAGTCTTTTCCTCAGAAGGCGGACACACTGATTTTGCTCCTCGAAACGAGATCGAGTTTCAATTGTTGAAATACCTGCTGAATAAACATGATATCCAGCGCATTTCTGTAGAACGCGTAGTTTCTGGAATGGGAATTGTCTCAATTTACCAATTTTTGCGCGATCGCAAATTTGCCACCGAATCACCAGATATTGCCCAAATTGTCAGAACTTGGGAACAACAAGCCGGACAAGAAGAGAAAATCGATGCTGGTGCTGTCATTGGTACAGCTGCACTAGAAAAACGCGATCGCCTCTGTGAACAAACTTTGCAATTATTTATAGAGGCTTATGGTGCAGAAGCCGGCAATCTTGCCCTTAAACTCCTACCTTACGGTGGCTTATATATAGCTGGTGGGATTGCACCCAAAATCCGGCCCTTAATCCAAAACGGCGGTTTCTTATTAAATTTCACCCAAAAAGGCAGGATGCGCTCCCTCCTTGAAGAGATACCTGTGTATATTATCCTCAACCCACAAGTGGGGCTAATAGGTGCTGCTTTGTGCGCTGCTAGGTTATAACAGCTAGCATCATCAGTGAAATCAGCATCTCAAAAGGCAAAAAATATGACAATTAAAAGTCTGTTGCCATTAATCGCCGCCACACTTGTCTGTGGTGGTTCTGTTTTTGTGGAAGCGCGTCAACCCAAACCTCCAAAGGCTGTTGTCAAACCAAAGGTTTCTCAACCCGTGCAGCCACAATGGAAGTTATTCACCGCTCCAGATGGACGCTTTAGTATTTTGATGCCGGGAAACCCCAACAGAAATACTCAATACCAAAAAACTTACATGGGGGAAATTACCTTAGAAATATTTCTCGCTCAACCACCAAAACAGCAAGTAGCTTATCTAGTTGCTTACAATGATTTTCCTTATAGTTACGGTGAAATAACTGACCCCCAAGCTGTACTTAATAATGCACGGGATATGGCTTTAAAGACGACGAAAAGTAATTTAATTAGTCAAAGGAATATTCGTAGTTCCAATAATCATCCTGGCAAAGAAATTGAGTATATCAATTCTGGAGGAAAAATCACTAGAAGTAGAATGTATGTTGCCGAAGGAAGGCTATATCAAGTAATGGCAATAACTACAAAAAAACAGCAAAAGACATTAGCTAAAACCATTACAGGATATTTAAATTCTTTCCATGTAGTTTTGAAAAAGCCACGCAATTTTGGATTTTAGATTTTAGATTGACCCCAGCAATCAAGTCAGGGGCTTGTCAATTTATTTACGATAACCATGCTTCTCATAGTGTATGATTAAATCATATACTATGAGAAATTAGCTTTAAGCAGGAGAATTTATTATGAGAACGACACAGGCACTCACTATTACATTGCCCCATGACATGTTGGAGATGGTCAAGGCTAAAGTCACCTCTGGCGAATATGCGACAGAAAGTGAAGTTATCCGGGATGGTCTACGTACTCTCCAGGCCCGTGACGCTGCTGTAGAAAAGTGGCTGCGCGAAGAAGTTGTTAAAAGCTATGACGAATGTGAAGCTGATGCAACGCTGGGTGTCCCCGCAGAACAGGTTATAGCGCGTATCCGCTCTCAGTACCGCAAGCGGACAACAGTAGAGTAACGCTAGATGAAACAATACAGCGTCATCTTCTCGCCACGGGCAGAGCAACAACTTGGCAGTCTCTATGCCTATATCGCCGACCGTGGTGGGGAGGAACAGGCAGAGAGAGCATTACATCAGTAGCATCATTGCCTTTTGCCAAAGTCTTTCCACCTTCCCGGAACGCGGAACCAAACGCGATGATCTCAGACCTAATTTGCGGATTATCGGGTATGCCAAACGGGTAACAATCGCTTTTTCCGTAGAACCCGACCGGGTAATCATCCACGGCGCTTTTTACGGGGGACAGGATTATGATTCTTTCATACGGGAGGAGTTATAAATCCGATCAGAACTGGATGCGATTAGGCGTAGGGATGAGGTGGCTTGCGATAAGCTTGTTGCTCACTAAGCACTTCTCAAAGCCACAATCGGGTCGAGTTTAGCAGCGCGACGTGCAGGAACAACACCAAAGAATAAACCAATAGCACCAGAGACACCAACTGCCATAGTAATCGCTGTTGGAGAAAGACTCGCTTCTAAGGGAGTCAAGGCTCCCACTAATAAAATGCCACTGACGCCAACCGCAGTCCCAACTAAACCGCCAGCTGCGGAAACTATTACTGCCTCAATGATGAACTGTAGCAAAATATCTTGCTCAGTTGCGCCGATCGCTTTTCTCAATCCGATTTCTTGAGTGCGTTCCGTGACGGAAACAAGCATAATATTCATGATGCCAATGCCGCCGACAAACAGCGATATACTTGCGATCGCTGCTAACATAATTGTCAATGCACCTGTGATTTGACCGACAGTTTGCAAAGCATCCTTTTGAGAACGGATAGTAAAGTCATCTTCACCATTAATTTTGTGCCGGAGACGCAACAAATTAGTAATTTGAAATTCTGCTGCATCCACGCTATCTGAATCACGAGCGGCAGCAACGAGATAATCTAAGGCGATACCGTATGGAGAATTCTTTCCCACAAGTCGGTTTGCTGAGGTTGTAATTGGTATTAAGGCAGCATTATCATAATCTGCTCCCACGCTGGAACCTTTGGCTGTCAACGTCCCAATCACTTGAAAGCTGGTATTTCCAAGTCGCAATTGCTGACCGATAGCGTTACTATTACCGAATAGTTTTTCTGTCAAGTCTCCACCTAGCACAACGACTTGGTTACTTCGCTTGATGTCTACCTCAGAGAAAAACCTGCCTTTAGCAGTTTCAAAATCCCGCACTGATAGGAAGCTGGGAGTTGTGCCAATGATGTTGACATCAGTGTTTCGGTTGCGGTATATAACTACCTGTCTCGTGTTTAACTCAGGAGCAACTCCCATTACTGTTGGTACTTGAGAGGCGATCGCTGCGGCATCTTGTAACACCAGAGTTTTTGGCACTTCAAAGGAAATACGCTGAGTTTCTCGATTCCCTGGCAGTATAAACAGCACATTTGGCCCTAATGACTCCAGCTGTTTATTCACATACTTTTGCCCACCTTCGCCAATGCCAATCATGGCAATTACTGAGGCGTTACCAATAACTATACCCAGCATGGTGAGGGCGCTACGCAGCTTATTTGATAGCAGGGTTTTACCTGCCATATTAAGGCTTTCTAAGAGGTTCATACTAATTCGTAATGGGCTACGCCCCGCTTCTCTACGAGACACTTCGTGAATGCTAACGTAATTAAAATTTCAAAGTCTTGTTATCAGAGGTTTTCTATCCGTTAACCTGCTTTTGAAACAATATATTCTTAACAAGGGAATTATTTATTATTTTGTTCTTTCGCCTTCTCGATTTTGTAGTCTTTGGGAGGGTTCACAAACACGCGATCGCCTTGTTTAACTCCCCCTAAAATCTGAGTTTGGTCTTGGATTTGCGCCCCAATTGTAACTTCGCGGAACTGGGGTTTATTTTTTGCATCTGGTACAAGTATGCCAGTTTGACCCTTTTCGGTGACGATAGACACTGTTGGTAACACCAAGGCATTATTGACGCGATCGCCCAAAAAAGTCAGATCCACATTTAAGCCAGAACGCAGTTTATCTATACCAGTATCGAGAGCAACCCGCACCTGGAAAGATGTCACACCTTGTTCCACTACAGCTTCTGGAGCAATTAAACGCACATGACCTTTATAAATTTGATCGGGATAGGCATCAGCGACAATTTCCACCTGCTGTCCCTGTTTAATTCTACCAAGATCAGCTTCCGGAACTTGAGCTAATACTTCTAAACCGCGTGCTACGGCGACAATTGAACTGGAAGTTGCCGACGCACTAGTAGAAGCAGAAGTTGTAGGTGTGACAAATGCGCCTGGTTCAGCATACTTTTGGGTAACAATTCCCGAAAGAGGAGCGCGAATAATTGTATCTTCCAACTGCACTTGCACACCCTTCAATTGAGCCTCAGCCGCAGCAACAGCTGCTTGACGCTGGACAATTTCTTCAGAACGAGTCCCATCTTCCAACAGTACCAATGCTGCCCGTGCTTCAGTAACAGCTGCTTGACGTTGGGCGATTTCTTCAGTCCGACTCCCACTTTGGACTAACGAGAATCCTTTTTTAGCTTCTTCTAAACTGGCTCTAGCACTTTTGTCTTCGCTGATGGCTTGATCGAGTAATTGTTTATTCTCTGCTCCCTGTTCGTATAGGTATTGGTAACGCTTTACCTGTCCACTGGTGTAATTCGCCTTTGCTTGAGCCGCATCCACTTGGGATTGAGATTGAGCAATCTCTTGGGGACGATTACCAGCTTTAGCTTGGGCAAGCTGGGCTTGAGCTTGTGCTAACCGGGCCCTTGCTTGAGCAATTTCTTGAGGACGACTACCAGCAAGGGCTTCGGCTAATTGTGCTTGGCTTTGGGCTAAACTAGCACGGTACTGGCTCCTTTGAGCTTCAATACCTGCACTATCCATACGCGCCAGAATTTGCCCTTGTTGAATGCGATCGCCTTGTTCCACATATAATTGCGACAGCACTCCGGGATTCTTCGGACTAATATTTACGCTCTGAACTGGCACGACTTTGCCACTAGCTGTAATCCGCAAGGTGACGTTTTTCGCTGCTACTGGCACAGTTAATTGAGCAATATCTTCTTTATTTGTCCCTTGATTTACCAGAGTGTAGGTTGTGATCCCAACAACCAAGGCACCTCCTGCTATCAGCCCCATCAGCCAGCGTAATGGATATTTAACTTTGCCAATAACAGGAATTTCTATGTGCGTAGCCATATCTATAAGCCTATAAATCTTGTTTTATGGAAGTAGCCTGTGTTATAGATGCTCATCAAATTGCCCATAGCAAAAGCACCCCAAATAGCAAATAGCTGCGCTTTTGCTCGCCTTTGCGCTTGTGGGGAGTGGTTGGGGGTTCCTCTTAACTATGGTTAATTGAGCGGACATAAATATTAAAAGGCAGGTGCAGGAATGCAAAGTTGTTAAAATTTTTGGATTAAATCTTTAATTAATAAACTAACAACTAGACGCATAGTTAGCTTCATAGTTGCTTAATCTTCCTTCATAATACGTATTATATACCTGTATGCCTTCACCTAAATGGGTGACTTTAGCCACATTGTTAGGTGAAACTTCGCCAGCAGACAGACTACAAGTGAGGTTGCACTTTATTTCGTCTACCTGTAGGTAGCTTCTAATTGGCACATTTTGGGCGATCGCTACTGTTGCACGTAGACGCAAATTCCAAAGCCGGAGATTCCGGGATTGTCATCACACCGATCACCATAACTAGTTACTTGATTAAAAAAATAAGTAAAGTCCAATTCAATAAGCAAAATACCGAATTGAGAAAGCATTTAGACTAAATGCTTTCTCCAAATGCCTGATTGTTTTCTCATTTCAGTAGATTCAGCAAGCAAAATGCCTGATTGCTTTCTCAAAATGTCTGATTGCTTTCTCATTTCAGTAGATTCAGCAAGCAAAATGCCTGATTGCTTTCTCATTTCGGTAGATTCAGCAAGCAAAATGCCTGATTGCTTTCTCATTTCGGTAGATTCAGCAAGCAAAATGCCTGATTGCTTTCTCAAACCCCAGTTTGCTTTCTCATTTCAGTAGAACACGCACTCATTTTAGTGTTTTGGGCAAGCAAAAAGGCATATTGCTTGTCTTTTTTTATCTGATTGCTGACTCATAAGATAAATTTGAAATTTGAAATTTTCGTCTTGGAGAATTCTGTTTGTCCTTGGTGAACGCCAGTGTGTTTCGTAGAGAAGCGATTGCCAAAAGCTGGCGCACCCTGCGGGATTTTGCTATAGACTTTCCACCATTAGATTGCTTGCATCGAAAGTAGCCATAAAGTTACAAATATGTAACAAATTAAGTACAATTAACTACTCAGGCCACTTAAACTAGTATTGTCAACTCCAGACTTCGGTTAAATCCAACACAAATCCAGGTAAAATATCTTCCCCTGACAGATTTGCAGGTTTATTCAGAACTTCTACATTCCGACTTTGGCGATAAATTTCCACCTTTTGATTTTTCCGGTCAATTAACCAACCTAAGCAAGCGCCATTTTCTATATATTCTCTCATCTTGGCGCGTAACTTTTCTATAGAGTCATTTTTAGAACGTAGTTCCAGCAATAAATCAGGGCAAATTGGAGCAAAAATTTCTTGCTGTTCTAGAGTCAGAGCATCCCATCTTTCTTGACGTATCCAAGCAGCATCAGGAGAGCGATCGCTCCCATTAGGCAGATAAAAACCAGTAGATGAGTCAAAAGCTACACCTAATTTTGTTTGACGGTTCCATAACCAGAGTTGTCCGGCAATATCAAAGTTTCGCTTCCCTGTATCGCTGCCGGTTGGTGGGATAACAATCAACTCTCCCGTAGCAGTTCGTTCTAATTGTAAATCTCGGTTAGCCAGTGCTAACTGAACAAACTGCTCGTGGGTGACTGTGAGTGTAAGTGTGGGTGGAATATTGACGGCTAGAGTTTGAGATAAGTTGGCTTGTGTCATTGTTCCGTCTTTAAACTACAACCCAAATGTTACAGAAGACTAAAATAGTTTCTCTTCTGATTAATTTCCAAAGTAGCATCCAAACGTTGTAAGATGCTTCCTCGCATTCTACGTTAGGAAATGTCTGTGATGTTGCCTATCTCTGCTTTTTGGATTCTAAATTTTAAAAAACAGTATATTCAGGGTGACGATAGTTACTATAGTGACAAAGGGTAAAGTACTTTCTTCCCAGTCCAAGATTACTTATCTTCTTATGGCAAACACTATTACAATTACCGATTCCCTGGTTTCTAATGCTGTACCGAAACCAGCAATCATTCGACTAGAAAACATTTTCAAAATTTATGGTAGTGGTGAAACAGAAGTACGAGCGCTGAATGATGTCAACCTAATCGTGGAACAGGGCGAATATTGTGCAATTATGGGGCCTTCTGGTTCTGGTAAATCCACAGCCATGAATATTATCGGTTGTCTCGACCGTCCCACAGGCGGACATTATTATTTAGATAACCTCGATGTAGCCCAAATGGATGATCGCTCATTGGCACACATCCGTAATAAAAAGCTGGGGTTTGTGTTTCAACAATTCCATCTATTGCCCCAATTAACAGCACTAGAAAACGTGATGTTGCCAATGGTGTATGCTAGTGTGAACCCAAAAGAAAGAAGCGATCGCGCAATAGTTGCATTGACGCGAGTGGGTTTAGCAAATCGCCTCAACAACAAACCAACTCAACTATCTGGTGGACAACAACAACGAGTAGCGATCGCGCGGGCGATCGTTAATCGTCCCGTGGTACTCTTAGCCGATGAACCCACAGGCGCACTTGATTCGCGCACAACCCAAGAAGTCTTAGATATTTTTAGCGAACTCAATGCTAGTGGAATTACCGTTGTCATGGTAACTCATGAACCAGAAGTTGCTCGTCAAACCCAGCGCATCGTTTGGTTCCGTGATGGTCAAGTAGTACACTCCAACCTCACCCCAGCCGAATTGAATCATCTTGCTATGTCATAACTTATTAAAGTTCGCCTACCCTGCGGGTTATTCGTACCCCTTCTAGCTTCCCGTAGTGAAGGAGTACGCAAACGAAAGTTTGTCTAGCCGCGACTTCTAGTCGTTGGGGCTGAGAAATGCGGTTTTGATATGATTACAGACTTGAGGTTTTGCCCGTTTCTGCTTGCGTTGCGATCGGCTTGACATCGGTGTAACCCAATTCACCAGATATTGTCCGGAACACCGACATTTGCTCTTCAAATTCTAATCCTTCAATTTGCGAAAGCAAATCATTAATTTCTTTAGTTGGCTGGTAAGTGCTTGGCAAATCAACCACCGTATCCCCCATAGCTACCGCCCAAGCATACCAAACTAACAATTGATTGTTTTCTTTTATCGCCCCATAAGCACGGGAATGCTCTGTATCCTTACGGTTGACTATATCCCGCATAATTGCCAGTTGCTCCTCATCTGACAATTTAAAATAGTCTTCTGATAGAATTGGTGATAGTTCTGGTTCAGCAGCAGCTGGAGCAGCTGGAGTCACAGAGTCACCCATTTTTTTATAAACCAAATAGAACCAGGCTAATTTTGCATCGGTGTCTAAGGCGTTAAACGCATCTACCAATTTTTGAGTTTCATTGCTCTGGGCTTGAGAAATATTTTTATCGTAACTTGCAGTCATAAATTTGTTTCCAAGGAAATTTTACACGCCAAGCTAAGGCTTACCAAAGTTTGAGCATCAGATTCTACTACCTATAGAAATAGTTAAAATAATTTAAAATTGCAACTTTAATCTACCTTTTAATAGAGGTAAAAGTCTCCCCCAAGAAGCAATAAAGCAGCAGAGCACTTTGCTATAATTGCCCCAGCAATAAAAAATTTACCTAAGGTTTTAATTATGCCTGATGAAGAAGTGAAGCCCAATTTAAATGAAGCTTCCACCCAGGATGCACAATTAGCTGCCGAAAGCATAGCTAGTGGTGAAGAAAGAGCGCCAACGGTGGATTTTGATGCTGATTATGCAGCTGCACAACAATTCAGTGTTAGTGAAGTAGATCGCACAGGTGAAGGTGCAGCAGCAGCCGATGCAGCGACTGCACCTCAATATCAAATCTCTAAACCACAAGAGACAACAACTCAATCGCAGTCAACTGGCAATCCTGATGATTTTTTAGAGTTAGCAGGGGAAGTTGGGAATTCTGAAAATCAGGGTGTAACTAATGTCAGTGATGATTTAGTAAAACAAGCTTTAGAAAAGGGTGAACGTAAAAATTAAGTTTTCCTTATATCTTGCTAGTTTAAAGTGTGGGCATTGGTATACATTGCCCACTAGGCTGTTTTGGTCATTTGTCAATAGTTAAAATTTCCACTATCGACTTTTGACTATTTATTAATTAACGACCATTCATCACTTCTAGTAGTTCGCTAGGTCGTTGAATTAAATAATCTGGATTTTGCTTGGCTAGTACTTCCGGTGAATTAAAGCCCCAAGTTACTGCAATCACTTGGATATTTGCTTTCTTTGAGGCTTCGATATCTCTGGTTTCATCTCCGACATAAATAACTTCTTGAGGTTGGAGTTGATTTTGCCTTAATACATTATTGATTATGGTTGTTTTACCGAAAATCGTAATTCCTGAGTAGATAAAATCAAATAAGTGATTTAAATCATTGATTGTAAGGAATTGTGTCACATTTTCTTTAGAATTAGAAGTGATAATCCCCAATTTGTATCCTTCATTTTGAAGTTCGATTAATGCTTCTTTAATTCCCGGAATAGGCTTTAAATCTGGGATTTTGTTTTTTAATTCTCCTTTAACTTTTTTAACTAAAAAAGGTATCTTAAATAAAGAAACTCCTGAGTACTTAATAATTTCCCTAGATGTTAAGTTTTTAAGAAGGGCTAATTGCTCTGGGCTTATGTGTCTATAACCAAAGTCTACAGCTAGACGATTGGCAATACTTACAAGGGCATCTACTGTATCAGCAATAGTGCCATCAAAATCAAAAATAATTACTTTCGGGGTCATTATTTCGCCTGGATGCGTCAAGATTAGCTAGGGCGTTGCGTCGTAACATTTCTGGCTTAATCCGCCGCAAGGCAGATGCTGGAAATCGTTTATCCCACTCCTGATCTGAGATTTGGGCTAATTCTAGCAGTTGGGGAGCAATATTCCCAGGATAAGGCCCAAACTCTTCAATATCAGTTGTGCTGGCAAAACGTTGATTCCAAGGACAAACATCTTGGCAAATATCACAACCAGCAACCCAGCCTTGCAAATGGGGTATGACTGTCTGTGGCAATTCCTTTGCCCGATTTTCAATCGTATGATAAGCAATACAGCGATTAGCATCCACGACAAAAGGCTGAGTAATTGCACCCGTAGGACAAGCCTGAAGACAACGAGTACAGCTACCGCAGTGTTCTGTATGCGGGCGATCGCTCTCTAATTCCAAATTGGTCAACACTTCTCCCAAAAATACCCAAGAGCCATATTCCCGTGTAATCACATTACCATTTTTGGCAATCCAACCAATTCCGGCAAGTTGAGCCAATACTTTATCTTGCACCGGGCCAGTGTCTGCATAATAACGAGCTAATACATCTTCACCAAGTGATTTTAACCAGATGGCTAGCTGCTTGAGTTTTTTATGCATCACCTTGTGATAATCCCTTCCCCAGCCATAACGAGAAATTTTGGCGTATTCCTCGCCTTCGGGACGTTGATGTGGCGTGTAGTAATTTAGCGCCACACACACTAGCGATCGCGCCTCTGGCATAACTAAGCGAATATCCTGGCGTTTTGGGTTAGCCATCCATTCCATATCGGCGTGATAATCCAGTTCAATCCATGCTTGTAACCTCTGCGCTTCTGTAGCATCTACCCTATCTACAGCAGCAATTCCAACTTTGTGAAAGCCCAACTCGCTGGCTTTCTCTTTCACTAAATTGCTGCTGATTACGGAATACTGATTCATTTTTTTATCTGGATTGTGCCTAAGGAAAGGCGATTTTATTCTACATTACGTAGTCAATACCTTTGATTAACATTTGTTGCTTATTCTAAATATAAATTTTATTTATAGCAGTTATCGTTTGGATTCAAAACATGCTTTGGGCATAGCAATGCTGTGCCCCTACGAGTGGTCTGTATTCCCATGCAATTCAGAACCGCTATATTGCAATATCTCTACCATCGTCAGGAAGATTTATACAAATGTGGTAATCTACCTCAACAGCAGGTTTCTTTTTAGCTATTTTTGTATTGAAATTAATATTTAGGTAGCAAAATACAGATAATTTTATGACTAGAGTAAAAAATCATACAATAGCATAAATAAATTAATTTTGAATTCGGAGCGAAGCAACGTGACCTCTGCTGAACAGTTGAAAGAAGAATTCCAGATTGAGGGAATTACAGAAACAAGTGTACTGCGTTATTTTGAAACCTTAAATGCAGGAGAATTTGAGGCAACTGCTGCCTTATTTGCCGTAGATGGTGTGATGCGTCCACCATTTGAATCTGATATTGTGGGGACAGATGCGATCGCAGCTTACTTAAAACAAGAAGGCCAAAACATTAAAGCTTATCCTAACACCGGAATAGCTGAGACTTTAGAAAATGCTACGATTCAAATCCAAGTAACAGGCAAAGCACAAACTTCGTGGTGTAGTGTGAATGTCTTGTGGTTATTTATCCTCAATCAACAAAGACAAATTTCATATACTAGAATCAAACTTTTAGCTTCTCCCCAAGAGTTACTTTCTTTACGTCGTGAAAACTAGCAAATAAGTATAATAGCTTAAGCAATGTTTGATCATACCCAAAACAAAATCTCGGCATTGAAAATTCGTATAAATCACATCACTTGAAAAATAGTAACTTTTGTCTATTTCACTAATTCGGGTAAAGTAGCTTCTAACTTTAGACAGTTGGCACCATCAATCTGCAACTGGTAATCTACTTTATCCATGAGACGATTCATAATTAGCCAACCATAACCACCTTCTTGTTTTTCCATAGGGCTTGGCGCATAGTAGTTAGACATATCAAAGCCTTCGCCGTAGTCCCAAATTTCCAGGGCCAAATCCCGGTTTTTCACTTCCAAACGCAGTAAAATCGGTAAATTTGGTTTATCCTTGTGGGCATGACGGACTGCATTTGAGTAGGCCTCTACTAAAGCCAGCCTCAAACGACTTGATTGGCGTGACCAGTCTACAGAGTCTCCTAGCTGGATTTTCAAACATCCCAGCAGCCAGGTTTCCACAATATTAAGAAAACTCAAGTCACTTGGTACGTGAAGCTCACTTTTCATTACTTACAAAATCTCCAGTGAAAGTATAGTTTGATCGTCTTCTTGAACGTGGTTGTCTGCCTGGATACGAGCTAGTAAATGGTTAAGAGAAAGCGGTTGTTGCTCTTGTTGCAAGAGTTGCCAAAGACCATCTTGATTCAGCATAGAACGGTTAACTGGGTCAACGCCAGGCTCGTTTTTTACTCTTGAATCAAAATCATTTGATACCGAAGCTTCTGTAATTCCATCGCTGGCCAATAACAATGTGTCTCCAGCCGCGAGAACCAAACGACCAGACTGTGCCTGCCACTTAGGTAAGATCCCCAAAGGAACGCTGCGAACTTTGAGGTAATTGGGATTGTCGCTTAAAGCACCTTGCCGTGACCATAACAGTGGATAAATATGACCGGCATTAGTGTAGACGAGTTCCTTAGTGCTAGGGGTATAACAAGCTAACACAAGAGTGATGAAATAATTGTTGCTAATTAAGTCTTCACTGAGAGCGTGGTTGAGGTTCTGCATGACCACATTTGGCTCGGCTGGTGCTTCTTGAGATAATTCCCGGCGCAAAACTGAAATAATACTAGCCATAAATAAAGCAGCTGGGACACCCTTGCCAGAGACATCACCCACTGCCAACCACAAATCGCCTTTGGGATGGACAAACACTTCAAAAAAATCGCCTCCTACTTCCCGGGCTGGGTAACAGCAGGCTTGCACCTTCACACCTTTGATGTCAGGTAAAGTTTGGCGTAGCAAGTTGTATTGAATTTGGCGGGCTACCTCCAACTCATTGTGAATCTGCTGTTGCTTTTCTTGGAGGCGCTGGTAGAGTTTGGCTTGAGAGAGGGCTAATGCTGCTTGTTCGGCAACACCTGCAATCAGTTCAATGTCTTCGTCTTGCCAAGGGCGATCGCGTCCCCATTGGTGGAGAACCAGCACAGCCAATAAATGCTGCTGATAGCTAAGTGGCACAACCAGGTGGTAAGAAGGATTACCCTGATATATATCTTGAGCAAGTTGATAATGACGGGTTTCCAGCACTTTTTTGATTAAAACACTGGGGTCGAAGAAGCTATCTAATACATCAGATTTGGGATCGCGGTATGAGAACTGGTCTCGTGTGAGGCGATCGCCCTCAACTGGTCTGAGCAAGCAATTGCTAGCTTCAAATGTTTGTCCAATAGTTGCTACAATTTTTTGCAGCATACTGTCGTAGTCTAGAGACTCCCGAATTGCCGTTGTTACCGCATTAAACAAAGATTCTCGCTGTAGGGCCCGACCCAACTCTTGCGTGCGCTTCTTAACTAGACGATATGTATCAGTGGCTTGCTCAACTAATGCTCTAAGCTGTTCAGGATTCCAGGGTTTGGTAATGTACTTGAATACCTGACCAGAGTTAATCGCATCCACCAAATCTTCGACATCAGTAAAACCAGTTAACAAAATCCGAATCGTGTCTGGAAAGCGCTCTACGGTGCGACTAAAAAATTCAGTGCCATTCATTTCAGGCATTCTTTGGTCAGAAATAATCACCGCCATTTCACCAAACTGATCCAAGATTTCCATAGCGCCAAAGGCATGATTGGCTTTATATACTTGAAAATCTCGCCTAAAAGTGCGGTAGAGTAAATCTAAGTTATCTGGCTCATCATCTACCACCATGAGCTTAAGTTTGTCCACCCCGATTTCAGCCATATTTGACTTTAGTTTTCACATATTTGAATGGCGAGATAATATAATTTTTATCCCACCTGAGAATCAACAAAAAATTAATAACTAATCATTTTCATCAGTTATCAGTTATCAGTGTTTTAAAACTTGATAACTGTTCACTCAATTTAACATTATCCTACTAACCCAGAACGCAAGGCGCGGACTGCTGCTTGGGTACGGTCATCAGCACATAGCTTATTCAAAATATTGCGAACGTGAGTTTTAACAGTCCCAACAGTGATATAAAGCCTTTCGGCAATTACTGCATTACTACAACCTTCGACAATCAACTGTAGCACTTCCAATTCCCTTTCTGTCAGTGTGTAAGGTTGAATTCCTTCCAGATTATCGACAGAATCAGGGTTAGAGGCAATGGTCTTGGTATCTACAAAAGCTGATTCCAACTTTTGAGGATTTTGTTGCGCTTGTTGTAATACAATCCGAGCGATCGCGGGATCGATCCAAGCGTTGCCATTGTAAGTTACTCTTACTGCTTCCAGCAAATTATCGAATTTGATATCTTTCATACAGTAAGAGTCTGCACCAGCTGCAAAAGCTGCCAATACAGCTTCTTTGTTATCCTGCAGCGTCAAAATTAACACCTTTGTTAGTAGCTGCTGCCCATTAGCAGTAGATTTTAACTCCCGTGTTAGCTCAATGCCATCCTTATCTGGTAAACCAATATCTACAATGGCAATATCTGGTTGTACCATTTTTAACATCTTTAGCCCCTCAGCAGCATTAGCAGCTTCACCTACAACTTCAATGTCATCTTTTTGCAGTAGTGCTGTCCGAATACCTACACGAGTTAGGTCATGATCTTCAATCAGAGCGATACGAATTTTACTCATAGCCAACTTCAGCCCGTTACACTACCTTAACCAGAAAGTCGAGTTTCGTGACATATTCCCACACTAACCGCAAGCAGTATAGTGGGGGCTTCTGTTCCCGGAACCAGAGTTACGAGTTGAGCGTTTTATATTTAGTAGAATATTACACTTCAACAATCAAATTTGGACTGATTCAGCCCAAGTACAAGCGCCCAAGACTAATTAGTTCAGGACTTACGCATTAAAAACCTGAAACCTCGTTCACGTAGCGTGCGCGAAGCGCACTCCCCCCTAACCTCCCTTAAAAAAAGGGGGGGATCTTAAAAACCCCCTTTTTAAGGGGTTGGGGTATCTCCTGTAAGTCTTATAATTCACTTATGCTTTCTATTGTTGCAGGGCAATGGGAATCTCTCCTGCCTAAGTTCTAATATAAAAAATTTGATAAACTTAACATTCAAGGAAATCTGGTGTGAGGTTAATCCAGAATAGGCTATGTCTAAAGGCAATGAAGCATTTTCAGTGTTAGGAATACCAGTTCATGTGATGGATAACTATCCGGGCTGGTTGTTAGAATGCCTGCGTACAGGCAAAGGAATTCATGTAGTAACGCTCAATGCAGAAATGACTATGCAGGCAGAGCAGAATAAAATCCTAGCTCAGGTCATTAAAAATGCTGAACTTGTTATTCCAGATGGAGCCGGGGTTGTTCTGTATTTGCGATGGCTATTATGGCAAAAAGTGCAGCGTTTTCCAGGGATTGAACTAGCAGAAAAAATTTTGCAAGAAATCGGGCAACAAAAAACAGGGACAAAGGTTTTTTTCTATGGAGGAGCGCCTGGAGTGGCCTCAACTGCGGCAGATTTTTGGCAGCAGCAAATTCCAGATTTGAGTATAGTAGGCACTCACTCAGGCTACCATTCCCCAGAAGAAGAAGCACAATTGCGAAAAACTCTGGCTCAATTGCAGCCACAAGTGATTTTTGTCGGTTTGGGAGTGCCACGTCAAGAGTTATGGATTGACGAAAACCGCCATTTGTGCCCCCAAGCAATTTGGATTGGTGTTGGTGGTAGTTTTGATATTTGGTCGGGAACTAAAACTCGCGCTCCCGCCTGGTTAGGAAATAATAATTTGGAATGGTTGTATCGGCTTTATCAAGAACCTTGGCGTTGGCGGCGGATGTTGGCTTTGCCAGCGTTTGCTGTGAAAGCGTTTGTTTATCGTTTGACAGCAAGGGGTGCAATTAGTTGAGAGTGGAGAGTGCTGTTAGCGGATAGCTATGGTTTAGCCCGTTATGGGTGCTATTACTTAGTTATTATTGAAGTCTTCAAAAATTTTAAATTTTCTTTGTTAAATTTTCAATTCCCAGTCCAAACCTGGGAATCCTTATTTTTGAGAGGAATATCAAATCTAAACCCGTAAGCTATTTGGTTGTGGGGATAAGGAAAATTTAACAATGCCAGTATTAACAACTCAAGTTAAGAAAGACAAATCCCTTCATAAAGAGGACAATAAAACTCAACAGCACGGTAGCAATACTACTATCAAGGTGCAATTGCAATCTGTAACCAAGACTTATACTAATGGCACTCACGCCTTGTTGAATGCGAACCTTGAGGTAAAAAAGGGAGAATTTTTGTTTATCACAGGCCCAAGTGGTTCTGGTAAATCAACGCTCTTGAAACTGCTGTATGGCCAGGAGTTAGCGACGCAGGGAAAAGTAATTGTTGATGGGTGTAATGTAGCAGGTTTACGGGGCGATCGCTTGTCATTATTGCGGCGACGGATTGGTATTGTGTTTCAAGACTACAAACTGATTACTCAACGAACAGTAGCAGAAAATGTGACTTTTGTGCTGCAAGCTCAAGGGTATACCCGTAAAGAAATTCAACGACGCTTAGAACCAACCTTGAAGCTGGTGGGTTTGCTGAGTAAAGCTGACTGCTTTCCAGATCAACTGTCTGGAGGAGAGCAACAACGGGTGAGTATTGCTCGTGCGATCGTTGGTACACCACCCCTGCTGTTGGCGGATGAGCCTACTGGAAATCTCGATCCAGATAATTCCTGGCAAGTGATCCAGATTCTCCAAAAGTTAAATTCCTTTGGGGCTACAGTAATTGTTAGTACCCACGATGAACAATTGGTACGTCGATGCAATCATCCGGTAATGCAAGTAAAAAGATTCAGTTTAGCAACCCTTTCAGCGTATCATTCTTTAAAAATGCTCATCTAATGCTCAAATAAGCTATTTCCAGTGAATTATCAAGCGATATAAGCATTATTTTAGACTCAAAATTTATGCTCAATAGATGCTCATAATTCACCATCTCTACGACCCTAAGTCTAATATCCCAGGTTGTTAAACAAGTTATTAAACAACTAGGAATTATAGCTCAGGTAAGCCCGAAAAAAGCTCACTTGCCTGATAATGCCGTGAGCCAAAATATCTAATCTCTAATGCCTATTCCCCTAGCAATTTGACTACCTCTTCAAGTTTGAGCTTTGCCTTGTACAAGTTGAGCAACTTCTCTTGCTCCCACCTCTGAGGAGCTTGATACCGTTTCCCCTCCATCGTTAGCTTAATTAGCGTTACTTGCATCAGTAGGCGAATTCATCTAATCAAGGGCGATCGCAACATTCTGGTAAGCTTCAAAGGATAAGCGCTTTAGTCTTCTTCCCTCTTCCATCAGAGTAAGTCCGTGTTTGGCTTTCATCCCGATGTTAACTGAGAGCTTCAGTTATTCTTTTATGGCTTTTTCACAGCTTTAACTTTTGCTTCTACCTTCACTGTCTTCACACCTTGAACTTCTTTAGCCAAGGTTTCAGCTTTCTGGAGTTCTTCAGCAGAAGTTGCTGTGCCTTTGAGGATAATTTCACCCTCTTTGTTTTCAACTTGTAACTTATTGCCTGGTAAGCCTTTATTCAACTTTTCGCTAACTTCAGTTTTCAAGTTGCTCTTAGCTTTTGTTGCTACCGTTTTTTCAGAATCGGTTTTAACTTTAGTATCTGTGCTAACTCCTAAAGGAGTCGTTTGTGTTCCTGGAATTTTAGCAGTAGTTTTATCCGCAGTTTGATTTATCTGAGAAGCTGGTGTTGCTGGTGCTTGAGCGGCTTCCTTAGTAGTACTAGAAGTTTCCGAACCAGTTTTAGAAGCCTCTTGGCAGCCAAAAGTACTAACTACCAAAATGCTACTAACTAATAATAGAATTAGCTTTTTCATTATCTTCTCCGAATTGAATACTGGAAGCGATTAATTGAGGTGTGTGTGATGGTGAGGAGCAGATGTTAAAAAGCAATTAAATGTGAAGTAGCAAAAGCGCCCAAGCAAGTACTCAGGTTACTGAAAATTGAAACTTAGACGATTTCTTGAGGCTAAGATTTTGCAGCCATTTTTGAGAAGCGCCAATTCAATTTTCCTGAAGGTTGCTAACCAGGATGCCTCTGCATACAGTTTGTAGCTCTCTATGAATTTAATGTAGATGCACAGTAGCTCTTTCGATAGTAGACTGTGCAGCCTTAGAGTAGTGACTCGATATTATCAGATTTAAGTCAGTTTGGCGATATCTAAGCCTATGCAACTCAAAACTTCAGCATTTTTGCAATCCTGTGGCAGCAAAATTACCAACAAAATGTTACTTTAGAAAACTATGGCTTACTTACAATGCCCAAAATATCAGGAAATATTAGCCAATGCCATACCTTACTTCCGCCCACGAAATTAGTGCCATTGTCGCTGAATATACCAACGCTAAAACGCTGTGGATAGATACAGAAGTAGCTGACTATAAAAGTCGTAATCCCCGACTATCGCTGATTCAGGTATTAGATAATCCCAAAGATATGAGTGGCGATCGCGTCTACCTTTTAGATGTCCTAAATCAGCCTGATATTATAGCTGATTTTATTGAAAAAATTATGATAAATTCTGCAATTGAAAAAGTTTTTCACAACGCCAGTTACGATCTAAAACTTCTCGGTAACAAGAAAGCCAAAAATATTACTTGTACTTTAGATATGGCAAAAAAAATTCCCTACTATCTTTTACCATTACCTAATTACCAACTCAAAACCATAGCTACATCACTTTGTAGCTTTAACAATATCGACAAACAAGAACAAGAAAGCGATTGGGGAAAACGCCCCCTAACTGAAGAACAGATAGAGTATGCTTACTTAGATTGTATTTATCTGGCTCAAATCCACTCAAATTTATTAGATTTACAAGCTCAAGCCAGCCCTGATCCTGCAACAGAAGACTTAATATCACTAAGTACCAGATACTCGCAACTTGAGCAGCAATGGAAGTTGTTGGATTCCGAATTTGAGCATTTGCAAGAACGCATAAAAAAAGCCATGCAAGCTCAGAATATATCTGAAACTGCCTATTATAAACTGACTAGTTATGAGCGGACTACAATCAAAGCTACTTTTACAGAATTGGCAGTGCTAGCACAAAGTGAAGGTATTAATTTAGATTTTCCAATCACACTAACTCAGAAAATCCAAAAAGATTTAGGGCAAAATCTGGAACAACTTTCTGTAGATATTGAAAAAACCACCTCTTGGCGGCTAAATCCCAAAACTCAAGAAAGTGATATCGAGGATGAGTAAATTGTTTAGATGGCTACAAATGCCAGAATTTATGGAGTTATTATCTGAGAATAAATCTTAAGATTTCAGTTTTATTTCAAAAAGTATTTTAAAAATCATGAACAACAGTAGGTTACTGCTCAGAAATCCATTGTCAAGAATTATATAAATGACAAGAGCAAAGAGCGAAATTGACAAGTTTTATACTTTATATTTTATGATTTTCCCTTAATATAAATATTAAATAAATATATTGAATGTCAAGGAAATTTATCAATTGACTTTAAATGTTTATCAAAAGTTAAAATAACTATTGAGTTAAAGAATTAAAATCTAGATTTTGGTAATAATTGCGTTCAGGTGTTATAGCAGTTTATATTAAATTATGAGACGGCGTTTATTTAAACAAAAGCGAACAAGGGTAAATCAAGTATTTACCATAGCTATTTTTACTACATTGACAGCAATTAGCAGTGTTTCTTGTAGTAAGAATGACAATGTTTTGGTAACAGAAATAGGAGTTAGTCAACCTAGCCGTAGTTCAGCTACAGCTTCCATTGGTGGGGAATTCTATCTTCAGGGAAAGAATCAGCATTTAAACGGCGATTTACAAGCTGCGATCGCTTCATATAGTAAGGCAATTCAGCAAAATTCTCAATATGGCGCTGCCTACAACGGCCGGGGATTAGCCTACTTTGATTTGGGAGACAAGGAAAAAGCGATCGCAGATTACAATCAAGCACTTAACATCAACCCTAACGACGCGGAAGCCTACAATAACCTGGGGAATGCTCGCGCCTCACTAGGAAATAACAGAGAAGCAGTTAAAGATTACAGTGAAGCGATTCGCCTGAATCCCAACTATGCTGAAGCCTACAATAACCGGGGAAATGCCCGCGCCACC
>NZ_CAXTNP010000079.1:0-2568 GCF_964245575.1 uncultured Nostoc sp. | reverse complement strand
GCCTACAATAACCGGGGAAATGCCCGCGCCACCAATGGAGACAAACAGGGGGCACTCAAGGATTTACAACAAGCAGCAAGCATTTTTCAAAGTCAAGGTAACAACGACTTATATGAACAAGTGATGAAAAACATCAAAGAACTTGGACAGTAGGCAAAAGCAGGGTTTTAGTTAAAAGCGAACAGGCCGCCGAGTTATCTTGTCGGATAACAATTTATTTGTCATGTTATCAAATTAATTAATGTCGTTAAACTTTTAAATTGATGGTAGATCAAGCGAGCGACACTAATCTATTAACGACGACAAATAATTTTTTTTACAACTGCCCCTAGCGTAGATGAAAGGGCGATCGCCTGACCTATCCAACCACTGCTCAATGGCATTGAAAGGCTGCAATGCTTTCTTTGATAGCCTTTAGCTTTTCAAGCGTGCCATTCGCCTTTGACCTGACTACTATTAATATTTGAGGAAAAATAAATTAATTATGTCCCTTTTTCATAATGTAATAATTGCCCAACTGTGCAGTAATAATGTTAGTTTGTAAAAGAATAGTGAATATTCAAGATAAATTAAGCAACAAATTGTTTGAAAAGCATTGTTTAAGTTCTTAAACTCAGAAAGAAGCTTGTGTATTTAGAGATTCTTTCCGGTTGATACTAATTAAATTGAGGTGAAACAGATGGAAAATCTCAAACTAGAGAATCTAGATAACGAACTAATTAGTTTTGATTTAAGTCCAGAAGACATGGAGGCAATCAAAGGTGGTACAAGTGCGCCAAAAGATATCTCGACTGGTAGTAACTGTCCATCCCCTCCGAAGCGCCCTTTTGCAATTTTAATCGTTGCAGTACCACCTAAGCGCCCTTTTACAATTACAATCGTTGCAGTACCACCCAAATGCAAAGACGATTAATCATTAAATTGAAAGATTAAGTTTAAGAGGATGAATGAACAAGTCTAATTTATTACTAGCCTTGGCGACTATAAATCCTGGCTCCACGAGACTTTACCCACATCGGTGGGTTTAAAACCCTTGATTTTTTATTAGTCCGCTTTGAAGTCTGAGCGCCGACTTCCGGCGTTCAGACTTCAAAGCGGACTTCTCTGCGAGACGCTACGCAAACGTTTATGTAATAGCAAATTATATTCGTCCAATACTTTTCAAGTATCTTCTAATATTTGTATCTGCACCTATGCTTTAAGAGCTATGTGCTACTAATAATTATCCAATCAAGGGTATAAATTATACTATATATAGTTTTTTTTAAGATAAAATATATGAACAATGTTAGTGAGTTGGCGCTCAATTATCTACAACGTTATAACTGCCAGATTCTTGAAGATTATCAAAGTGTTTTGAGGCAGGTTTGCGAAATTCATCCACCACCACACGGTATGGGATGGTACGGTAATTTATATCGTCAGTTTGCTCGTAATGCTGAGTGGTTCTCTAATTCCCTGATTACTAACGTCGCTGAAGAAGGAACTGGTTCTAAACAAGTTTGGCAATTCTCGGAGCAGATCGAAAATCAGGAGTTTGCCCAGTTGGTGAGAAATCACTCTATTGATGAGTCGCGCCACTCACTAATGTTTGTGGCACTATTGAATATTATTTTTCCGACGAAAATAGAAGCAGATTTCCGTACACAGTTGAAAGCCTTTTCTCCACAATACTATCACCACAAACATCCGCCCCTAGTGCCCATTTCTTCGGCTCAGATAATGGATGAAAAATTGGTGATGGATGAGATTATCCAAATCAATCTTTTAGAAATTCGGGCATTGATTCTACAATTATTGTTGCGTCCAGTACTGCAAGCATATTCTACACCTAAGGACTTAGCAAAAGTAACTCGAATGTCTGATTTGTTGATTTTTGATGAAACTAAGCATATTGAGTACTCTGGTTACTGTATTGGTAAGTACATGGAGCAAGGTAATGATTCTTGGGTGCGGGAAATGATGATTTACCGTCAAAAGACTGTTAATGAAATGTTTTTAGAAGATTTGGAATTAGCGGATTCTGTTGGAACTACTATTTTACGGACACAAGATCGCTCGTAACTGTTTAGGTTTACCTAGCCCAACAAATCAAACCATCCATTCCACTCAATCGGGTGCAGATGCAATTATAGCAGGGGACAGGTAATAGGTGACAGGGGACAGGGTTGAAAGTCTCTTGGTGTCTAGATTATATGTTCAGTTTCTGTCCTAACCTACCTGGCGACCGCTATAGTTAACTAAACTTCTCAGGTTTAACGTCTAATACGCTTGGGTTAAGGATAATTGTAGTGACTGTTTTAAAAGTAAAGTGACGCCGATAGCGAACGCGAGTGCGTCTCCAAGAGTTGCGTTAGCGAGTATTCGAGCGTCATAGCCCGTCGTAGACATCGCTTTGTTTGTGAAGATTTATGAAAGCGATGCCGTTCGCGGAGCGTCTCGTAGAGAAAGCGGGCTATTCGGCGTCGCACCTGTGTACTTGATCGCGGTGCGACAAAGTTTGAAGTACTCCAACACGACTTTGAAGTACCTCAAAACGACTTTGGAGTACCTCAAAACGACTTTGGA
>NZ_CAXTNP010000078.1:0-27957 GCF_964245575.1 uncultured Nostoc sp. | reverse complement strand
CAAAGTCGTTTTGAGGTACTTCAAAGTCGTGTAGGAGTACTTCAAACTTTGTCGCACCGCGATCAAGTACACAGGTGCGACGCCGATAGCGTGGCATCGCTTTCATAAATCTCCACAAACAAAGCGATGTCTACGACGGGCTATTCGGCGTCGCTTGACTTTTAAAACAGTCGCTACAATTATCCTTAACCCAAGCGTATTGGCCTTTAAGCTGTTCCAAAAATGAATTATCTAAAGGTTCGATATCATCCTCGAAAACGAAGTCGCAGGTGCAAATTTCACGAGAGGGTCTGCACTCATCTAAAAAAACCAAGTATCTCTTGTTGAAAGTTATTTTAACTACTACTGAAGGGTAGAAAAATTCTACTTAGTTAGACATAATATTGTTAGCAGTAGTTACTGCCCATCGGAATAATTTAAATTTTTTTAGATAATTTTTATTGGTAAACCTATACAAATTATACAACTTATACACTATTCAAACATTTATTCAAACATGAGCTTTAACAAGAGGATGTTATAGTCAAAACTGTTAATAAAAATTATGTCTAGTGGGACAAATAAATAGTTGAGCTTGGCGATGCTCCCATGAAATAATATCTTTAGTATCTTAGTTGCTGCAATCAAAGCTGCTAAGGGAGTAGATATTTTCAAAGGTAATATAGCCTATTCAGCGTTTTTGTGTCTACTGATGAGACATTTATTGAACTTCAAGCAAGCACAATAGATGTACTGCTTAAGGACATTCCAAAGCTCAAGAAAATCTCAATTTTGGAACTGTGATGTATCTAAATAATAGATTTCCCACTAATACTTCATTTATTCAAGGGCTACGAGTACTCCTTGTAGATAATGATGTCAATTTCTGCAATTCGTTGACGCCGATGTTGCAATCCTATGGTGTGAAGGTGCAAACGGCATCTTTAGGAGAGGAAGCTCTGGAAATATTTGAGCAATGGCAACCTGATATCCTCTTGAATGGTATTTCCTCGCCAAAGCAGGATAGCTATACTCTGATTCACAAAGTGAGAACACTTACGGGAGAACGAGGCAGAGCAGTACCAGCGATCGCTCTGACAGGCACTGTAACTGAAGATATGTATCAACATGCTCTCTTAGCTGGGTTTAGTCTATGCTTTGCTAAACCCGTAGTTATTGATGATTTCGTTGCTGTGCTTGGCATTTTAGCACTTGCTAATAATGCTGATTCGCCCTCATGCTAACTAGCTCAATTAATATCTTAGATATAGTAGTCTAAGTTTTGAGAAGTAATGATATGAGTCATTTATTGGTGGGGATGATTGTTTTTGAGATGCTACAAATGAACTTGATAAACGATAGCATTAATTTCAGGAGTTCTAAAATGTCTGTTTTAACTCAATTAGTTTTGCTTTTGAGTTGCGGAATTCTTGGTATTGGATTTATTCTAGCTTCTTCCTTTTTAGCAGTAATTTGGATTTAGAAAAGTTAAATTTTTTCTAGCTTATCTGTTGGAGATATTAGATAAAAATCTAAAATTGCTAAATACCCAAAATATTTGAGTTTGAAAGGTAGTTGTGAAATGTTCACTCTCTACATATTAAAAAGCTCAAGTTAATTGTCCTGTCTGCTATCTGTAAAAAACTTAAAAAGTAGCAGGTTTGTTCATGTCCATGTTTATTTCAACTTCTTCAATGCTTTAGTTCTTATATCAGGTTCGCTTAAACACTTATAATATCTGTAGGTTGGGGAGCCACTGCGCCCTTCTCCAAGGGGAGACGCCAAGGGCGATGCGGTTTCCCGACGAGCCTTGCAAGTGGCGTTTGAGGAACGTAGACCCAAAGGCGCTTAAGGCAGGGTAACCCAACATTTGTTCCAAGTTCATGTTGGGTTTCACTGCCGTAGCCCAACAAAGAAGCAAGCTACAACCCAACCTACTATAATACTATGTGTAGAAGGTTTGCTAGTTTCTCTAATTGCTTGATACTTTACAAATAAACGACCTGTGTTTTCCAAGTTGGTTATCTTACTACTTTCTTAATGCATAAAAGAAGAGAATTTCATATTGATCAGGCTTATGCTAAGGCGAAAATCGAGAAAATGACAACTATCCGTGATTTGAGAGCTTAATTCATCGAATGAGCCTTAATTTGTTGAATTTCTCCTCAAACTCTTATAAATACAGGGCAAGTAAGTAAATTGACCTAAAATATAAACCTTAGCTGCCAAACCATTGCAGTATTAAACTTCATCCTATGACCTCTGATCAACCCTCTGAGCAACCTGTATCTGAATCTGCCACTAATGAAGCGTTGGACGTAAAGCAGCTTGAGAATATAAATGCTTTATTTCCCATCGTTGGCATTGCCGCCTCTGCGGGTGGATTAGAGGCATTTATGCAGTTACTCAGGCATTTGCTTACCGATACAGGGATGGCATTTGTGCTGATTCAACACTTAGATCCTAACCACAAGAGTCTGTTGAGCGAGATTCTGGCGAGAGCAACTCAAATGCCTGTCAGTGAAGTGCAATCCGGGATGACTGTAGAACCGAACCAGGTCTACATTATTCCGCCTAACACTAAGATGATCTTGTCTGATGGGGTGTTGCAACTGACGCCGCGAGAGAAAGTTCAGGGTAAATATATGCCTGGTGATGCGTTCTTTACTTCATTGGCAGTGGATCGAGGGCGCAAAGCGATCGCAGTGGTTTTATCTGGGGCGGATGGAGACGGTTCACAAGGGCTGAAGGCAATCAAGGCAGCCGGAGGCGTGACTTTTGCTCAGTGTGAAGACACAGCAAAATTCGATAGTATGCCCAATACTGCTGTTGCCACAGGGAATGTCGATTTTATTCTGCCACCTCAAAAAATTGCTGAAGAACTGGTAAACCTCAGTCGCAATCCTTTTATTCATGACTCACAGCGGCTGATCACGGTTGAGACATTGCCCGAACAAACAGATGCCCTGAGGACTATTTTTGGGTTATTGCGATCGCAAGTTGGCGTTGACTTCAGCCACTACAAGCCCAACACGCTTGATCGCCGAATCCAACGGCGAATGGTGTTGTACAAACTAGAACGATTAGAGGATTATGCCCAGTATTTGCAAAAGAATCCGGGTGAAGTCAAGGCGCTTTATGAAGAAATTCTGATCCACGTTACCTATTTTTTCCGCGACCCCGAAGTATTTCAACTGTTGAAAGAGCGAGTCTTTCCCATCATTACGCAAAACAAGTCGGTATTGTCGATTCGGATTTGGGTGGCGGGTTGTTCAACGGGCGAGGAGGTCTACTCGATCGCCATCTCCTTGCTAGAGTTTTTGTCGGATAAAGTAACCCCGCTGCCGATCCAGATTTTTGCCACAGACATCAGCGAGATAGCAATTGAGAAAGCAAGAACTGGCATTTATGCAGAAAATCAAATGGTGGAGGTCTCACCAGAGCGCCGCCGCAAATTCTTTAATGCCATTGAGGGCGGTGGATATAAAATTAACAAAGCTGTCCGTGAACTGTGTGTGTTTGCCCGACAAGACTTGGGCAGTGACCCCCCTTTTTCCAACTTAGATTTAATTAGCTGTCGGAATGTACTGATTTACTTGGACGAAACGTTGCAAAAACGGATACTGCCCATCTTTCATTACAGTCTCAACCCGACTGGCTTTATGCTGCTAGGGACTTCAGAAAGCACAGGTAAATATTCAGAGTTGTTTACTTTCATTGACAAAAAGTCTAAAATCTATGCCAAGAAGCTAACCGCAAATCGTCCAATTGTTTCGTTCGTTACCAGCAATTATCCGATAGTAAAAGTGGATGAACCTAATAAGGTGTTTGAGAATCCATCGGATGAGTTTGACTTAGAGAAAAAAACTGACCAACTGATCTTGAATCACTATGCCCCAGTGGGTGTGGTGATCAACAACAATATGGACGTGGTGCAATTTCGGGGAGAAATCGATCTCTACCTAAAACTTGCACCTGGCAAACCCAGTTTGAACTTATTCAAAATGGTGCGCCAGGGTTTGCTCGTCGAGCTACGCGCTACAATTTATCAGGCACAACGGCAAAAAATTCTAGTTAGAAGGGAAGGGTTACAAATTGAATCCGGCGATCCTTCAAAAATCATCAATATTGAGGTGATTCCATTCAACCCTGGGATTGGTGAAGAACTCTACTTTCTGGTTTTATTTGAACAAGCCCTACCCACGGTTACTAACCTCAGCTCTTTTAATCCAGAAAGCCAAGAGCAGGCAGACTTAGAGGGTGAGATTGTTCGGCTAAGGCAAGAAATAGCAGCTGCAAACCAAGAGCGGGCTGCGACTCAAGAGTATCTGCAAGCGGTGATCCAAGAGCAGGAGGACATCAATCAAGACCTGAAAGTTGCCAATGAAGAAATTCTTTCCAGTAATGAAGAGTTGCAAAGCACCAATGAAGAGCTAGAAACTGCCAAAGAAGAGATTCAGGCAACCAACGAAGAACTCAACACAACCAATGATGAACTTCGCTCTCGAAATCAGGAATTACACCAAGTTAACAACGATCTCACGAATTTGCTTGCTAGTATCAATATTCCAATTTTGATATTGACTTCGGACTTACGCGTTCGACGTTTTACGCCAATGGCGCAGCGGCTTTTCAATTTAATTCCCGCCGATGCTGGACGACCCTTGAGCGACATCAGAGCGAATCTCAATACTCCTGACTTAGAACCTCTAATTTTGGAGGTTCTTGACACACTCAGCATCAAAGAATTAGAAGTCCAAACCCTGGGAGGACATTGGTACAACCTCCGCATCCGTCCTTATCGCACCACAGAAAACCAGATTGATGGTGTAGTGTTGGTGTTAATAGATATTGATGTTCTCAAACGCAGTGCAGCAACGTTAGAACAAGCCCGGAATTACGCTGAAGCGATTGTGGAGACGGTACAAGTGCCGTTAATCGTGCTTGATTCTGATTTCCGGGTGAACAAAGCCAATCACTCCTTTTATGAAACATTTCAGGTTTCACCATCACAGACAGCACAATCTCTGGTTTTTGAACTAGGAAACGGTCAGTGGAACCTGCCCGAACTGCGATCGCTCTTAGAAGACATTCTCGCCAACGATACCAGTATTCAAAACTTGGAAATAGAGCATCGTTTTGAGCAGATTGGGCAGAAAACCATGCTGCTCAATGGTTGGAAAATTATTCAACAGGGAGAGGCTCAAATGATTTTGCTGGCGATTGAAGATATCACGGAGCGCAAGCAGTTAGAGTTAGAGCGATCCAAGCTATTAGTACAGGAGCAGTTAACCCGTCAACAGGCCCAAATCGCCAACCGAGCCAAAGATGAATTCCTGTCAAACCTCTCCCATGAACTTCGTAATCCGCTTAATATTATACTGGGCTGGGCGCAACTTTTCCGTACCCGCAATTTAGATTCTTCAGCAGTCGCTCGTGCCTGGGAAGTGGTAGACCGGAGTGCTAAGGTGCAAGCTCAGTTAATTGATGATATGCTGGATGTCTCCCGGATTACGAGTGGAAAGCTTCATTTAAATACTCATCTAATTGATCTAGTTTCAGTAGTGGATGCCGCGATTGAGTCTGTCCAATTGTCCGCAGAAGCGAAAAGCGTTCAAATTGTTTCACGCTTGAACTCGGCGACAGTTGTCGGAGATTTTGATCGCTTACAACAAGTTTTGTGGAATTTACTTTCTAACGCGATTAAGTTCACTCCAGCCGATGGGCGAGTGGGAATCATGCTCGAAGCTGTAGATACTCACGCCCAGATTCAAGTCAGCGACACAGGAATTGGCATCAGTGCAGACTTGCTGCCATATATTTTTGATCGCTTCCGCCAAGGAGATTCCAGCAGCAGCAAAACAACTCAGGGACTTGGATTAGGCTTGTCAATCGCCCGTCATCTTATAGAACTTCACGGTGGAACAGTTCAAGCACAAAGTCTAGGCGAGGGAAAAGGAACCACGATCACCGTCAGGCTGCCTCTGCGCTCAATGCCACCGGAGATTACTGCACCAACTTATTTAGAGCCGAGCGTTTTGTCAGGTGTGGATAGATTAAATGGTAAAAATCCACCCCTTTCCCTTGAAGGTTTGTGCATCCTGGCTGTAGATGATCAAGCCGATAGCCGCGACTTACTAAAATGGATGTTAGAAGACTGCGGGACTGAAGTAGTAGTTGTTACATCGGCAAGGGAAGCGATCGCTGCTTTGACTGAATCTCCTAGCAGATATGATGTGCTTCTAGCAGATATTGGGATGCCAGAGGAGGATGGTTTCTCCCTGATTCGTCAGGTGAGAGCGCTTGATGCTGAGGCTGGAGGACAAATTCCGGCAGCCGCAATCACTGCCTATGTCAGCGAGCAAGAGCAGCAAATGGCAATTGATGCTGGTTTCCAAATGCATTTGGCTAAACCGATTGAGCTTACTGAATTGGTATTGATAATTGCAAAATTGAGTGGAAGAATTACAGATTCATAAATGAGCAAAGTGACTCATCTACTGATGAGTCACTGTACTGCTGAATCAGTTGAGAAACTGAGGCTGAAAATCTTTAATAAGTAGGCGATCGCCAGCAATCTTCTTGATTAAAATTACAGTAGACAGCCTTATTGTATAAGCTTCTAGTAGTGTTTTAAACAAACATGAGTTCGACGAACCTCTGCCTGCCTTGAACTTTAGTTCAAGTCTGTCCTTCTCCCCGGTTGGAGAGGCACAGTTTTACGTAGTAAAACCTCTTAGAGGTTGTTTTCAAAGTATTATTGCTAACAGCAAAAGCTCGGAAACCTAACCCCCCAAGCAAGCCTTACCTACAAGTTAATCGGGGTTTCAAAACCTTTCTCAGTTTTGGGGAGAGGAATGGAAGCGGGGTTTTTTAGTATACTTTAAGACTTTTCAAACATCCTCTAAGAGGTCTTTTGATTCAGCTAATTAAACGGACACTATATGATCTTAGGACTTACGCATAAGAGATCCCCCAACCCCCTTAAAAAGTTGGCTCTTTTAGATCCCCCCCTTTTTAAGGGGGGTTAGGGGGGAGTGCGCTTCGCGCACGCTACGCGAACGAGTTTTCAGGTTTTGAGTGCGTAAGTCCTGGATCTCTCGAATTCACGTTAAACAAGAGTCTTTCTTCTGGGAAAACAACACGTTCAAAGTAGCAATTTGGAATATTTGTAATCTGATTTGTAATCTGAACGATTTCAATATTACGAGTGTTATTGACGTAAAAACGCTTGAATTTGGTTGATATAGTCGATAGGCAAACTATTTAATAATTGAGTCATAACGGCGCATTATACAATCAATCTGTTGCTGAGAATTAGTTTGACATACTATTGTCAAAGATCATGTTTTAATTACGTATAAATTGTATAAGTTGCACCTAAAACATTCAAAAGTTATAGATGATATTTGACATCTTTACTTAAAAAGATACAAAATATATTTGATTTATTCTACTAAAACAGAAAGTATCAACTATGAATTGAGGAATCTAAAGCATGACTGCAACCTTCATGAAGCTGCCTAAGTTTCGCAATACCCAATGGGTGAGGTTTGTTGGTGGAGAAGGGATTGTACGAAGTTACACACCTGAATCTGGCACATGGACGTATCTCATTGAGATGGCATTAGAGCTAGAGCCTGACTTTGGCAGAGTTGGTGCAGAAACGATGATATTTCTTAGCGAGGCAGATGTGCATACCATATAAACAGGTCTTTAACAAGGTTGCAGTCTAGTATTTCTCTCATCCGCTAGCTGACTACAGGATTGATTTAAATACAAACACTCAAGCATTTGGGTATTAATCACACCAGTCAATTAGCGGTTTTAACTGTCAGGACACTTATCAATGTATTTGTTAATAGGTTGTCTATTGACTGTTTCTTTCATTCATAGCGGGTGGCGGATCACCTGTTGCCCGCTTTCACGCAACAAAGCCATTGAGCAAAGCCCCGCGTATGATAATTTCCTGCCGTTCTTGCAGTTATGAGTTGCTCCACATCTTGGACATTGTATAGCGATGTCTACGACTGGCTACGCCTACGCTGGAATTCATACTTCAATTATGCAACGCCCCTTTAGCAGTTTATCTAAGTAACTTTGGTTTCGCTACAGTCATGAGTTAGCATCTGGATTCTCTGTACCCGTGTTGCTTGGCTTGTTGCTGGGTGTAACTCCCGCAGTGCTGCTATGGTTGAAAAGCTCGTCTACACCCGGACAAGTTCCCATTCAACCACCAACAAAATAAATCTCTGTAGCTAGTGTCAAAGTTGCAGTGAAATGAAAGGGCAGGGCCCCCCGCCTGATCACAATCCCTGCCATTCTCGCTCGGAGAGTTCTTTGATCGGCAATAACAAACTGGCTTCAATCTCCTGCCGTACAACACCTGTTAGCTCACAGTTGCTATTGAGGCAATCGATAAGCAACTGATTTGCATCGTAATATTGTTGCAATACTTGCTGTTGCTGTGGGCTGAAGTCCCAGTGATGCTGAATGTTTCGATGCTTGGCGATCATGCTCTTTAACCGTTCCATCCAGACAGGGTAACTTCTTTGCCACCATGTCTGAAACCTTTCTCTACTTTGTTGTGGATCAGGCAGTATGTCTTTAAGTTGTTGTAAAGCTTGATGTAAGCCAGCATCTTGAACAATCGCTAAAGCAATACTCAGAGCATGGTTGCAGGCTAGGGCATCAGCAAAATTAGATTTGCAATCAATAGTGCATTCCATTACTAGGTTATCTAATGCCGCATCCAAAAAAATACCTTGATCAAGGATGCAGGCAAGGGCAAAGTCCGGTGTCAGGTGAGGAGTCTTAGCTAGGGCAAGATAAAACGCGCGAATTGCAGCAGGCTGGGGGGGAGGGGCAAGGGACTTTTGGCTTGCCCAAGTTAAAAATCTTTGCAAATATGGATCTTGAGCCACTAGCGCATCAATTTTTTGCTTCATCAACTGCACCAGGAAATCTGCACTCCGCAGCATAGCTACCGTTAACAAAAAGATTTCACGCCACCTGGGTTCAGTAATATGACTCACCAGACGTTCTAACGGTTGTTCTAATGCTTGTAAATTATGATTGGCGACGATTTGTCGAGCAGTCAGGTATTCTTGAAACGTTAAACAAGAGAAGGAGAAAATCCCCCGCACTCGTTCTGCTAGTAATCCATGTTGCAACTCTATTGCCTGAAGTACACTTTCACTATCTAATTGTAATTCCTCTGGCTCCGTCGAAGCATTCGGCAAATCACCGATATAGTCGCCAATGTATTGCTCAACAATATGTTGTTCAAAAAAGTAATTACCCTGCTCAAATGTTGTGCTAGCAACCTGACTCAGCAACTTCAGCTTTTGTGGTAATAAAAAACCTTGGTACACTTCATCCCGCTCAATTCCTTTAGTTTCGTCCCATTTGCTAAGTAGGAGGTCTAAACATTGCTTATAAAACGCAGCTTTTTGGGTTGGGAATTTGTTTTGGTGATGAAAAACCCAGCAGGCAAGATGCAAAAACAAGGGGGTGACGGCAAGCCTACGAAATTGTAAGTTTTCAGGTAAATCTAGTTTCTCAATAAACTCAACTGCCTGTTCGTGTTCATCCTGGATGTTGGTTTTTGTGAGTGTTGTAAACCACTTCTGAGCAAAAGCAACAATTTGGTCTTGACTAAAAGGGGCAATTTCAACATCTGTAAAACGTCTGAGGTTGAAAGCTTTAGCCGCCGTGCGGCAGGTTACGACAAATATATTCTTTTGATACTTTTCAGAGAGTCTACGAATCTCATTAACGACACCCATGCTCTGTTGATGGAGTACTTCATCTAATCCATCCAGCAACAGCAACACTCTGCCCTCCAACAACAAAGTTTCAAGCACAGATGGATTTGAAATGCCACAGGTGAGGAATTCCTTGCAAATATAGTTGAGTAAATGGAACTCTCCTACTTGTTTAGATTCGTCGGCAAAATCCCTTAAGGTGACAAAAATGGGAACCCGATTAGCTGCAAATCTACCTCGGTTGCATTGAATCGCCAGATGTTGTAAAAAGGTGGTTTTTCCTGCTCCCGGTTTACCCAACACCCGCAGCTTTGAGTAAGTTTCAACTGCGGTGATCCCGGCGATTTGTGTCTGGGATACTTCACCTAAACCAAAGCGATCAAATTCTTTTGGCGTGAAGTTTTGCAAGTCAGTAAACTCTAACCACTGAAGGCTCGCAATCTCCTCCAAAATATTGAGATCGATGTAAATGTCGTCGATTTTAACGGGGCGATTAACATCTAATAACTGCAAAGTGCCGCACTGGTCTTGAATTTTGTCAAAGCGTTGCGATCGCACTTGTTGTACTAGAGCATCAATATCTAAAAATTCAGCAGAACCAAGTTCTTTTGATTCAGGGAATTCTTCTGGAGGATTAGCAGCAATCTCCCGCCAATTTAACGACAACACAGAACAAATTTCTACAAAGATGTGACGCTCAACCGGACGCCCACTAAAAAACCGCCAAATTGGTTGGCGAGTCTTTAAGTTGACTTCAAAAGCCAAATTTTCTTGTGTCCACCCCTTATGAGCGAACGCTTTTTTCGCTTGTTCAAGCCCGGCGACTGATCCTTGGAGCGATCGCTTAACCATAGGCGCTTACACACATCAAATAAGAATTATTTAATTTGACATTATTGCAACATATAATTTCGGAACTACTTAGAAACTAACTGAGCTATTTTTAAATGCTAATCATTTATTTAAAGCATTTTCAGCCAATATCCTGTCATTGCATTTTTTATTTAAAATCTCAGCAACTCAAGTATGTTTTATCACTTTAGATTGGCTATCAAAGAAAGTTTTTGTATATTATTTAGTATTTCTAGTGGTACGGCAAGTCTAAACTTTATGTACGATTGAGTGATCGTAATTATTGTACCACTTCTGTACGCTTGAGTAGACTTATGTATAAAGTTAGTTTATTATAATTAATGTTTAAATAACTGAGCTCAAGCTTGTGATTTAGAGGTTTCCCTGCCGACATCAGGTTTAGCCTTTTAAGCGAAACGCTTATATATGGGTAATTTTGCCAGTTTTGCCCAAATTTTTTGTAGGCTCTTATTTTGGCAAAGGTATTGATTATAAAAACTTTATTGTTTGTGTACACAGCTACAACTGATACGAAGCCGTCAATGCTACCGCCAAAGCATCCGCAGCATCATCAGGCTTAGGAATTTCATCTAAATCCAACTCCCGCGCCACCGCCTCTTGCACATCTAACTTATCAGCATTGCCATACCCTGTTAAAGCTTGCTTAATTTGAGCAGGAGTAAACTCTACGTAGGGAAGACGACGCTGGCCTAACACCAAAATGAGTACACCCCGTGCCTGTGCAACCAGAATTGTACTTGACATCCGATAGAAGAATAGTTTCTCGATCGCAACCAAATCCGGTTTAAATTCCTCCATCACGGTGTGTAAATCATCAAACAAGGTACATAAGCGCTGTCCCATTTCTACATCCGCCGACGTTTTTATTACCCCAAAATCCAGCATATTTACTGTAGTTTCTTGTAACTTGTTAGGAATTTGTGTGCAGGTAATTACCCCAAATCCTAAAATTGCCAGTCCTGGATCTAATCCTAAAATTCGTTTTTCCATTAAATTCACTTTTACCAAGCCAGGGTATTGTTTAACTAGGAATACTGGCAATTTTGACCACTTGCTCTTAGTCTAATGGGATAGACAAATATAATAGTTTCACGCCTGGTGTTTTAAACCAAGTGGTGTACATTTTCTGTAAATTGTTGTTTGTAGCACTGCTCCAAATCAGGTATGTCAATTGGTTTTCTCAGACAAGCCCTCAACGCCCTGCAAAAGCAGTCGCGTTCTCGTACTTCCTATCGGGTTAACCAGTGGTTCAAATGGTTATCCCCTGGACTATCAGTAAAACGTTGGTTGTTGATCAGTACTGGGGGTGTACTGCTGGCGAGTTTGGGGTTAGCTATCTGGATTAAGCTGACCCCAATTTTTTGGATGATTGAATTATTTAGGGGTTTCCTGGGAGTAATCACCAACATTTTACCCAACTATATTAGTGGGCCTTTGGTGCTGCTTGGCGGCTTGCTGTTAGTGCTTTGGGGGCAAACTCGCACTGTCGGCTCAATTACTAAAGTGCTAAGAGCAGAAGGTGGAGAGGAACTGATCGATGTCTTGCTGGCACATCATCGATTGTACCGAGGCCCGAAAATAGTGGTAATTGGTGGTGGTACTGGACTTTCTACGTTGTTGAGGGGACTGAAAACCTACAGCGCTAATATTACTGCCATTGTCACTGTCGCCGATGATGGTGGATCTTCTGGGCGGTTGCGTCAAGAATTTGGAGTGCTACCACCAGGGGATATTCGCAATTGTTTGGCTGCACTAGCAGATGAAGAAAAGTTATTAACAGAATTGTTTCAATACCGTTTTCGGGCTGGAGATGGGTTAACGGGTCACAGTTTTGGTAATTTGTTTTTAACGGCAATGAGTGATATTACTGGAGATTTAGAACAAGCAGTTGCAGCGAGTTCCAAAGTGCTAGCGGTACGGGGACAAGTACTACCAGCAACTCTCAGTGATGTTCGCCTCTGGGCAGAATTAGCCGATGGTCGCCGCATTGATGGGGAGTCTAGCATTCCCAAGGCTGGCGGTAAAATTGTCAAAATTGGCTGCATTCCAGCTAATCCTCCAGCAGTACCAGCAGCTATTAAGGCACTTAAAGAAGCTGATTACATTATTATTGGCCCAGGTAGCCTTTATACAAGCCTGATTCCTAATTTATTAGTACCAGAAATTGCCGATGCGATCGCTCAAACAGATGCCCCCCGTATTTATATCTGCAATATAATGACTCAACCAGGAGAAACTGAAGGCTACACTGTTGCCGACCACATCAGAGCAATTGATGCTGCTTGTGGGGAAAGACGGCTATTCGATGCTGTACTAATTCACAAAAAATCCCCCTCAGAGCAATCACTCATCCGCTACGCCCAACAAAACTCCCATCCGGTTTTCCTGGACAGAGAAGCCGTAACTCAGCTAGGGCGAAGGATTGTTCCAGCTAATGTTTTGTATGAAGATGAAACCGGTTTTGTCCGTCACAATCCGCAGAAACTAGCACGAGTGTTATTGCGGTGGTACGGTAGAGGTCAGCCCCTTCGGGGAATTCAAAATTCAAAATTCAAAATTCAAAATTAAGGAAAATGAAAATTAGTCATTAGTCTAGTTAGGAGTGCGAAACTAAATTTCCAAAAAATAAGGATACGGATTTAAGATGTTTCCAGGAACTAAAACCTTGGTTTTTAGGCTTTATAGAATGAGCCTTCTGAGTTTCGCACTCCTGACTAGTCTAAACAAAGGACTAATGACTAATGACTAATGACTAATGACTAATTATGAAAATTTTTCTTGCAGATACAGAGGCGACGCTACGCTTAGGTATTACTCTCGGTGAATCCCTAACTCCTGGGAGTGTAATTTTACTAGAAGGTGATTTAGGTGCTGGTAAAACTACCCTAGTTCAAGGTATTGGCAAGGGTTTGGGAATCGCTGAACCTATTGTCAGTCCCACTTTCACCCTGATTAATGAGTACACAAAAGGACGCCTCCCCCTTTACCACCTAGATTTATATCGCTTAGAACCACAAGAAGTTGCAGCCCTAAATTTAGAAAGTTACTGGGAAGGTGTTGAAGTCATACCAGGAATTGTGGCAGTTGAATGGGCAAAACGATTGCCCTACAAGCCAGATAGCTATCTAAGTGTGAGCTTGACTTATGGAAATGAAGGCACTCGTCAAGTCGAACTCATTCCATTCAATTGTGCCATTAGCGAAGTCATTGCCGCATTTTAAGCTTATTTCCCGACTTAAGTACGAGAAATTTCACTTTTTTAAGCACATACAACACGAGAAAATTTCTGCAAACAGTCGAGGGAGAACTCCACACTCGTTCTATCTGCCACTACCACGCTCACCACTGTAAATCACTAACATTGTTATCTCAACCCAAAATAAATGAAAAAGTTTTGTAACAGCAGCTTTATTGCTGCAATAATCAGTTAAAAAACTGATTTAGATGGAGTATAAGTGAAGAAAATGTAAACTGTTGTTGGGTTAAATAAGAGTTTTCACAGAACTTAGTCAGCTTGGTTTTACCCGATTGTTTCTCTACTGTCATTAAGAGAACAAATCTGGATTATTTAGCAGCCAAAGCTAGTAGAAAAAAGTTAAACAACATCAAGCAAGTTCTGTAGAAGTTGTCTAACTTTTCCTTATCCTCAATATACCCAAATTAAAGTCATAATATATACACAAAAATACTGAATTATCAAATGTTTGAAAATTAATTTAAATAATTTTAAATAGCAATAAATTCTTCTAAGTAGGACAGCGTAAAGAATTAAAGGTTTGTAGAGAGCGCTACCCTACGGGAACGCTTCGCGAACAGCCCTCTCTGCGAGACGCTACACGTAGCAAGATCCCCAAAGGGGTACACTACAAACTAATTTCAATATTTGTTACATTAGTTAATATAAAACTCATATTTGATTGCGTGAAAAAAACTCAGTACACCTTTATTCCTTCTTCCCAGTCCCAAGTATTGAGTCTCTACGAGTAATTCACCGAATAAAATCGCATTGCTATATAGTTTAAATTATTCTCACCGAAGAGGCTCTTGAGCATTATCTTGCTGTCTTGCGGGGAGAAAGATACTGGAATTACCCTGCCACAAGGGTTAGAGAGCAACAAAATTTATTTATGCCCAAAAGTAAAAGTATTTATTTCGAGATGTGTAACACGAGAAATAATACGTCCAAACTTTCAGCAGCCCTAAATTCATGTATGGGGATTCCACCCCCTGCCCCTTTTCCTCTTTTTGACCGACTTACTTATTCACATCTGTCATTAATACTGATATTAATAAAATTAAATAAAACATCTCGTATTTATACATAATTATTGTATAAATACGAGATGTTTTATCCTCTATTAGTTGACATTAATATGCCTACGTGAATACACTAGTTATCTTTAATGAAAGAGGCGATCGCCTCTTTTATCGGAGAACCAGAGTCGTCTCTGGTATAGTACGTAAGACCTTTATCAATGAAAGCAGAAGTAGTATCTATTAACTGCTGAATAATCTCCGAATTAGCGTTATCTATTTCTTCACTAACTTTTTGCTCTGTAAATCGGTTTTTTCGATCTTCTGGAGCTAATATAATGCGAGGATCTTTATAAGTCTCTTGTGGCTTGGGTTTGAATTTCTCATTTAAGTCAAACTGAAGCCGTAAGTAACGTTTAGAATCGTATCCACCCATGATTTGCCGACAAATAGTACTATCAATCTCAGATGTAGGCTCCATAAAGATATTAGTAATATTTTTTACCCAGTCTAAGCCTCTCCATTTGCTTATTTGCTTATATTGATATGGTTCGCCAGTTTGACCTGTGCCAATAGAAAGGATAGAAATATCTTCCATTCGCAGATTATCAAGTTTATATTTTTGCTTGATTGTTGAAGAGACTGAAGACTGAGAAGACTGACTGATCCTCATAACTAGACTCAAAGCTGCAAGAGAGGGGTTATTAGCAGAAACTCCTCCATCAATGTGTGGGAATTCCCAATCACCAAATTTTTCTTTATCTACAGGTTGTAATTTATATGCTGGAAAAAAAGTGGGAGCTGAGGCAGAAGCGGTACAAATCTCCCATAAATAACAATCATCGTACCATCTATCTCCTATATCGGGATGACAATTTGTAAAAAAGGTTGTATTACGATATAGCGTATCGTAAGCAAGAATCAAGAGAATGGGTTTTTCAATATCCTTTATTTTTGTGGATTTATATGCATCTTTGAGGACGCTAGTAATTCCATCATGAGAATATTTAGGTGTTGAAAATACATTAAGAATTGATTGGATGATGGACGGCAAGTTTTTATAGCGCTCTTTTCTCTCCAATGGGAATATATTTTTACCTCTATCCTTATACAGTTTAATGAGTTCATCAGTCTTCTTTCCTACAGCAATCCCTCCTGCTAATATTGAACCGGTAGATGTGCCAGAAATCAGATCAAAGTATTCGTGTAAAAAGTTTCCTTTACCCTGATTTATAATTTCTTGTTCTACTTGTTGAAGTATTCGTGCTGCAACGACTCCACGAATACCGCCACCGTCTAAAGCTAAAATTTTGAAGGACATAGTAAAACTCTATGATTTCTAGGTTATGTTTCTGGGCATAGTTTCTGAGGACAAGCATTATGAAATGAATCGCAATATTTTCATTAGCTTGTTTACTCTTATCCGGCTGGAAGATACCTAAATTTTTTTACGAACCGCCAACGCGTAGCGTCTCGTTACAGAAGGACGCCAAGCAGGGTAAAGAAGAATAAATAGGTAATCTGGTAGGGGAAGGGAGTAGTTATTGAGATTTGACTTGAAACACTTATAAATAAATTCAGGGTTTTAAGTTGCAATTTCTGATACAGCGACAAGTCAATACCCTTTGGTTAAAAAGGTAAGGGAAAAAAACAAGGATTTTCGCCTTTTAGTTTTAACCAAACTGCATTGGTCTAGTCTTAACTCTGGATAGATGAAAATCTTGCCAGTTTAAGTATGGCTTTGATGTATAATTCATTGTCTACTACGTAAGCTTAAATAAATATTTGCTACAAGAAAGTTAAAGCTTGACCCCGCACTTGCGTATTTACCTGGCCTTTGTCATAAACTATCTCACCGCCGACAATGGTGGTTATAGCCCAGCCGGTGAGGTTCCAGCCTTCAAAGGGACTCCAACGGCATTTGGTTAACAGTTCTTCGCGCCGGACTGGACGGTATGTGTTTAAATCTACAAGCACTAAATCGGCATCATAACCAGGCGCGATCGCTCCTTTATTGGGAATACCATAAGCCGCAGCTACATTTTTTGACATCCAGTTAACAACTTGGGCAATAGTACACTTTCCCTCCATAGCCGCAGTTAACATCAAAGCTAGGGAAGTTTCCACCCCAGGCATTCCCGAAGGGCTATTGGGGTATTCTTGAGCTTTTTCTTCTAAGGTGTGCGGCGCGTGATCTGTAGCGATGAAATCAATCACGCCATCGCGCAAAGCTTGCCAGAGAACTTCGTTATCGTGCGGCGATCGCAAAGGTGGATTCATCTGTGCCAAAGTGCCAATCTTCTCATAAGCACTGGTATTCAACAGCAAATGCTGTGGTGTCACTTCTGCTGTTACCCAACTAGGTTTCTCCTGACGCAGCAAATCTGCTTCTTCGGCAGTTGACATGTGCAGAATATGCAGACGACGTTGATATTTTTGAGAAAGTTTTAATGCCAGTTGGGTTGCAAGCATTGCGGCTTGATTATCTTGAATTTGCGAGTGAACGGCTGGATCGTGGATGTTGGCAAATTCTTGGCGGCGTTGGTTGATTCTAGTTTGGTCTTCAGCATGAACGGCAATCAAGCGATCGCCTTTAGCAAATATCGCAGAGAGTGCCGTTTCGCCATCAACTAGCAACTGTCCATGCATCGACCCCATGAAAATCTTAATTCCCGGTGTTGGCTTTGCTAAGAGCAAATCTGGTAGATTCTCTGCTGTTGCCCCAATAAAAAAGCCATGATTAACCAAAGACTTTTGTGAGGCACGTTGTAGCTTGTCGTCTAAAGCCTGCTGTGTCGTTGTCAGGGGGCGCGTATTGGGCATTTCTAAAAAAGAAGTGACTCCCCCTTTAGCACAGGCGCAACTGGCGGTGAATAAATCTTCCTTGTGTTCTAGTCCAGGTTCTCGGAAATGCACCTGCGGATCAATGACTCCTGGCAACAAAGTTAACCCATCTGCGTCAATTTCAGTGGCTAGCGGCGTTTGGGAGATTTCTGGGGCAACTTCGACTATTTGGCGATCGCGGGTCAATACATCCCCAATCATTAGTTCACCATTGGGTAGAATTATGCGAGCGCGGCGAATCAGTAAAATTTGTGGAGATGACATAGGGTTAATTTTGTTCAGACAGCGAGCTATGTATTACAGAGAACTATGCTTTTAGGTTAAACTTATTCGCGATCGGAGTAACCAATTTTTGCCCCACGTTAAAAAAAAGTTTATTTTTAATTTATGAACAACCCCGTCAATCAATTTTGGATTTTAGGTCGCACCTTTGGTGCGCTTCCAGCGCAACTGGGATTTTGGATTGATTGTAGCCTAGAAGGGATGCGGCTTGGGTATTTTATATTGGTTTCGCCCACCAAAGGCGAGTCATAACCCACAACAAACACCCCAATCCAAAATCTAAAATCCACAATCTAAAATTGGTAGTGAAGATGGGAGCATGACTAGGAAATTAAAATTTTTCCGTTAAGATTAACAGATCAAGTCTCACTAGGCGAGTTAATTACCTACATCTTTCCTTCAGTTAAGTAATTTCATGCAAAATAAAGTGTCTGATAACAACTCTAGTCAACAACCCGATAATTCTTGGATCGCAGAGCTAGGTAGAACAATTGTATTGAGCGTTGTTCTAGCTCTGGGAATTCGTACCTTTGTTGCTGAAGCACGCTGGATTCCTTCTGGATCGATGGAACCCACTCTGCATGGTACGCCAAACCAGTGGGAGGCAGATAAAATCATTGTCGATAAGTTGAAGTATAAATTTGCTGACCCGCAACGGGGAGATATTGTAGTATTTTCACCGACAAAAGAGCTACAAAAAGAACAATACCAAGATGCTTTTATTAAACGTGTAATTGGCTTACCTGGAGAAAAAGTACAACTTAAGGATGGCAAAGTCTATATCAATAACAAACCCCTCCCAGAAGCCAATTACCTCAGTTCTGGTCAGACTACAGTCATTGATGTTTGCCAATCAGGGCCACAGCCACCTTTTTTGGCGAAACTCCAGACTATACCAACCGGTTCATATTTAGTACTAGGTGATAATCGTAACAATAGTTACGATGGTCGCTGCTGGGGTGTTGTCCCGCGCGAGAATATTATTGGACGGGCTGTAGTTCGCTTCTGGCCTCTAAATCATGTTGGAGGAATAGATAAATCGCCAATATATCCATAAGTGAACTACTCATAGTTGCCTACGGCTGAACTATGAGCTTCCGTAATCATGGGGGAGTGCCCAAACTTAGACTTTCGCCCAAGTTTGGGACTTACCATCCACAAGAGAAGCCAGTAAGGAAACAAGTTGCCCTGCAAAGCCTCCATTAGGCATTCCCAGTCAAAAACTGGCAACGAGACAACGAGACAATCTCTAAAAGCTGCTTTTAGACTGGCTTTCACGTTAAGTTGACACCAAGGGGCAATGCCATGCCCCTACCAGCGTATTTGTATCATTATTAAAGTGAAATATAGGACTCATATTTGATTGCGTGAAAAAAACTCAGTACACCTTTATTCCTTCTTCCCAGTAAAGAGTCTCTACGAGTAATTCAGGAATCAAATCAGATTGCTATAGTATTACGTTTCGCTTACTAATCTTTACTTTGCTCAGACTTTTGGCAAAATCTAAAATCCAAAATTGCTATGGTGCCTTACTTAGCCAAGATTTTACTGTATCCAGTTAAGTCACTGGATGGTGTTGAAGTTGAGAACGCTAGAGTTCTTGCCAGTGGGGCACTACAGCATGACCGCGAGTTTGCCATTTTTGACAAACAGGATAGATTTGTCAATGGCAAGCGTCATGCTAAAATCAATTTACTAAGGGCACAATTTGCACTCTTAAATAGAACTATCTCGTTGCACATCCCAGGCGGCGACTCACAAGAAATTTTTCATCTGGATCAGGAACGGCAAGCATTAGAAGCAACTTTGAGTGATTTTTTTGAGTTTGCTGTCACATTAAGGCAAAACTCTCTGATGGGTTTTCCTGACGATACACACTCACCTGGTCCAACGGTAATTAGTACAGCAACATTGGTAGAAGTAGCTTCTTGGTTTCCCGGTTTAAGTGTGGATGAAATGCGCCGTCGGATGCGTGCCAACATTGAGATTGATGGTGTACCAGCATTTTGGGAAGATCGGCTATTTAGTGAACAAGGTGATTTAGTCTCCTTTCGAGTGGGAAATGTAGATTTTTTTGGAGTTAATCCATGTCAGCGTTGTATAGTCCCAACACGCGATTCTTACTTAGGAAAACCTTACCCAAACTTTCAAAAAATCTTTGCAACCCAGCGACAAGCAACTCTGCCAAATTGGGTTGCTTCATCGCCTTTTAATCACTTTTACAGATTGAGTGTCAATACCCAATTACTCCCATCCTCAGCCGGAAAAATTTTACAAATCGGCGATGATTTTGACATATTTCCATAATAAAATTAACATTTGTTTAAAATAAAAAGTATTAAGTAAATTGTTGTAGATTTTTTTTATTTTTACTCTGTATTTGGATGAAAATTTGAAAATTGTTGTACTAATTTTTGTACGAGTCCAAAGGTTTTGAGACCGGAAAATCAAGACATCGGCATTAAAAATTAAATTTAGGATTGGGTGCTAATGACAACCTGAATTTTAGAATGCCATACTGTAGCTTATCGGTTAAATTTCAATTCATCCGAGAAAATCTGACAAAACTGAGTAAATTCAGGTGCGATGTCTACGACGGGCTATGACGAGCGAACCCAAGAGCGTGCCGTAGGCAAGATTCGCTATCGGCATCGCAAAGTCTGAAAATTAGGTGTTGCAGGAATTTAGCCAGTCAGAGAAGTAAAAAATAAAATTTTCGTAATTTTTTATACTAAAACATCTAAAAAAATGTCATAGTCAATGCATAACACGCCGTGATTATCCTGATATTAAGTGTAGCTGATATGGCAAAAATATCCCTAAAATATGCTGGGGAAGAATTAAACAACAATGTTATCCAAACTTCAGCCCATCAAATCTATTAATCGCTTAGTTGGCATTTATGCCAATATGCCCCTGAGGTATGTTCTGATTGTGCCCTTTATATTGCAAATTTGTGGCGCGGTGGGACTTGTGGGCTATCTTTCGTATCAAAACGGCCAAAAAGCGGTAACGGAGCTTGCTACTCAATTAGAAAATGAAATCTGCGATCGCATTGAACAGCATCTTGATAACTATTTAACAAGCCCGAAGCAAATCAATCAAATCAACTTAGATGCGATTGAGCTAGGTTTGCTCAACCTTTCGGATTTTAAAACCACCGGCAATTACTTTTGGAAACAAATGCAGGTTTTCAATGTTGGCTACAACAGCTTTGCCAATCCTAAAGGTGAATTTATCGGTGTTGAACGTCTAGATAATGGCAAGCTTTTAATTAATGAAGTTAGCGAAAAGCATGGCATCGGCAAACTTTATGTTTACCCTACAAACTTGAAAGGAAATCGCCGCCAGCTTCAGCAAGTTAAAAATTACGATCCTCGCTTAGAAGCTTGGTATGCAGATCCAGTCAAGTTAGGCAAACGAGTTTGGAGTCAAATTTATCAATGGGAAGATAAACCAGAAATTTTATCCATATCTTCCAGCTATCCTGTTTACGATAAAAATCGCAAATTTATTGGGGTGATTAGTGTTGATTTGCTCTTATCACAAATCGGCAAGTTTTTAGCCAATTTAAAGATTAAAGAGTCGGGTAAAACTTTTATTTTAGAGCGTTCTGGGTTAATAGTAGCTTCTTCTACTAGCGATCCACCATATACCGTCATTAATGGTAAAGGAAAACGTCTATCAGCATTAGATAGTCAAAATTCTTTAATTAGACTCACAACACAGTCTTTGATCAAACGCTTTGGCAGTCTTAAGTTTGTTGGAGAGAAGCAACAGCTAAGTTTTACCGCCGATGGAATGCGTTATTTTGTGCAGGTAAAAAACTGGAAGGATGAACTGGGTTTAGATTGGCTAATTGTGGCGGTGATTCCCGAAGGCGAATTTATGGAGCAAATTAACGCCAACACCCGCATCACTATTTTGCTGTGCATAGTTGCTTTTTTAGTCGCTACAAGAATTGGGATTTTGACTGCTCGTTGGGTAATTAAGCCAATTTTACAATTAAACACATCAGCGAAGAAAATTGCTCAAGGTGAATGGGAGCAAATACCAGAAATTCAGCGTTCTGATGAATTGGGGGAACTAGCCAAGTCATTTGAAACTATGGCAAAGCAACTCCAAGTATCGTTCAATACTTTGTCAGCAAAGAATGCTCAGATGCAAGTCTTAAATGAGGCGCTATCTCACAGTCAGAGTCGGCTAACTCAATTTTTAGAAGCCATGCCGATAGGTGTATTTATTATAGATGCTGAAGGTGAACCTTATTACACAAATAAAATTGGGCAGCAAATTCTAGGTCAAGGAGCGATGTCTAACGACAAGCCCTTCTCTACGAGAGGCTGCGCCAACGGGTTCGGGGGGTCGCAATCGACGGGAACCGCCAAGACTGCGACCCCCTCACCGCTACGCGTCTACGCAAAAGTTAGCGCCGAACAATTGTCAGAGGTATATCAAGCTTACCTTGCCGGGACAGATCAACTTTACCCCAGCGATCGCCTGCCGATTTTGAGAGCATTGCTTGGGGAAAGCACTAGGATTGATGATATGGAAATTCGTCATTTTGACAAGATTATTCCCATTGAAGTTTTGGGAAAGCCAATTTATGATGAATCAGGAAATCTTACTTTTGCGATCGCTACATTTTTTGATATTACCCAACGCAAACAAGCAGAAAACTTATTAGCAGAATACAATCGCACCTTAGAGGTTCAAGTAAAAAAACGGACTGAAGAGTTCCAGCAAGCGATCGAACAACTGCAAATTACCCAACAAGAACTAATTCAATCGCAAAAAATTGCCGCACAGGAACAACAAGCAGCCGTTCGTGAAGCGGCGCGAAGCACCGCAGCTAACCTCGCCAAAAGCGAATTCCTTGCTAACATGAGCCACGAACTGCGTACCCCACTCAATGCCATTCTCGGTTTTACCCAAGTTATGAGTCGAGATTATTCGCTATCTGGCGAACATCAAGAAAACTTGGCAATTATTAATCGTGCTGGCGAACATCTACTCAACTTAATTAACGACATTCTAGAAATGTCCAAAATCGAAGCTGGCAGAATCACATTAAATAAGAGCAGCTTTGACTTAATTCATGTATTGAAGAAGTTAGAAGAGATGCAACACGCAAGTGCTGCATCTAAAAATTTAGAACTAGTGTTTGAATATGCACAAAATATTCCAAAGTACATAGAAACGGACGAAAATAAACTGTGTCAAGTCTTGCTCAACCTCTTGGGAAATGCCATTAAATTTACTAATACTGGGAGGGTGACACTACGGGTGAGACTGGGGGCTGGGGACACTTCGACAAGCTCAGTGCATCGCTGGGGACACTTCGACAAGCTCAGTGCATCGCTGGGGACTGGAGAGAGTGAGGAAAGAGGGAATTTTTCGTTTTCCCCCTTACCTCATGCTTCCTACCCATCTGCTTTTTCAGCCCAATCCCCAATCCCTAATACTTCGGCTTCGCTCAGTACAAGTCCCCAATCCCTAATCTTCGAGGTGCAAGACACTGGCTGCGGTATTGCCCCACAAGAAATTGACTTGTTGTTTGAAGCTTTTGAACAAACCGAAATCGGCAGAAAATCCCAACAAGGAACGGGACTGGGTTTGGCGATTAGCCGGAAATACGTGCAACTGATGGGAGGAGATATTACTGTCAACAGTATACCTGGTGTCGGTAGTAGATTTGCCTTTGATATTCAGATTGCTCTAGGTTGCCCCAGAGAAATCCCGACAAACCAAATTAAATCCCAAATTCTAGCTTTAGCACCTAATGAGAAAGCATACCGTATCTTAGTAGTTGACGACTCCAAAGAAAGCCGGTTGTTGCTAGTTAAAATTCTCACATCTGTTGGCTTTGAAGTTATGGAAGCTACAGATGGTAGTGAAGCAGTTGCTAATTGGGAATCTTGGCAACCACACTTGATTTTTATGGATATGCGAATGCCGGTCATGAACGGTTACGAAGCGACAAGAATAATTAAAGCTAAACAAAGAGGGTATGGGGCAGCCAATGCGTTGCGGAAGTTCCCAAATTCGGAACAGTTGCTGTCGTCAAAGAGCCAGTACCTTGCGTCCGGGTTCCCCGATTCCGGCGAGTGCGAAGTTCTCAAAGTTGCCCTGTTCAAAAGCCAGCTAGGTGCAGCGTCTCTCACACCAGTTGCTTCTGGTGTCATGGGAAATGATGCCAATGGTGCCGCAAAGCGATCGCCAACAGCCCTGGCTGCCCCTTGTGACTTCTGTGGGGCAGGGCAGAGTTGCTCCAATACACACACGAACACGATCATTATTGCCCTAACTGCTAGCGCCTTTGAAGAAGAACGCCAGAAAATTTTATCCATTGGCTGTGATGATTTTATTCGCAAGCCATTTATACAAGAAGTATTATTGGAAAAACTGAGCCAACATCTAGGTGTAAAGTATACCAACGAAGTAGAAACCACAAACACAACAGCTGTCGATCAACCTACACAGATATTTATTAGTGTTTCCGAACTCCTGAGCCGTTTATCACAAATGTCACCTGAGTGGCTCCAACAGATTTACTATGCCGCAGCTAGCTGTAGCGATGAACTGATTTTAGAGTTACTCAAGCAAATTCCATCAGATAATAGTCAAGTTTTCAAAGTTATCAGGGATTTAGCGAATAACTACCAGTTTGAGAAAATCATGGAATTGACTAAAACATACGTAGAATGAATTACGAGCATTTAGACCCTAAGAAAAAAGATATTTTGATCATTGACGATATGGCGGATAACCTCCGGGTTTTATCCTCCATATTGACAAGGGAAGGGTATAACGTTCGTAAAGCCTTGAACTGGCAAATGGCACTGACCGCAACTCAAACAGTATTACCGGATTTGATTCTACTTGATATTATGATGCCAGAAGTAGATGGCTATGAAATTTGTCAGACCTTTAAAGCTTGGGAGCTAACAGCCGATATTCCGGTGATTTTTATTAGCGCTTTAGATGATGTTTTTGACAAAGTTAAAGCCTTTAGGGTAGGTGGTGTAGACTACATCACCAAACCTTTTGAGTTTCAAGAAGTTTTGGTGCGCGTGCAAAATCAACTGGCCTTGAGGTCGGCGCGATTAGAAATATTGAAGCTAAATGTCGAATTGGAAGATCGGGTAAAACAGCGAACTGGGGAGCTAGAAAAAACTCTCCAAAAGCTCCAAGAAGAAATTAATTCCCGCCAGGAATTGCAAAGTCAACTGTTAGACATAGCGCTGCATGATTCCCTGACTGGATTACCAAACCGAGTTTTGTTTATTAGGCGACTAAAAAATGCTCTAAATCGGGCCAAGGAAGAATCTAGTTATCAGTTTGCTCTGCTTTTTTTGGATTGCGATCGCTTCAAAGTGATCAATGATTCCCTTGGACATCTGGTGGGAGATGAATTGCTGATAGCCATCGCTTATCGCCTGCAAACATGTCTGATACCTATTCATACTCTAGCACGATTGGGCGGTGACGAATTTGGAATTCTCCTAGAAAATATCACAGATATCAATATGGCAATTCAAGTTGCCGAACAGATTCTGCAACAGCTATCACTCGCTTTTAAGCTGTCCAGATATGAAGTATTTATGAATGCCAGTATTGGGATTAGTTGGGGTAATAAAGATTACGATCGCCCAGAATATTTGCTGCGGGATGCTGATACGGCAATGTATCGGGCTAAGGCTCAAGGAAAAGCTAAATATCACGTTTTCAATCCAGCGATGCATCAAGAAGCTATTCAGCTTTTAGAGTTAGAAAATGATCTGCGAAGGGCTGTTGAAAGACAAGAGTTCCTCGTTTACTATCAGCCAATTATTTCCTTGGCTACAGGCAGAATTTCTGGATTTGAAGCCTTGGTACGCTGGCAACATCCGATTCGCGGTCTGGTTTCTCCCATAGAATTTATTCCTGTGGCAGAAGAAACAGGTTTGATTAATGCCATCAATACTTGGGTATTACATTCAGCTTGTCATCAACTGAGCATCTGGCAACATTATCCAGTGACACCAGAACCTCTAACTATGAGTGTCAATTTGAGCGCACGGTTATTTTTACAGCCTAATTTGATAGAGCAAATTGACCGAATAATTTATGAAAATAAAATAAATCCTGCAGATTTGGAATTAGAAATTACAGAAAGTGTAATTATGGAAAATACTAATGCAATTGAAATAATTCTTGAACAACTAAAGCAGCGCCAAATCAAGTTGATTATGGATGATTTTGGTACAGGATATTCCTCTTTGAGTTACCTACACAGCTTTCCTTTTAATGCACTCAAAATTGATAAATCTTTCGTTAAACGGATGCAGGAAAACAAAGAGAATATGGGACTAGTACCCGCAATGATTGGCATTGCCAATTCAATGGGAATGAGTGCGATCGCTGAAGGTGTCGAAACACAAGAACAGCTAGCCCAATTGAGAAGTTTAAACTGTAATTTTGCTCAAGGATATCTCTTTTCTAAACCCATAGAACAACAATTGGTTATTAAGTTACTTGCAGCATCACCTCAATGGTAACTATCAAATAACACCTGGAAAAATTTCATTGTTGACGCTCGGCTAGAGAATCTGGCTCTATTATCTACTATACTGCTGTAAGCGGGCTATCAAGTTCGCAAAGCTCCTAATTGACTAATATAGCAATCCTATTTGAATTGTGAAAATTATCGTAGACGCGTAGCGGCTTGCCGCAGGCTACCGCCAACGCGCAGCGTCTTGCAGAGAAGAAAACAAGGAAAGAAGTTTACGAATCATTTAGGACTGCTATAGCTGTGGTAGCCTGTAAAACTCTCCAAGTACAAGCACTGTGGAAGTTAGACTAGAAATACAAGTATTTCGGTGAAATTGATAAAAAAATTTTTTAGGCTTATCTCAAACAAGCATTTACTATTCTCAATTGTTAGAAACATAATTTTTTATACATAATGCATTTAAATCAAACTAACCATCATAAAAAAAATATTTTGGTGGTCGATGATACCCCAGATAATTTGCGGCTTTTATCGGTGATGTTGACTGCACAAGGTTTTGAAGTTCGCAAAGCCTTAAACGGCAAAATGGCACTGACTGCTTGCCAAATGGTTTTGCCAGATGTGATTTTGCTGGATATCAATATGCCAGATATGGATGGCTATCAAGTTTGTCAACAGCTGAAAGCTGACAAGAAAACTTGTGATGTCCCAGTAATTTTTATTAGCGCCCTGGATGATGTTGTAGATAAGGTAAAAGCCTTTGATGTTGGTGGTGTAGATTATATTACAAAACCTTTTCATGGGGCAGAGGTTGTGTTGCGAATTGAAAATCAGATTAATTTACGTTTGCTTCAAGTTCAACTGCAAGAAAAAAACTTTTTACTCCAACAGGCTATTGACGACTTGAAAGCCTCTCAAGTTAAACAGATTCAGAACGAAAAGATGGTGGCGCTAGGACAGTTAGTGGCTGGGCTTGCTCATGAGATTAATAACCCTATCAGTTTTATTTATGGGAATCTCCAATATGCTGGTCAATATGTGCAAGACTTAATTCATCTGATTGAAACCTATCAACAGGAATATCCCAAAGCCACACCAAAAATTCAGCAAATAGTTAAAGATATAGACCTGAATTTTCTGATTACGGATCTGCAAAACCTGATAGGTGCAATGTATAGAGGATCGGATCGCATTCGGGAAATTGTACTAGCGCTACAACACTTTTCTCGGCATGATGAAGCAGAGATGAAGCCAGTAAATATCGATGAAGACATCGAAAACACTTTGGTGATGTTACAACATAGACTAAACGAAACAGCAGACCGTCCCGCAATTGTTGTAGTGAAAGATTATGGTAACTTGCCCCTAGTCACTTGTTATGCGAGTGAATTAAACCAAGTATTTATGCATCTGTTGAATAATGCTATTGATGCAATAGAAGGGGGAGTGGGGAATGGGGAGTGG
>NZ_CAXTNP010000077.1:0-28091 GCF_964245575.1 uncultured Nostoc sp. | reverse complement strand
CTGCCCCCCTGCTCCCCTCTCCCTGCCTGTTTTTCACCTTTTGGGAATGAGTTCCCTACCTACGTCCATGTAGACTAAATTTTTTTACATTTCTGAGAAAAGTTGTGTCAAATTGTAAAATTTCTGATATTCATATTATTTATAAGGTTCGTGTTTCATGACTGATTTGCTTGGTGTGTATCAGGCAAAAACCCTGAGTAGTGTGATAAGTTAAGAATCATTAAGTTACCACAAGCTAGATTACTAGCCGATGGTACGTGTAATGGCATAAAGAAAGAGAAATGCTGATTTCACTAATCGGCAAGCTCTCAGAATCTCAGTTGCTTTGACGCTGTTGAGATTGTCAAAAAAAACGTTAATTCCTCACGGCAGTCGGTTAGACTGGCTCTTTGCACTGTCTTAGAAACGTTGCAATTTTAGTAAAAAGAGGATTTTAGTCCGATGACCATCGCAGTTGGACGCGCCCCTAGTAGAGGGTGGTTTGACGTTCTAGACGACTGGCTCAAGCGCGATCGCTTCGTATTCGTAGGTTGGTCAGGGATACTATTGTTCCCCTGCGCCTTCCTAGCACTAGGCGGTTGGCTGACCGGTACCACCTTCGTTACCTCTTGGTACACCCACGGGTTAGCTTCATCCTACCTAGAAGGCTGTAACTTCCTAACAGTGGCAGTATCCACCCCCGCCGACAGCATGGGACACTCCCTATTGCTGTTGTGGGGGCCAGAAGCTCAAGGCAACCTCACCCGTTGGTTCCAATTGGGTGGTTTGTGGCCATTCGTGGCCCTGCACGGAGCCTTTGGTTTGATTGGCTTCATGTTGCGCCAATTTGAAATTGCCCGTCTAGTAGGTATCCGTCCTTACAACGCCCTCGCCTTCTCCGCTCCCATTGCGGTATTCGTCAGTGTATTCCTGATGTATCCCTTGGGACAATCGTCGTGGTTCTTTGCACCTAGCTTTGGTGTAGCTGCTATTTTCCGGTTCCTATTATTCTTGCAAGGCTTCCACAACTGGACACTCAACCCCTTCCACATGATGGGTGTTGCGGGTGTATTGGGTGGTGCTTTGTTGTGCGCCATTCACGGTGCCACAGTCGAAAATACCTTGTTTGAAGACGGTGATGGTGCTAACACCTTCCGCGCCTTCAATCCAACCCAGTCAGAAGAAACCTACTCAATGGTGACGGCAAACCGTTTCTGGTCACAGATTTTCGGTATTGCTTTCTCAAACAAACGCTGGTTGCACTTCTTCATGTTGTTCGTGCCAGTCACAGGCTTGTGGATGAGCGCCGTCGGCATCGTCGGTTTAGCACTCAACCTGCGGGCTTATGATTTCGTCTCCCAAGAATTGCGGGCGGCGGAAGACCCGGAGTTTGAAACCTTCTATACCAAAAACATTTTGCTGAATGAGGGTATCCGCGCTTGGATGGCTCCTCAAGATCAACCCCACGAACAATTTGTATTCCCTGAGGAGGTATTACCACGTGGTAACGCTCTCTAATAGACAAAATGTCTTAAGCGGCACTGGACGCGACCAAGAATCCACCGGGTTTGCCTGGTGGTCTGGTAACGCACGTTTAATCAACTTATCTGGCAAACTCCTGGGTGCTCACGTTGCCCATGCTGGTTTGATTGTATTCTGGGCTGGAGCGATGACCTTGTTTGAAGTCGCTCACTTCATTCCTGAAAAGCCCATGTACGAGCAGGGCTTGATCCTGTTACCTCACCTCGCCGCTCAGGGTTGGGGTGTTGGTCCTGGTGGTGAAGTCATCGACACCTTCCCCTACTTTGTTGTCGGTGTACTCCACCTAATTTCCTCAGCCGTCCTTGGCTTTGGCGGTATCTATCATGCCGTCCGTGGTCCAGAAACCTTAGAAGAATACTCTTCTTTCTTTGGTTACGACTGGAAAGACAAGAACAAGATGACCAACATCATCGGGTTCCACCTGATTATTTTGGGATGCGGTGCGCTGCTGTTGGTGCTAAAAGCAATGTTCTTTGGTGGTTTGTATGACACCTGGGCACCAGGCGGTGGTGATGTTCGGATTATTACTAATCCGACACTGAACCCAGCAGTTATCTTCGGATATGTAATTAAGTCTCCCTTCGGTGGCGAAGGCTGGATTGTTAGCGTCGATAACTTGGAAGATGTGGTCGGTGGTCACATCTGGATTGCTTTTATCTGTATTGCTGGCGGTATTTTCCACATTCTTACCAAGCCTTTTGCTTGGTCACGTCGTGCATCCATCTGGTCTGGTGAGGCTTACCTTTCCTACAGCTTGGGCGCTCTTTCGCTGATGGGCTTCATTGCCTCAATTTTTGTTTGGTTCAACAACACCGTTTATCCAAGCGAATTCTTTGGCCCTACCGGCCCAGAAGCTTCTCAAGCTCAGGCTTTGACCTTCTTGATTCGTGACCAACGCTTGGGTGCTAACGTCGGTTCTGCCCAAGGCCCCACTGGTTTAGGTAAATACCTGATGCGCTCTCCCACTGGTGAAATCATCTTTGGTGGTGAAACCATGCGCTTCTGGGATTTCCGTGGCCCTTGGCTGGAGCCTCTACGTGGCCCCAATGGTCTTGACTTAGAAAAAATCAAGAACGATATTCAGCCTTGGCAAGCTCGTCGTGCTGCTGAATACATGACCCATGCTCCTCTGGGTTCTCTGAACTCCGTGGGTGGTGTGGCTACCGAAATTAACTCCTTCAACTACGTATCTCCTCGTGCTTGGTTGGCGACTTCTCACTTCGTACTAGGATTCTTCTTCCTAGTTGGTCACTTGTGGCACGCTGGTCGCGCACGGGCTGCGGCTGGTGGTTTTGAGAAAGGAATTAACCGTGATACTGAGCCAGTGATGTTTATGGACGACCTAGATTAGGTTGTAAAGTTTATTTCATCACTGATAATTAAATAGTTTAGAGGCTCTTGCATAAAAGCAAGAGCTTTTTTTATAGGAAAATTAGTAATCTATTGATTAACTGAGCGACTTACCAAGATAATTAATACCATGAGCGATTCCAATTTTATTGATGCTTTGCAATGGACATCTGAAGCTAAGGAAAAATTGCAAAATATTCCCTTTTTTGTCCGCGCTCAAGCTAGAGCCAGACTTGAACAACTGGCTCGTGAGGCAAACCAAGAGATTGTGACAGCCGATTTGGTAGAACAGGCTAGGCTTGAGTTTGGACAATAAAACATTCTGGAGGTCGTAACAATGACAGTCGCCAAAAATCTAGCAGACCGAGTAATGCTTTACAAGAGGTAATAGCTTAATAGGTGAGTTGAAGAAAAGTAGTCGTCGCCGTCAAAAGGCAAAGCCAAGCGACAATCTAAATGAGCGAACTGACCATACTAATCTGAATTTAGAGGATTTTGATTATGCCTAGATTTACGGTTCCACCCAATTTCACAGGCACTGCTGGTTCCGACACTTTAATTGGGGAAGATTTAAATAAATTTCCAGCAATTGGGATTGATATTTTAACTGGAGGTTTCATTTATACAGGCTCAGGAAAGGACACCATTAAAGGCATCGGTACTGGCGGTAAAGGCCGTGATGGTGCTATCGGTAAGAACATCAATGGCAGCAAAGGCGGTGCTGGTATCGGCATCAGCAATAATGGCAATCTGAATGCTGGGTCAGGCGACGACGCTATCATCGGCAAGGGTATTGGGGGTCGTGGAGGCAAGGGCGCGGATGCGCCTCCTTCTCCTTTTCTTGATTTTGGCGGCGGTGGCGGCGGTGGCGGTGCAGGGACAGGCATCAGTAACATTGGCATCCTTAATACTGGGTTGGGCAATGACACTATCATCGGCGATGGCACTGGCAGCAATGGCGAAAGTGGCGGCGGTGGCGGCGGTGGTGGTACTGGAACAGGCATCAGTAACAGTGGCAAACTGAATGCAGGGGATGGCAATGACACGATCGCTGGCACTGGTCAGGGCGGCACTGGTGGTGGCGGTCGCCTCAGCGGCAACGGCGGATTTGGGATAGGTATCAGCAACACTGGGCAACTGGATACCGGAGACGGAAATGACACGATCGCTGGCATCGGTATCGGCGGCATTGCCGGCAACGGACTTGGACCCGGCGATAACGGTGCAGGGACTGGCATCAGCAATAATGGCAGTCTCAATACTGGGGACGGAAATGACACTATCACTGGCACGGGTACTGGTGGTGAAGGTGGTATCGGCGGTACTGGAACTGGCATCACTAACAGTAAGAAACTGGATACCGGAGACGGAGAAGACACGATCATAGGCACTGGCACAGGTACTGGCGGCATAAACAGTGATGGAACTGGCATCCAGAACATGAAAGGTGCCACCATCACCACAGGGCAGGGCAACGACACAATTACTGGTTCTGGCAACGGTTCAGCCTACAACCTCATCGCCTATGGCATCTCCAACGACGGAGTAATTGATACTGGAAATGGTTGTGACATTCTTACCGGACAGGCTACAGCAAAAATTGTTGGTCCTTCAGGCCACAACTTCATCGCCTATGGCATCTCCAACGACGGAGTAATTGATACTGGGAATGGTTGTGACATTCTTACCGGACAGGCTACAGCAACAATTGGTGGTACTGCCTATGGCATTTATGGAAAAGGAACTATCAAGACTGGCGATAGCAATGACAAAATTACATCCACCACTACCATCAATGAAGTTCAACAAAAAGTTACTATTGGTGGCGGTATCAACATTGATCTAGGCACTGGAAATGACTACTTCAAAGGCTTTGGTACTGGGACTGTGGATGGTGGAAAAGGTTTTGACACCTTAGACCTCAGTGCTTTCAATCGCTCTGAACTCACTTTTTCTGGTGTAATTTCGGGCAATGCCCTAAACCCAGCTAACATCAGCTTCAATAACAATAAAAATGTTATTACACTCTCCACAACAGGCTTTGAGAATTTTATCTTTGCAGATCGCTCTTTGTGCTACAGCACTTTGGTCTGAAACTAAAATTACAACAATCTCACGAAAAATAATTACAAATTACGAATTAGTATCAACTCGCTCCCACATTCATTGCTGCTAAAAAAGCCTTCTGGCTGACATCTCTGTAAACTGTATTCAAAGACTTCATTACCACATCACTCGAAGTTGAATTGACTGCATTTTCCTCTTCCTTCGCTAGGGGGATTGCTCCTAATACATCTAATACCATCTCACTAGTGGACGGCGCAATCACTACTAATGATGACTCTAGTGGCTCATTGTATTGCCAGAAAGAGTCAATTTTCACTGAGTATTTGTGATTAGGAATTGACTGTTGAATATCGGGCGTTTCTGTGGTATTATGTTGAATCTTGGCACTACGTAATTGGCGTAAATCGCTGATAATTTGCTCTTTGGTGCGTCCGCGCAATTGAAATAGTACAAAGGGGTCTTCACTGAAGCGATCGCCTAACTGATAGTACAGCGCACCAATATGTTTACAGGGATTTGCTTTATCAGGACAAGAGCATTTACTATGAACATCAGCAAGGGTAAATGGAAATATCGAAAGACCATTAGCCGTGAAGACTTCTTCTATATTTTGTGGCATTTCTCCTGCTAGTAATTTGGCAGCAAAAATTGCCTTTTGAGACATGCTTTCAATTACATAACCCCACTGTTCATCACTAAAAGGTTCAAGGGAAAGGGAAACTTTATAAGGTTCTACTTCACTACCTTGCACTCTAGCTAATACTTTTGCACCTTTAAATTCGATGCTCAAAACATTTCCTTGACGAGCATAGTTTCTTGCACGTTCTAAACGCTTTTTAAAACGATAGGAATCTAATAAATCTAGCCATTGTTGTGACCACCATTCTCGACTTGCTTGTAATGTGTAATTAGTCATAAGTCAATTCAAAATTATGGAATAGATGCGCGATTTCTCATTTTATGACAGTTACTTAAGACTATAGCGCTTATAGTTGGGAGCATATCAGTTTTGCAAATATGCAAATATACCTACAGACTGGATGTCTAGGACAACATAGGGGCGTAAAACCTTAATTACGAATGCAGTTTGTGTTCAGAACTCGTCTTGTTTACGAGATGCGCTCGTGTTGAGTATTGATCACGGTCTCTTTATCAACACTTTAGTTTTTCAGCAAAACTTTATTCAGATTAATCACTGCATTGCCCCATTCGTCCTGAGTCGGAACCCACTTTTTGGTATCGTATGTGATGATGCTCCTCAGTTTAAATTAATCACTAAAGTCATACTTTGAAACAAGGTGAACGGGATGATTAAAGTCAATTCGACTGATAATGTCTTAGATGTGGCGATCATTGGAGCCGGGCCAGGTGGACTCTGTGCCGCTCATGCTTTAGCACGACTTGGCTTCTCTATCGAGGTTTTTGAGCAAGCCCACCTGTTGCGACCAATTGGTGCTGCCCTGGGGATGGGTGATTCCGGCTATGCTGCCCTAGCGGAGATCGATACTGAACTGGCGCAGCAGGTGCGCCAGTTGGCGGTGAATCCCAAACAGCAGATGTTGATGCGGCCAAATGGTGAGGTTCTTTTTGCTGATGAATCCCCGCTTGCCGGGACAGGCTTCACCTGGCTATGCTGGTATAATCTACAGACCTGTCTTTATAAAGCATTGCCCGCGACGGTATCACTTCATCTCAACCATACCCTTATCGGTTTCACTCAAACTTCAGTCCAGGGACAAGAGCAATTGCGTTTGAAATTCCGTCAACAGGAAGATGTCTGTGCCCGACTTCTAATTGGTGCTGATGGTTATAACTCTGCGGTGAGAAGCATTACCGTTGCAGATGGTGCCCCTCTTTATACAGGAACCATGACCTGGAGGGGGATTGTGAAGCGGAAAAACTTGCCCCCACTTGCCGCTCCCTTCATTGAATCTGCTGGATTTCAACTTGTGGTTGGAGAAAAAAAGAACTTCTGGATAATGGATGCGGGTACGGAATTACTTGCCTGGGGTGGCACAGCCCTACGTTTGAATCACTCGAAAAGTTCATCAGCGCTAGAGACGGTACTCCAAATATTTGAGCAATGGCCCCCTCTGGTTGAAAGTGTGATTAGAGCCACTGAGCCTGCGGCCATCATCGAAACTGGTGTCTTCGACAGGGAACCAGTGCCGCAGTGGGGGGACTTGAGACGTGTGACCCTCCTGGGTGATGCAGCTCACCCAATGCGGCCATCGTTGGGATTGGGCACAACTATGGCCATACAGGATGTGGTAGCCTTGGCTAAGGTTCTAGTCTGTACTGATCTAGGTGATGGGGAACAACTCGGCCTTGCTCTACGCACTTACGAACAGGAGAGGATTGCCATTTCGGCCCCGTTACAGCGCCTTGCGCGACAGGAGGGTGCTAATTCCCATGCTGAAGATCAGGCAGACCAGCTCAAAGAAAGATTTTCAGCCGCGCTGGCAGAACGTAGGCAGGCATCCCAGAAGCACTAAAGTGGTGAGTGAAAATTGTTCCTACCGGGGTTAAATGAGCAGTGATTCCGAAAGTTATAGCAAGGGAATGGGGACTGGGGACTCAATACTTGCTGAAAAGTCTTTTTGTGTCTAAGTTTTATCATCTGTTGATGTCCTAATCACCAAGGCTTGTGCTATATACACAAGGAATTGATGAGCCACTTTCAATACTGTGTAGCTTGCCAGTTTATTGTTAACTAACCATCGGGATTAGTTCAAAAAGGATTAAAGTACTTACTACGAAATTATTCGGCATCATCATCAATTACTGCACTGCGATCAAGTATTAGTAAGTTGCGAAGTTGGTCTGTATCCAGTTCTGTCAACCATTCTTCACCAGCACCTACAACTTGTTCAGCTAGTTGTTTCTTACTTTCAATCATGTCATGAATTTTTTCTTCTAAAGTGCCTGTGCAAACAAATTTATGTACTTGCACATTCCGGGTTTGACCAATCCGAAATACTCTGTCTGTGGCTTGATTTTCTACGGCTGGGTTCCACCATCTATCAAAGTGAAATACATGATTTGCGCGTGTTAAATTCAGTCCTACACCACCTGCTTTTAGAGAAAGAATCATAATCGGGGGCCCTTGAGGATCGTGCTGGAAACGGTCGATCATTTCCTCTCGTTGTTTTTTGCTGGTGCTGCCATATAAAAAGAATATTTCTCGCCCAAGCTTTTTTTCTAAATAGGGTTTAAGTAATTTACCCCACTCAGCAAATTGTGTAAAGATTAAAGCTCTATCGCCTTCATCTAAAACTTCTTCTAACATTTCTTCTAGCCGCAGAAGTTTGGCTGAATTATGTTGCTCTAATGTCGCCTGTTTCAAATATTGGGCTGGGTGATTGCAGATTTGTTTGAGTTTAATTAACAAAGCTAAAATCATTCCCCGACGTTGCAATCCTTCAGCAGATTCTATCTCTACTAAAGATTGTTCTACAACTTGTTGATAAAGTGCAGCTTGTTCACCAGTCAGACCACAAAATACGGCCATTTCTTGCTTATCTGGCAAGTCTTGAATAATGTCGCGATCGCTTTTCAATCGCCGCAGTATAAATGGTTGCACTAATGAACGTAATTGAGTTAAAGAAGCCGTATCTCCATACTTTTCAATTGGCATGGCAAACCGACGCTGGAAAAATTGCTTATTGCCTAAATAGCCAGGATTGAGAAAATCCAAAATAGACCATAGTTCTTGCAGTCTATTTTCTACAGGTGTCCCCGTCAACGCAATCCGAAATGTAGCTTCTAATTGCCGCACTGCTTTTGACTGCTTCGCCTCTGGATTTTTCACATTCTGGGCTTCATCTAAAACTATTATCTGCCAAGAGACACTTTGCAATGACTTGATATCTCGATGCATAAGGGAGTAGCTGGTAACGATTAAATCGTGTTTTTTCACTGCCTCTAAAAACGCTTTCCCTTTTGGGCGTTTGTCACCGTGATATTGCAAAATTTTCAGGCTTGGTGCAAATTTATTTACTTCCCTTTCCCAGTTGCCTAAAACAGAGGTTGGACAAACTAGCAGTGTTGGATTTTCTAGTGCATCCTGTTCTTTCAAGTGCAACAGAAAAGCAATGAACTGCACGGTTTTGCCGAGTCCCATGTCGTCTGCGAGACATGCACCTAAGCCCCAACGTTCCAAGAAGGACAGCCAAGCAGCACCACGTTCTTGATAAGGTCGCAACTGTCCTTTAAAGCCTGTTGGTGTGGGCAAAGGTTCAAGCGCCTGGTTATTTGTTAACGCCCCAATCAACTCTTGCAATGCCCCAGATGCCTCAAAACTAACCACTGGTAATTTTTCAATTACTTGGGTATCCCCTGTACTGAAACGCAAAGCATCTTCTAAGGAAAGCGCCATTTGGTCTTTGCGAGTGGTAAAAAAAGTTTGGGCTGTTTTGATGTCTTGGGGTCGCAATTCCACCCACTCGCCGTTAATTTCCACTAGCGGACTATTTAAAGCCACAAGTTTATCAAACTCAGCTTTGGAAATAGTTTGTCCACCAATTGCCAATTGCCATTGAAAATTCAGCAGACTTTGCAATCCTAAGCGTCCCTGCTTTTTCTTTGAGGTTTCCGCAGTAATTTTCAAACCCAAACGATTCGCCCATCCTTCACGGTTCGCTAAACTGGGAGGCAAAATTACTCCCAAACCACTGTCTTCCAACCTCCAAGCTACAGCTTTGATAAACTCATAAGCTTGCATGGGGGTGATACGAGAAGATTGGGGATATTCGGTTTCAAAACTGGGTGCGATCGCTGGATATAATCTGGAAGCTAGCCCCAATCCTCGCAAAAATGTTTCTTGTGGTTGCTCAATTGTTCGATTTTCATAAACTAATCGTTCAACTGGATTGTTCCAAATAGTTGCTGCATCCACTAAAAACTCTGGATCGTCAGCCGCTTGTAAAAAATACGCCAATATCCAATCTGTTTCGCCAGACTCTGGAGAACGCAGTTGAAAACAGGTACGAAATAGAGTTTTAAGAGTTAATTGGTATTGTAGCGGCATAGTCCAAGCCTTCAATGCCGCTTCCAGTCGTTCCACTTCAATGGCATCTGCATTAACTGTATGAGATGCACTGTTTAAAGCTTGCAACCACTGTCGCACCGCAGCTGGTAAAGATGCAATCGCCTTAGCTTCCATTGGAGGCTGAGAACCCGCCATCCCTCGCACTTGGGCATCTATCGTACTGTTAAGAAATCCCAAAAGTAATTCTTGAGGTTCGCCTGGAAAGTCTACATAAAGTAGGGATTGGCAAAACTCCTCCCCAGTCCCTAGTCCCCAGTCCCTAGTCCCTAGTCCCTCCTGATAGGTACGACAAACCAACGGCATATTCGCAGAAAATCTTTCTAGACGGGTTCCATCTACTGCACTGTCTAGAAGTACTTGCCATTTAGCAGCAAATGTAACATCTGATTGTCGGTCAATTGTTGGTAAAAACTTACACCGCGAGATTAAATCTAAACTCCATCGGGCAACCTGCGACCAAAAACGTAAATCTCCTCCTAAAAAGGCATCTTCCCCTTTAGCAGCATTTAGGGGAACAGCAGCGAGAAATTTTACTGCTTCACTGGGCTTGAGACAAAAACCTTCAACTCGCCACGGTTGCAAATATTGCGGGGAGTCTGTATCTAGCCCCAAGCTGGCAGAATGTACGGGGAAAATCGCTGCTGTTCCTTTGCTACTGCTTTCTGGGATATAAGTTGGTACGGCAATTATTTGCGAATGTGTTGGCATTATCTCAGTGGCACTGGCGGCTTTACGTGTTCGCCCAGTAGTAGCGATGGCTTTGCCCGCGGCAGGCATCGCAACTTGAGGTTGCTGGATGAAGTTGGTAATTGCCATGTTCTGCGAACGCAACCACTCACTCAACTCAACTGATGTCATTGCCAATGGATGTAGTGGTATATCTCCAGATCCATTAGGCTCGAAATTTATTCGTGGCGATCGCCAAGTTTCCCCCCAAATAAATAAACAGCCATTTTGATTTTTTAGTAACCAATTACAGTGTAAAATCGCCATTTGCTAATTACTCAGATTTTCGCAAAATTAAACAATGAAAATCGCCAATAATATTCTAATTTTTCCATTTTTTCCGAATATTTTTCCAAAGATACTGCATATAATAAATAATTCAGTCGTGTATCCACATAAACATTATTAATTAATGGATTTTCCCTTTGTTCAAGCTTTAAAAAGCGGGATAATAGTTGAACTAGATTATATGCATCCTCAAGAACAGGAGGTTGTAAGAGCATTACTCAATGTTTTATTGATTGAAGGTAAAACTTATCCCCAAAAGCAACCTCTATCTTAGGCAGAATTTTCAGCTTACTCGTTGAGTAAGGATGCCTTTGTTGTCAGGATATCTGGTCAGGATGCTACACACAAACCAAAAGGAATATTAGGGGCGTTTCTATTTAAAACCAAACTTCCACAGTCGGTGTTGCCATATTTGCAACACTGGTTTTATTGTACAACCAGGCTTTGGCGGTCAGGGGATAGTGCGGTTCATGGGAGAGGCGATGCTCTTGATAGCAGCAAACCTGGGCTATGAAGCAGTAATGTTCAATTTGGTCTTTGAAACTAATATACCTTCAATTACACTTTGGCAGTTGTTAGGATTTGAGATCATTGGGCGAATTGGGCGTGCAGCAAAGCTAGGGGATGAACAGGTGGTAGATGCACTGATCATGTATCCCCCTTTGGGTTGAACGACTTATCTATCTTTGTATGTACCAGAAGTCAGTCATAGTACATAAATGTTAGGATTGCCACAGAAAGAGAATAGCGAAAGAGAAGGAAAAAAAACTGAATGGCAGAAGTTGACAAGTCAATATCCTTCGATGGAAGGGATATTCGACTGAAAGTAGGTCTACTAGCTCCCCAGGCAGGTGGGTCGGTTTTGATAGAATCAGGGGACACATCCGTTTTAGTGACGGCTACGCGATCGCAAGCCAGAGAAGGCATTGATTTTCTTCCACTCACAGTAGATTATGAAGAAAGGCTGTATGCCGCTGGTAGGATTCCGGGAGGGATCATGCGGCGAGAAGGTCGTCCACCAGAAAAAACAATTCTCACCAGCCGTCTTATAGACCGCCCCATGCGTCCCCTGTTCCCCTCATGGCTACGGGATGACTTGCAAATTATTGCCTTAACGCTGTCGATGGACGAGTTAGTTCCACCCGATGTCTTAGCAGTTACAGGCGCTTCCATCGCTACCCTAATTGCCCAGATTCCTTTTAATGGGCCAATGGCAGCAGTGCGGGTTGGTTTAGTGGGAGATGATTTCATTATTAACCCTACATACGCAGAAATTGAAGCCGGAGATTTGGATCTGGTAGTAGCAGGTTCACCACATGGTGTGATTATGGTGGAGGCGGGAGCCAATCAATTGCCAGAGCGAGATATTATCGAGGCGATTGACTTTGGTTATGAAGCAGTGCGGGACTTAATCAAAGCACAGCAAGATTTAATAGCAGAATTGGGTCTGGTAATAGTACAAGAAGGACGACCAGAAGTAGACCAGACGCTAGAAAATTATATCCGCGATCGCGCTAGCAGCCAGATTAAGAAAATCCTGTCGCAATTTACTTTCACCAAACCCGAACGCGATGCAGCCTTAGATGTCGTCAAGGATGAAATTGCCACGACAATTAAGGAACTGCCAGAAGAAGATCCAATTCGAGTTGCCGCAACTGCAAATAGCAAGGCACTTGGTAACACTTTTAAAGATATTACCAAATACTTCATGCGGCGGCAAATCATCGAAGATAACATTCGCGTTGATGGTCGTAAACTCGATCAAGTGCGACCTGTTTCTTGTTTAGTTGGTGTCTTACCAAAGCGAGTCCACGGTAGCGGTTTATTTAACCGAGAACTAACTCAGGTATTATCCGCTTGTACTCTGGGTACACCTGGGGATGCCCAAAATCTCAACGATGACATGCAGCTAGATCAGCACAAGCGTTATCTGCATCATTACAACTTCCCCCCGTTCTCAGTTGGGGAAACCAAGCCAATGCGGGCCCCAGGAAGGCGCGAAATTGGTCACGGGGCATTAGCAGAGCGATCGCTATTACCTGTGCTACCCTCAAAGGAACAATTTCCCTACGTGATTCGCATCGTATCGGAAGTACTTTCCTCCAACGGTTCCACCTCAATGGGTTCAGTCTGCGGTTCCACCCTAGCCTTGATGGATGCTGGTGTACCAATACTCAAACCCGTTAGTGGCGCAGCAATGGGTCTGATTAAGGAAGGAGACGAAGTGCGAGTTCTCACCGATATTCAGGGCATTGAAGACTTTTTGGGCGACATGGACTTCAAAGTTGCTGGTACCGATACCGGGATTACTGCCTTGCAAATGGATATGAAAATATCTGGTCTGTCGTTGGAGGTTATTGCCCAAGCCGTTCACCAAGCCAAAGCAGCCCGGTTGCACATTCTGGAGAAAATGCTCGCCTGCATTGACACGCCACGGACTGAAACCTCACCTTATGCCCCACGTCTGTTAACAATCAAGATTGATTCAGACATGATTGGTCTGGTCATCGGGCCTGGAGGCAAGACTATTAAGGGGATCACAGAGGAAACTGGTGCAAAAATTGATATCGAAGATGATGGCACTGTGACAATTTCTGCTGTGGATGAGAACAAGGCCAAGAGAGCCAGAAACATTATCCAAGGCATGACCCGCAAGCTGCACGAAGGGGATGTCTACGCAGGACGCATTACTCGGATTATACCGATAGGTGCATTTGTGGAATTTCTGCCTGGAAAAGAAGGGATGATCCACATCTCACAACTAGCTGACTACCGCGTTGGCAAAGTTGAGGATGAAGTAGCAGTGGGCGATGAAGTAATTATCAAAGTGCGCGAAATTGATAACAAAGGTCGGATTAATCTCACCCGCTTGGGTATCCACCCAGATCAAGCAACAGCAGCACGGGAAGCTGCGGCGGTGAATCGGTAACTCGATTTGGGATTTTAGATTAGATTAAATCTAAAATCCGCGATGCCTACTGTGAAGGCATCGCCGTATGCTTCTCTAATTAATTGCACGATATTTATAATCAACAGGAATCAGAATTTAATCAAGAAAACTGATACCTGTAAATATTCTCTATAACTATGAAGATAACCTTTTTCTAAGAAAAACTTCTGTTTCTTAGCAGAGGGATAAGTAGCTAAGTGTAAATAAATTAAAGTTTTAACCTCGACAACAGCAGTTGAGTTACACCATGAATAATCTGCAATCTACTAAACCTCCAAAACTTGAAAGTTGCAATAACCAAGTTATCCTCGATTACTTTGAGAATGCTTGGCAACTAGAAGATATGTTATTGAAAAGTCTGGTTGGGGAAGATACATTTTATCTCAATCCAGACCCTTTGAGAAATCCTCTAATTTTTTATCTGGGACATTCGGCTATTTTCTACATCAATAAATTAATTCAAGTGGGATTATTAGAAAAACGCCTCAATTCCGACTATGAAATATTGTTTGAAATTGGAGTTGATCCAGGAATACCAGAAGAATTGAATGAAGCGATCGCTCATCTGGAATGGCCGCAAGTTGCACAGACTTGGGAGTATCGAGAACAAGCATATTCTGTAATTTATGAACTAATTAAGACAACCCCAATTAGTCTACCAATTCATCCCAATCATCCCCTTTGGGCGTTAATGATGGGGATTGAACACCAGCGTATTCACATTGAAACTTCTTCAATGTTAATTCGCCAACTGCCAATTGAAAGAGTGAAACGCCCCCAAAACTGGCAATATGCCCCTTTTAATGGTTACACTCCTCAGAACGAAATGATAGAAGTTGCTGGTGGGGTAGTAAAACTCGGTAAAGCCTTTGATGATGCAACTTATGGATGGGATATTGATTATGGCGATCGCACTGTTGAAGTTGCATCTTTTTTCGCCAGTAAATACCTGATTACCAATGCCGATTTCCTTTATTTTGTCAAGTCTGGCGGCTACGAAAATAAAGAAATTTGGGATGAAGAATCTTGGGATTGGAAAACTCGATACAATATTCAAAGTCCCAAATTTTGGCTACATGAAAATGGTAGCTACAAATATCGAGCCATGTTTGATGAAATCGACTTACCCTTATATTGGCCTGTAGAAGTCAATCATTATGAAGCAATGGCTTATTGTCGGTGGCAAGGTAAAGATACTCGCTTAATGAGTGAATCAGAATACCATTTAGCAACTTATGGTGATAGTTCATTAGATGATGTCGAAAATTACAATCTAAATTTAAAATTTGGCTCACCTAGTCCTGTCGGGATGTTAGAAACAGCCAAAACTTATTCTGGATTGTACGATTTGCGTGGTAACGTTTGGGAATGGTTGAGTGATAATTTAAACCCCCTTGTCGGATATAAACCTCATTTTCTTTATGAAGATAATTCTGCCATATTTTTTGATGATAAACATCAAATGATGTTAGGAGGATGTTGGATAACTAATGGTACAGAAGCTTTAAAATATTATCGTAACTGGTTCCGTCCCAATTTTTATCAGCACGCTGGTTTTCGGATTGTTCAAGATATCAAAGATTAGGGACTTCCAAGAAATATAGCGGTTCTCGTTTGCATGAAGTATATTTTTAAACCTCACCCCGTATTTGCTAACGCAAATACGGGGTGAGGTTATTGGGTTGCTTATACTCAAAGCAGTCGCTGCGATCGTTGATAGCCTAGATTAGTACCACCACCTCAGACTTTCCCAACGATCGCCCAAATTAGCTCTTTTTTCTATACATTTGGCGCATCCATAGTTGTTGCTTTTGTACTTTACATATTACTGTTCTATATACTGCGATCGTTTCTTCGCCGCACAGAAAAAAATACAGCCCTGTTCATTCTTGGTATCTTACAAATCCCTGCGATCGCTATTTTTATCCTTGCCAGTCTAAAACTCTCGCTGAGTCAACTAGGAGCGGGAGAAATTCTTAATTGGATTGATCGAGGATTCACCGCTTTCCTAATTGCTGCTTTTACTTATGGCATAACTCTGTTGTTTACAGAAGCAGGAGTCTACTACTTAAAACACTATGCACACAAAACATAATATATTCAGTCAAACTCTTATGTCCAGCAACAAAACTTGATGAGTCGGCAAACTCATGATGTTTCAGATGTATTTTTTGCAAGAATTTTCTGTGAAGTAGCGAATGGGAAACGTAAAAACAGAAATCAGCAACAATTATTCTCATCAAAAACCATCCAAGGTTTAAGAGCAAGCTATTTCCTCTATTTAGTTCTGGCGCTAGATAGAGGATAATTAAAGCTGCTATGAAACTTTTGATTTCCCCAGTAATGATGCCTTTCGCAGTAAAGGAAGGAAATGGTTGTTTTTTGACTTTCTTAATCCTAGCAGTCAGTTTCTCTCTCAAATTATCATTCTTTTTAATTACCTTTTCGATGAAAAGGCCTATGCTATAAAATGATACAGAACCAACAAGCCAGTATAACAGCACCTGAGTTATGAAGTTAAGTTCTATATTGTGCAATAGCCAATAAAATATTTGCTGAACAATTGTGCAAGTAATAGCGATTTTTAGATAAAATTCAACCTCGAAACAGAAATCAAAAATTTTTTTCATCCCTGTGTCCTTGTAGTATTTATTTAACAAGAGAGACAGTCTTGCTGAGGGCAATTCAAGAGAGAGGAATACTGCCCTCAGCAAGACTGCGGCGATCGCAAGTCGATAGGACAAACCGCTCTACATCTTGCTCATTCCCTAAAATCTGGTCAGAGTCAATTAATTCCTGTTCTAGGGGCTTAAAGTTCCTGTCATTTTGTCTTTATACTGGAGAATAACCAGCAGAGTTTAGGTAGTAAGGATGGATTCCTAGCTACTGTTTTTTGAGTATTAAACATAAAAATTGCTTGAACTAATCTCACCTTTTTAAAGTAATATTAAATACTATTGTCTCAGTATAAACTCGGTAATAATGGAAAAACTTTATATAAATTTCAATGGTGAGCTTTTGGAATAGGCGCTCATCAAGTTGCGCGATCGTCCAAACCATCAAACCTGCCGTAAGAACATCGAAAGAAAGCTGAAAATACAATGAAGCGCGGTAATATAATTTGAATAATTATGTTTACGAGAGAGAAAATGCTATTCTCGATTGCTTATTCAGGCAGATAAAAAGGCAACTATATATCAATACGCTTGGGTTAAAGCTTAACTCTTTGTCAAATTCAATTTTTTTAACGTAGACGCAAAGCGGCTTGCCGCAGGCTACTGCCAAGGCGTAGCGTCTTGTAGAGAAGGAAGAGAAGGAAGAAATGCAAAACTTACCTGTATTGAATTATATATAATGATCATCTAAGACAAAACAAGATTATCTGCCAATAGGGTTAGGTTACAGCTATTTATTTGAAAATAGCTGTAAGGATAATTGTAGGTTGAGTATCCGATTGTGAAACCCAACATTCAATGTTAATTGAGTTACCAGAAGTTAATGCGCTTATAGGCTAGTGTTGCCGCAATTTTTGCAGTTCGACTCCCCCTTTTGCTTAAGCCTTTTTCAACCAGCTAAACATAGCGCGTAAATCTTTACCAACTTCTTCAATTTTGTGTTCAGCTTCTTTACGACGCAAGGCGGTAAATCCTGGTTTACCAGCTTGGTTTTCGAGAACAAATTCTCGTGCAAATTGTCCAGATTGAATTTCGCTGAGAATTTTCTGCATTTCAACTTTGGTTTGTTCGGTGACAATCCGCGGCCCACGGGTATAATCGCCATATTCAGCCGTATTAGAAATACTGTCACGCATTTTGGCTAAACCACCTTCCACAACCAAGTCTACAATCAGCTTGACTTCATGCAGACATTCAAAATAAGCCAATTCTGGTTGATAACCAGCTTCTACCAAAGTTTCAAATCCGGCTTTGATTAAAGCACTCAAACCACCGCACAATACTGCTTGTTCGCCAAATAAATCTGTTTCAGTTTCTTCACGGAAAGTAGTTTCGAGAACACCGGCGCGAGTTCCACCGATACCTTTAGCATAAGACATGGCGCGATCGCGTGCCTGACCACTAGCATCTTGATAAACTGCAAACAGCGCTGGTACGCCTTCACCACTTTCATAAGTCCGCCGTACCAAATGCCCCGGCCCTTTGGGTGCTACCATCACCACATCTACATTAGCTGGTGGTACAACTTGCCCAAAGTGAATATTGAAACCGTGGGCAAAGGCTAACACATTCCCTTCTTCTAAATTTGGTTCAATCTCGTTTTTATAAATCGTTTTTTGGACTTCATCAGGTAACAAAATCATGATAAAGTCAGCAGCATTGGCAGCATCTGCGACATTCTTCACAGTTAACCCAGCAGCTTCAGCTTTTGCTACTGACTTACTACCCGGATATAGTCCCACAATCACATTCAAACCACTATCTTTGAGATTGAGAGCGTGGGCATGACCTTGCGAACCATAGCCGATGATGGCAATAGTTTTTCCAGCCAAAAGGTCTAAATTGGCATCTTCGTCATAGTACATCCGGGCCATAGAAGCATCTCCTGTCAGCAAGCATCGTCATTTATTGGCAGGCTTACGATTGTACCCCAAATTGAGTAACCACAGATGAACTATTACCCGGATTTCTCACAATATTGCTCAAAGCGTTATAAAACCTAGATTCATAAGTTTCACACTGCATGAAAATTTTTAGCCGTCAGAAATGTCCGAAAGATTCTCTGGGTAAAGGTTATGAATAAGGGACTGACAAATAAAAAAATACTCAACTACTTTTGTGAGGTGGACACCGACCTTTGGCTATGGGCGGGCAAGATGCCCAATTGCAGTTTAAATTAAATTAGTAAATTGAAGTAATCATTCATCAAGTCAGACTACCAATGCTCTCCCAAGATAAACCAGATCCAAATGATTCACCGCAAGGATCGTCCGAAACACGTCGTCAAAACATTCTGCCCACTGCCCCATTACCGGAATCTATTAGTAAAAATATCGAGACTATCATCGCATTGCACAGACGTTCTGAAAAAGACATACCACGACATCAGCGGGTTGTAGAAACGGTAAGTGCTTTTTTTGGTCGTCCTGCATTCCTGTATAGCATCCTGCTTGGGATTATTCTGTGGGTAATACCCAATCTCTTACCACGACGTTTCGGCATACCAAGATTTGATCCTCCTCCATTTTCTTGGTTACAATTTTCACTGACTACGGGTTCATTGTTGGTGACAACAGGAGTATTGATTAAACAAGAGCGACAAGAAAAGTTAGCAGAGCAACGGACGCAGCTTATTCTTCAACTCAATCTGCTCTCTGAGCAGAAAATCGCTAAACTCATCGGTTTGCTTGAGGAATTACGCCAAGATATTCCTAATGTCAAAAATCGCTCTGATCCAGAGGCTGATATGATGAAGTCCCCTACTGACCCGCACGCAATTATAGATGTATTAGAAGAGACTTTAGCATCCGAGTTAGCAAGTTTGTCTCAGCAACAAACATCAATTGAAGAATAATTGGATTTTGGACAAAACTTTATCCTTGTTACATAAATCGCAACAATCCAGATTTTGAGTTTTACTTCAGTAATACTGGGGTTAACTTCATCCATCTGGGGGTAGATTATGTACGCTTCGAGTAAATTACCGCGCACATCTGGTTTATTTATAAGTGCGTTATTGGGAGGGGTGATTTTTACCAGTTGCGCCTCTTCCCATCAGTCAGCAAATAAGGCTTTACCTCCAATGGCAGCCGATAGTGCGGGAAATCCAGCATCTGCACCTACTCGTGAAAACAGTATTTCCCAAAAGGCGCAAGCTTCACCAATAGCCCGTTCTCGTCCCCAACTTATTAAAAAAGCAGCAATGTCTTTGACTGTCAACTCTGTAGATCAGACTGTTGATGCTGTTTCACAAATTATCAATCAACAGCAAGGGGATTTAATCGGGTTGAAACAACAACAACCCAATAACGACAACCCGCGCTACACAGCAACCATACAGTTGCGGATACCAGAGAACCTGCTGGAATCTACTCTAGAACAACTTGCTAAATTGGGCACTGTTGAAAGTCGTAATATCACTGCCGAAGATGTGGGCGATCGCCTGGTGGATTTCCAAGCTAGATTAACCAATTTGCAAAAAACTGAAGCCAATTTGCAAAAAATTATGGCTCGGGCAGGTTCTGTTAGAGATGTGCTTAGTGTTGCCCAAGAACTGAGTAATGTCCGAGAAACCATAGAACAAATTAATGCCCAACTCAAAAGCCTACAAAATCAAGTTGTTTATTCCACTATTACGCTAAACCTAGAAGCAGCAGTTTCTAGCACCAGCTCACAACCTGCCTTTGGTTTGCAAGTTCAGGAAACTTGGAACAACTCTACCCATTCTTTGAGAGCATTTTCCGTTGGCTTACTCAAGCTGGGTATTTGGTTAATTGTTTACAGTCCCTATTTGTTAATTTTTGCTGCTCTTGTTTATGGCTTTAGGCGTTGGCGGCGAACTCATTCACCACGTTTAACACAAGCACCAGAATCAACTAGTTCTGAGTGAGCTTGCCATAAATCCTACATTTACCGTTGATAAATCTACACAGATAAAGAGGGATTGAAATATTCCAAACTCTTATTGTCTGTACCTTTCGCCTAAAAATTTTCTTTATCCTGTAGTCTTAATTACTTTAATACTTTTTTAAATGTAAAGAGCAATACAAAATATATGATGACAATTTTGATACAAATTTGTTAAGAATAGTTACAATAGTCGGCAAACACGATAATATTTCTTATGGTAAAATCACTTGACAATAATCCACCTCATCATGTAGTTATTGTTGGCGGTGGCTTTGGTGGACTTTATGCAGCAAAAACACTCGCCAAGGCAGCAGTAAACGTCACTCTGATTGATAAACGTAACTTTCATCTATTTCAACCCCTCCTATACCAAGTCGCCACAGGTGCGCTATCTCCTGCTGATATTTCCTCACCGTTGCGTTCTGTGCTTAGTAAGAGCAAGAATACGAAAGTGGTGCTGGGAGAGGTGAATAATATTGATCCAGAAGCGCAAAAAGTGATCGTGGGTGAGGAAGCAATAGCTTACGATACGTTAATTGTCGCTACAGGAGCCAAGCATTCCTATTTTGGTAAAGACAACTGGGAAGAATTCGCCCCCGGCTTGAAAACTGTAGAAGATGCCACAGAAATGCGTAGCCGGATTTTTACGGCGTTTGAAGCCGCAGAAAAAGAAACCGATTTAGAAAAACGCCGGGCTTGGTTAACCTTTGTAATTGTGGGTGGAGGCCCAACTGGTGTAGAGTTGGCTGGTGCGATCGCAGAATTAGCAAATCAAACTCTCAAAGAAGATTTCCGCAACATCAACACCTCAGAAGCCAAAATTTTGTTATTAGAAGGTCTAGATCGGATTCTGCCACCTTTTGCACCAGAGTTATCACAAGAAGCGGAAGCATCCCTGACGCGGTTGGGAGTGATTGTCCAGACAAAAACACTGGTAACGAATATTGAAAATGATATTGTTACCCTCAAACAAGGCGATGAAGTTAAAGAAATTGCCTCAAAAACGGTATTATGGGCAGCAGGTGTGAAAGCTTCCGCAATGGGAAAAGTGCTAGCAGAACACACAGGTGCTGAATGCGATCGCGCTGGACGGATTATGGTTGAACCTGACTTGAGTATTAAAGGACATCCCAATATTTTTGTAATTGGCGACTTAGCAAATTTTTCTCATCAAAATGGTAAACCGCTACCTGGTGTTGCACCTGTAGCGAAACAAGAAGGTGAATATGTAGCAGAACTAGTCCAAAAGCGGCTTGTAGGTAACAATTTGCCACCCTTTGCTTATACCGATTATGGTAGTTTGGCAATGATTGGTCACAATTCTGCTGTGGTAGATTTGGGTTTTATCAAGCTGAAAGGTTTTGTTGCATGGCTGTTTTGGCTGTTGATTCACATCTACTTCTTAATTGAATTTAACAACAAATTAGTAGTAATGATTCAGTGGGCATGGAACTATTTTACCCGTAATCGTGGAGCAAGATTAATTACAGGACAAGAATCAATCACGCAGTTCGGAATTAGCGATCGCAACATTTATTACGCATCAGAAACTAATAAACAGCCAGTAAATATCTAATTGCACATAGGGCATTAGGTATAAGAGGCAGAGATGCAAAGGGGCATAGGGGCAGAGGGGAAAGACTTACTGCTCCCCTGCTCCCCTGCTTTCCCACTCCCCACTCCCTACTCCCTACTCCCTACAACAAAGTTATCGCCCTCATAAATTAGCAGTAAGCTGTTTGAGGGCGTTTTTTGATAATCAACATAATGGCAACTATTAACGACAACTACCTGAAGCTGAAAGCGGGTTATCTGTTTCCAGAAATTGCTCGACGGGTGAATGTCTTTGCAGAAGGCAACAGTAATGCTAAAATCATCCGGCTGGGCATTGGCGATGTTACCGAACCTCTGCCGGAGGCTTGCCGCGCAGCGATGATTAAAGCTGTGGAAGAAATGGGCGATCGCAATACCTTTAAAGGCTACGGCCCTGAGCAAGGCTACGCTTGGTTGCGGGAGAAAATTGCTACTCAAGATTTCCAAGCACGGGGAGCCGATATAGATGCCTCGGAAATCTTTATTTCCGATGGTTCTAAGTGTGACACAGGCAACATTTTAGAAATCTTTGGTCATGACAATCTAATTGCCGTTACTGACCCCGTTTATCCCGTGTATGTAGACACTAACGTTATGGTGGGAAATACTGGGGATGCCAATGATAAAGGCGAGTTTGAAGGGTTAGTTTATCTACCAATTACAGCTGATAACAACTTCACCGCCGAGATTCCCTCAAAGAAAGTCGATTTAATTTATCTCTGCTTTCCCAATAACCCGACTGGCGCAACTGCTACTAAGGAATATCTCAAGACATGGGTGGACTATGCCAAAGCTAATAACTCGATTATTTTCTTTGATGCAGCCTACGAAGCTTATATTACCGATCCATCGATTCCGCACTCAATTTATGAAATTGAAGGTGCAAGAGAAGTTGCGATCGAATTTCGTTCTTTCTCCAAGAATGCAGGTTTTACAGGAACCCGTTGCGCGTTAACTGTAGTACCGAAGACACTCACAGGAAAAGCCGCCGATGGTTCCGATGTAGAACTGTGGAAACTCTGGAATCGTCGCCAGTCTACCAAATTTAATGGCGTTTCTTACATCGTTCAACGGGGAGCCGAAGCGGTTTACTCCGAAGAAGGACAAGCACAAATTAAGGGATTGGTGAGTTTCTATTTAGAAAACGCCAAAATTATCCGCGAAAAACTCACAGCCGCCGGATTATCAGTTTATGGTGGCGTGAATGCACCTTACGTCTGGGTGAAAACGCCTAATAGTTTATCCAGTTGGGAATTCTTCGATAAGCTGCTGCAAACTGTCAACGTGGTGGGAACACCTGGTTCTGGCTTTGGTGCTGCGGGTGAAGGTTACTTCCGCATTTCGGCGTTTAATAGCCGCGAGAATGTGGAAGAGGCGATGAAGCGGATTACCGAGAAGTTTAAAGTGTAAGCGATCGCTTTTAGCCGCTTTTGTTAAACTCAATCTATTAGTCTAAAGGTTACGGTGGGCTATATTATCCACCGCAACCTGATAGATAATTATTGAAACTCAGATTACTTATATTCTGGTTATGACTGCTGCTATCCCCGTTTTTAAACCAGTTAGCCAGATGCAGTTAGCACCTGGTAGCATCGTGACTATTCCAGATGTTAGCTGGGAAGAATTTGAATCTATTTTACAAGAATTGGGAGAAAAAAGAACTACACGGATTACCTATAGCCAGGGTACTTTAGAAATTATGGCTCCTTTACCAGAACATGAAATACCCAAAGATTTAATTTCTGATATTGTCAAAATATTGTTGAAGGCTAAAGATATCAGATACCAACCTTTTGGTTCCACCACTTTTAAACGGCAAGGTGTAGCAGGAGTTGAACCTGATGCTTGCTTTTATATTCAGAATTATCAACGAATGATTGGTCATCGCCGTTTACAAGCTGATGATCCACCACCAAATTTAGCGATTGAGACTGATGTCACATCAAAAACTACTCTTGATGCTTATGAAGCCATTGGAGTCCCAGAATTATGGGTTTACGATAGTGGAAACCTTTCTATTTATTTGCTGAGAGATGGGAAATACATAAAATCTAATACTAGTCCTAATTTTGAGGATATAGCTATTACTCAGATTATCCCTACTGCTGTAGAACGTAGTTGGCAAGTAGGAAGTTTTCAAGCTTTGGAAGAATTGGAAGCGATGATTTAGTAAATGATCAAACAAGTATCGCTCATTTTGTTTAATTATGATTTTGACAAAGAGTTTTAGCCTTAACCCAAGCGTATTGTGCTATATACTGCAATGTCTGAAGAGAGTTTAAGCAATTGAAGCCTGATATTTCCCTTAATTTGATAAAGCGCATACATGACTACTCTGACTATGCGATGCCTACGGCGGTAAACTACGCACTTTGCTAATTATCCATGAATTGCATCAAAAAATTATTCCTGAGAATTATTTCCTCCTTCTTTGCCATCATCAGGTAAATCAATTTTTGGTCGTCCATAATTAGCCAAAGTCACGTCTTCTTCTAAAGATACAGCAGAGTATTTACTCAACCCAATACGCTGTGCTGAGTAAATTCCAGAATGACCTGAAAATAGATAGCTTACTACACAGCTAATAGCAATAAATACCCCTGATTCGAGGCCAAATAGTTCAATTCCCATTAAGGTTGATGCTATAGGTGTATTTGCTGCACCCGCAAATACACCCACAAATCCCATTCCTGCTAACAGTGGTGCAGGTAATGCTAAAAGTAACGATAAAGCATTACCTAAAGTTGCACCAATAAAAAACAAAGGGGTTACTTCCCCACCTTTAAAACCTGCTCCTAAAGTTAGAGCAGTCAGACCTAATTTGGCTGCAAAATCCCAAGGAGGTAGCTGAGTGAAAAAAGAATCAACAATAGTAGGGATACCAAGTCCGATGTACTTGGTTGTTCCACTTAACCCAACAATTGCTGCTATTAGCGCACCGCCTATTAAAGGACGCATTGGAGGATAAGATATCTTGGTTTTAAAGAAGTGACTAATTTTGTGAGTTACTTGAGCAAAAAATCTTGCGACTATTCCAAAGATTACACCTGCGATAATGGCAGAAATCAATCCCCAAATTGTAAGCGTCGGGATAGAGGGAGCGTGTCGGTATGCCGTATGATGCAAACCCAATAACAAGGTGACTTGATTTCCAACGATCGCAGCAATTAAAGAAGGGAAAAGGGCGTCATAATTAATTTTACCAATTGCTAAAACTTCTAGACCAAATACGGTTCCAGCTAAGGGAGTGCCGAAAACTGAAGCAAATCCCCCACTAATACCTGCGGTTAATAAAATTCGCCGATTCGCTCCTTGAAAATGTAATATTTTAGTTAACTGGTCTGCCAAAGAAGCACCCATTTGCAATGCTGTACCTTCACGACCGGCTGAACCTCCAAATAAATGTGTAAGGTCTGTTCCTAGCAAAACAAGAGGAGCCATGCGAAAGGGAATAATATTTTTGGGCTTATGGATTTCTTCTAGTAAAAGGTTATTTCCGGCTTCTACAGTCCGACCAAACTGATGATAAATCCAACCACTCAAGAAGCCACCAAGGGGTAGCAAGGCGATAATCCATTGATGCGATTCTCGCCAATCAGTTGCCCATTCCAATGATACTAAAAGAGCCGCAGAAGCCGTTCCAGCAAGAATGCCAACTACAACGGAAATAGGCAACCATTTAATTAGGTCGGGTAATGCAATGAACGGTTCAAATTGACGTAGTTGTTTCATACCATGACTCCTTGAGGTGCAATCTGTAGACTTACACTTTCTACAGGGGAGTCAGGTAATGCATTTAGCCAAGCCCTACTCTCCCGCAGTCAGCGAAGAAAGTAGGAGCTATCAGCCTTCCAGTGATGAATTTTACCTGTACTGGAAAGGCGGTTTTGGCGAGCTCCATCGCCATAAATACTATTTAATTAATTCAACAATACCATGTTTACTTTTGTATTGCTTTTCGCACTTATAATTTCTACTTTGATAAACTATTTATTCCTATAGATAGATGCATTTATGATATATCTTAAATATAAATTATCTTATTAATAGAGTAAGTATCAAAAAAACTAAATTAGTATTTACAAAACTTAAGTAGGAAAACCGTACTTATCTGATAGGTTTTCTGTACCATATATCTAAGTTTAGCTGGATACAATCAAAAAGTAGCTTAATTAATGCTGTTTCATAAAAAAATAATACAGCATTAGCAGGAGAGCGAAAATATGACAAATCAATTGAAAACGGCTGTTTTGCTAGCTGCGTTAAGTGGTCTTTTGATCGCAATTAGTTACTGGATAATTGGCGGTACTAGTGGCTTGATAATAGGGATAGGTTTAGCAGCAGTAACAAACCTGTTTTCCTGGTATCAATCAGATAAGATTGCGCTGGCAGTATACCGCGCCCAACCTGTGAGTGAAAGGGAAGCACCAGGACTTTATCGGATGGTGCAGAGATTGAGCGATCGCGCTAACATTCCCATGCCCAGAGTTTACATTGTCCCTAGCCTTGGTGCAAACGCCTTTGCTACAGGACGCGATCCAGAACATGCTGCTGTGGCTGTCACCGAAGGCATTTTGAATATATTGCCAGAGGATGAACTCGAAGGCGTTATCGCTCACGAACTCACCCACATTATTAATCGTGATACCCTCACACAAGCTGTTGCTGCTACTGTTGCTGGTGCGATCTCATTTCTAGCGCAAATGGTTAGTTACAGCTTATGGTTTGGCGGTGGTTCACGAGATAACAACAGAGGTGCAAATCCTTTAGGAGTTTTGTTAACAGTAATGCTTGCGCCAGTGGCTGCGACGATTATTCAGCTAGCAATTTCACGCACACGAGAATTCTCTGCTGATGCAGGTTCAGCTAGATTAACTGGTAATCCCCGCGCCTTAGCTAGGGCACTGCAACGTTTAGAAGCCTCAGCAAAGCAGATGCCTTTAAATGCCAATCCAGCTTATGAGCCGTTATTAATTATCAATTCTATCTCTGGACAGTTTATGGGTAACTTGTTCTCTAGTCACCCTGCTACAGAGGTGCGAGTTGCAGCATTGCTGAAATTAGAGCAACAACTGCCAACAACAGTTTATTAATTAGTCATTAGTCATTAGTCATTGGTGAGCCAGTGCGGTCTTGGGGGTTTCCCCCATGAGCAACTGGTGCTAGCGTAGCGGTAGCGAGGTACGAGCGTCACCCGAAGGTCATTAGTCCTTTGGGAATTGACAATGACTTATGACTACCAGTATAGAGAGTAAGCTTTGTAATTTAAGGATGTTTTAACTATGACTGCTAGCAACATTGAATCCTTTGGAACTCCAGTCATTGAATCTACTGAATCTATAGTAATTGTAGAAATTAGTCCTGAAACCGATAAATTAGTAGAAACTGAAATGGCTGGCGAAAGTGATGAAGCCAAGCGCGAAACCAAAGCGCTGATTGAGGCACTAGAAAGACGCAGCCAAGCAGAGTCAGCAGGTACTCTCACCCGTGAAACCTATTTGAAAGCTGTGCGACAAGCACGAGAATTGATTGAAGACAGGAAACTGATAGAACGCGATCGCTTAGAAGATGCTTGGGCGATAATTCAGGATGAAGCTGAGAGAAACTGGCATTTAATGATGAAAGACTTAGTAGACTTCAGCTTTCGCCTGCAAAAAGCTGCTATTGCTGCTTGGGAAACCTTCAATCACCCTTACTCTCGCTAGTTCGACGAACCTCTCCCTGTCTTAAATTAAAGTTCAAGTCTGTCCCTCTCTAAGTCGGCTACGGTGTACACGCAGATTATTGAATTACCCCTCCCTAACCCTCCCCGATGTATTGGGGAGGGAATTAGATGTTCTAGTTTCCCCTTTCTAATGTTATTTTGGGGTTCGCATTTGTTGATTCGGCGTACGCATTTGTTGATTTGGCGTACGCATTTGTTGATTTAGGGTTCGCATTTGTTGATTCGGCGTACGCATTT
>NZ_CAXTNP010000076.1:0-28151 GCF_964245575.1 uncultured Nostoc sp. | reverse complement strand
AGATGCTTGAGAACTTTGAAGGGTTACACTAATTGGGTGTGGTCTGTAGCTTTCAGCCCCGATTCTCAAATCTTAGCCAGTGCCAATGATGACTACACAGTTAAGCTGTGGGATGTAAACACAGGTGAGTGCCTTAAAACTTTGAAGGGTCATACAAATGGAGTGCGATCGGTCGCCTTTAGTCCCAATGGCCAAATCCTAGCTAGTGCCAGTGATGACCAAACTATCAGGTTATGGGATGCTAACACTGGTATATGTTTCAAAACTTTGAAGGGACATACTAATTGGGTATGGTCAATTGCCTTCAGCCCCAATGGTAATATCTTAGCTAGCGCTAGTGACGATCAAACAGTAAAATTATGGGATGTGAATACTGGTAAATGCTTCAAAACTTTGTTAGAAGACATTAACAGAATATGGTTTGTAGCCTTTAGTCCCAAGGGTGACATTTTAGCTGGTGCTAGTGAAGACCATACAGTGAAATTGTGGAACCTTAGCACCGGTCAATCCCTAGAACCTTTGAAAGGACACACTAATTGGGTAAGGTCAGTAACATTCAGTTCTGATGGTCAAATGATAGCCAGTGCCAGTGAAGACCATACAGTGAGATTATGGAAGGCTAGCACCAACGAAAGCCCAGAACCTCTAGAACCTTCTTTGAAGGAACACACCGATAAAGTCCGAGCCGTTGCTTTCAGTCCTCAAGGTTATACAATTGCCACTGAGACTGATAAAGTTAGCTACATTTTGGCCAGTGCTGGTGATGACAATACCCTGAAAATCTGGGATGTGAACACTACTAAATGCCTTAAAACGCTGCTTGGACACACCAAGAGGATATGGTCAGTCGTCTTCAGCCCCAATGGACGATTCCTAGCGAGTGGTGGTGAAGACGAAACCGTGAGGATATGGAATGCAGACACTGGTCAATGTTTGAAAATTCTCAGTATCCCCAAACCATACGAGGATATGGAGATTATAGGCTCTATTGGTTTAACAGCAGCTCAGTTGGCAACACTGAAAGCTTTAGGGGCAGTGGAAGATGGGAGTAAAAATAAAAGGTAAAAGGAGAAAATTTGCATTCTATTTCATCCTTTTACCTTTTTTATGTACCTGATGCTTATTTCATGTTAGCCCTTGCGTCCTTCACTGCGGCAAAGAAAAATAATCCTGTGAGTGGAATGCTCAATGCCAGGATAATCGCAGTGGTCGTGAAACCAAAATCTGGTCGTCCGTAACTGAGTTCAAAAATCGAACCGACAGCCGCGATCGCACTTACACAAGAACCACCCAGAAATAAACCGCTTTTTGGAGTTAAATACACAACTAGCCCCCTATGTTATTGGTTTCACCGCTTGATACGAGAAGCCATTCTTAGATAGCTCCTGGACTAAAGTCAAGGAGTTTTCCACACGGTCTACAAATACCACGCCGTTAAGGTGATCCATTTCGTGCTGAATGCAGCGTCCCAGGAGGTCATTAGCCTTTAATGTCCGAGGGCGACCGTACTCGTCTTTATAGGCAATTTCTACGACTTCGGGCCGCTTTACGTCTAGATATACGTTGGGAATACTCAAGCATCCTTCTTGGGCAACCGAGATGTCGCGGCTTACTTGTTTAATAATGGGGTTAATCAGCACCAAGGGCTGATTAGCTGCGTTCTCTGGTTCCAGGTCGATGACAATTAGTTGTTTGTGAATTCCCACTTGGGGTGCAGCCAAACCAATGCCATCTTTGCTATACATAGTTTGCAACATTTCGCGCACCACTTGGCGGAGTTCGTCATCAACTTTCGCAACTCGCTTTGCAGCTTGACGCAGCACGCGATTGCCTAAATAATGAAGCTCCAAAGGTGGATTTTTTAACTTTTTTTTCTCTACAGCAATTTCAGAAGGCATGAGTCTTGATGGCTAGATGGTGAAAATTCCTACTATCTTAATTCTATAAGACTCATATTTAATTTTTGAAATCCACGTCGGGGAGCCAGTGCTTTGCGGAGGTTTCTGACGCTCGATAGCGCAGCGTCGGAACGAGCGTCCGTCTCGCTCTAAGCGAACGCGAGTGCGTCTGGTAGAGAAGAAGTCATAATTTTATCTAGGGTTACGTCATTAAACAGTACCTTTCAAGCTTCTGAGTCTTATTTAAGTAAATTGTGATAACAAATAAAACTAGATTCAGTCAAAAACTACGCAAATAATAGCCAAAACCCTTATTTTCACGTAGGGGCAATTCATGAATTGCCCCAGAGCGTGTGTACTTTTGCGTAAGTCCTATAAGTAATGTAAAAAATCTTGAGATTAGTTCACTACAAACCTTGAATTATTCACACCGCTCTACTTAATGTGAAATTGATCGTAAATCGTTTGACCAAAAAATAATTTGGATGGAGAGTGAGAATGAAAAAAATGTATGTAGTGATGCATAGCGCATATTTACGGCATCCCGATCGCAGAGCAACTAAATTTATTTATGGTTACTGAGCGACTTGTACTGAGCTTGTCAGCCAGCGTAGCCGTAAAGCCTGCGGCATAGCTACGCTTAGGTCGAAGCCTCTTCTTCGAGTTGGGCGTAGTTGAAGTAAGTCGAAAGGAGCCGAAGTATGGAGTTCAAAATTCAATACAGTTCAGTTAAGCATTTCTTTCTTCTCTTTGCGTCCAACTCTTAGAGACGCTACGCGATGGCGTCCAACTCTTAGAGACGCTGTGCGTTCGCAAAGCGTTCCGAAAAAAAGGCGGTTCGTTCAAAAAATTGACTTTAACAAAGAGTTTTAGCCTTAACCCAAGCGTATTGGTTCAAAATTCTTGAATGAGTGAATGCGTGAATGCGTGACTTCCCCGAACGCGAATTTATCTCCAAGAGTTGGGGCTGACAGCCCATTTCTGATTCACATCTGATTGCAATTAGGATTTCTATACAAGATTTTTATTAGTAAAAAGATTTGTTCAATCTATTTTTTATTGATGAAAACCTATATTTAACAATATTTTCTCGCATCCTCACCACATTCATTGACTAAATATAATAAACACTTAAAACGAAGAGCAACTATTTGTTCATAGAGGGGGTTAATTTTACATAAAGGTGGAATCTGGAACAGAGTCCGACCGAAAACTGTAACAGTTCTCTCAAAAGGGCAATTGGAGGGAATTACTTTGCACAATAGTTTGGCTAGATGATAATCATGTATTTCTACGGACTCAAGTTGATATCGGATCTTGCTTAATAAATTATTATCCAAATTGGCTTTCTTTAATAAGTTCATAATTTAAAGTTCCTTCAATCAATCTTGTTTGTTCCTTTAAATTTACAACTATCCTCAGATACTACACATCGTAAAATTACCAAACTATTTTCCCCATTTTTTTAAGTCAGTTATAAAAACAGTAAAATTGCTTAGAAACCAGAACAGGTAGCCAGTTGTTATCAATAACTGTAGGAGTGACAGTGAGTGTATCTATCGCTCTTCCATCACTCTTGGAGAAAGAAATCGCTGCAAGGCTTACGATAGTTCACTTTCCAGGTTTTGGCTACATTTATGAATTTATATTAGAAAATAAAGCCTCAAACCTTGATTTAGTCATAGTTTCAGTTTTCTGCTTCGATTATTGTTTTCTGAGAGTGATGAAAGAGCGCTATGGTGAATGGCACGAAGATAAGGTAAATGGTCAAGACAGCAAGAGGGTACAGGAGGAAAGGAGCAGGAAGGAAGTAGCAATCTATAAAAGCTGATGTATTGGCAAACTTTGCACTATTGACTATAAATAAGTAGTGTTATTGACGCAAAGACGCAAAAGCTGAACTTAACGCCAAGGTGCTAAGTTCATTCAAATTTTGAGGTTATCTATGTTTAAATCTTTGACGAAACTTGACTACCTGCTCAAAGAAACTTTCCTCGGTTTACTGCGGGGAGGTTGGATGAATTGGGCAGCTGTAAGTACTGTAACCGTGTTACTGTTTTTATTCGGCTTGAGTTTGCAAACCTCTTGGCAAGTTGAAAAACTCCTCTACCAGTTTGGTAGCCAGCTAGAAGTATCAGTTTATCTCGAACCGGATACGCAAGTCGAAACCATTGAGCCAGTGATCGCAAAAATGCCAGAGGTAGCGGCGATGCAAACCATTACCAAAGAACAAGCTTGGATTAAGTTAGTTAAGGAAATGAGAATTTCTGATATTGAGGGGGCTACGCAGCAGCTAGGTGAGAATCCTTTAGTTGATGAGATGAAGGTCAAAGCGCGTAATTCTCAAGTTGTACCAACTTTAGCAACGCAGTTGGCTAAATTGCCAGGAGTTGATACGGTGGAGTATGTGGATGAAGCAGTTAAACGCATTGCCCAATTGCACCAAGGTCTGAACTGGATTACTTTAACAATTACGATTATTCTGACTTTAACAGCGATCGCAGTGACTACTACGACAATTCGCCTGATTGTCATGGCGCGACGCCAGGAAATTGAAATTATGCAACTAGTGGGAGCAACCTCTGCTTGGATTTACCTCCCGTTTATTTTACAAGGAATTACCTTTGGCTTAGTTGGTGGTGCGATCGCTTGGAGTTTCATTTCAGTGATTCAACAGTTTCTCGGTAAGTTGCTAGCCAATCAACCTGAATTTATTCAAGCTATCACCAACGGGGTGCAACTCACTCGATCCCAAATTTTACTCTTACCCCTGATTCTTTTGAGTTTCGGTTCAGCTGTAGGATTAATGGGAAGCTTATTCGCTGTCCGACGTTTTGCCAAAGGTTAGTCATTAATCATTGGTCATTGCAAAGGACAAATGACTAATGACTAATGACTAATAATAAAACCTTATGAAATCGCAATGGGAATGTTTTCTGCAAAATCTTGGTGTATGGGAAGGTTCATTTACCAACTTTTCTCCTGAAGGTATACTTCTGACCGATACTCCTAGCCATCTTTCTCTAGAAGGTTTAAACAATAACCAGACAGTGCTACTAACTCTGAGTCGTTCGGGAAAAGATGATCTGATTAAAGAATATAGTTCTGTGGGAGGGGGTGTACTTTTTTTTGAAAATGGTTCATTTTCTGAAGGTTCAATTCAGCTAGGGCCATTTTCAGAATTCGGTGCGGAACTCGCTTTTATTTATGAAAATCGCCGCTTACGTCTGGTGCAACTGTTTGATAAGACAGGTAATCTAAGTAGACTAGTTCTAATTCGAGAACATCTAGCTGGAACCTCAACAACAGAATGTCCACCCTTGCAGATAAATGACTTGTTGGGAGAATGGCAAGGCCAAGCAGTGACAATATATCGAGATTTGCGATCGCCTGATATTTACTCTACAACTTTGAAAATACAACTTGATGATACTGGGCGATTAATTCAAAGTACTTCTTTTGGGGAACGTACAATTACCTCAACTGCTACCATTAAAGGTTCCATCGTTCTCTTTGACCAAGATCCCCAAAAGGAAGTACAAGTATTATTGTTACCTGATGGCGCTTCTGCAACTTTTCCTTTAAAGGTGCAATTACGTCAACCATTATTTTTGGAAGCGGGTTGGTTAATCCAATCAAACCTACGCCAGAGGATGATTCGCAGTTATAACGATAAAGGCGAATGGGTTAATCTGACATTAGTTACTGAAGAAAAAGTGTAAGGGATTTGAGAGTGCGATCGCACTTTGGTTAGCCTCCACCATTAATCCCCTCTGATTTCGACTAACGCTTCACCAGATCGTAAAAGCTCTAATGCTTCTGGCAATGTTGAATTCAGAATCTCTTTCAATCGGGCATTTGACGTATTGCCACATGTCAACCAGATAACTTGTGGCGGTGTTCCAAGACGATCTAATTAAGTCAGCAAAGTCACTGTCTTTGGTGATGAAGATGACTCCTCTAGCCCTTGCTGCCTCGAAAATCTCAGGATCTTCGGCATCTCTTAGCCCAACATCACGCAAAGCTAATGCGGTTATGCCGAATGTGATGGTGATCCAAGTTGCAATTGCGGGTGATAGATGTGCATCTACCCAGATTGTCATGCAACCAAAACGGGATGATTGAGCTTACGTGAAGCGTACACAAGTGCTGCTTTAAGATCATCCGCTTCTAAATCGGGCATTTCTTCTAAGATTTGTTCGGCACTCAGTCCAGCCGCAAACAAGTCGAGTACATCTGATACCCGAATTCTCATGCCCCGGATACAGGGACGACCACCACATTGTTTGGGATTAACTGTAATTCTTCCAAGTAAGTCTGACATACGGTTTCACTCGGAGATAGTCTTTAACCCGGTATATGTAAGGTAGGCGCTCTTTACATCACTTCTTACAATTTAACGTGATGCTTCTCCACTTTGTGAGCATCAAGAAAATGGAGCGATCGCTTCATTACTCATCTGCTAACCACTTTTCATAGTTGCAACTTATCAGCTCTTGCTTGACGGAATCAATGGCCTCATCTGAAAAACTCGTCATTGACCCAACTCGATAGACATCATTTAGGACAATATGGTAATCTTTTCCGGTATACTCAGCAACCACTTGAGCTAAACTGCGATCGGACATATTTGTGTAAAGTATTGATAGCAAAGGTAAGTATCCCCGATCATTAATGCCTTGCAAAAAAGCACACTAGAACAACTGATAAGTACTTGCTAAATGGGCTGGTATTGTCTTGTGCATAATTCAGCTACCATTTATATGGTACCTGAAGAGAAAATTGAGCGATCGCCCTATCCATCTTATACCAAATTATTGTAAAGCTGCATGAAACAGGATAAGGGTGAAAGGATTGCCAAGCAAAGGTTTTAGCTTTCTAATTCTATGCAACTTCATACAAAATTGGTATTAGAGAGATTATATTACTTACTCAACACCCCCACAGTTCACCAGAGGCATATCAGCAGTGAACATTTCCTTTGAGGTTTTGGAATGGTAATCAGGCAATTTGAAGCGTGCTAGGTTCAGGAATAGATTCACCTTCTACTTGCCAAGCTTCCAAGTACATTTCAATCACTTCTTCACCATTACGAATAGCTTCCTCACGAGTTTTGCCATGAGTGCAAGGCATAATAACGCGATCGGCAAACTCTGGAATCGTGACTAGGAAAAGCTGATCTTCATCAGACCATTGAAGAATCATACTGTATCGATTCATAAATCCTCGTCCTCCCTTAACTCTTGGAGTTCAGTCAATAAACTTGCTAACTGTTTTTCTAGGTAGATTGGCACATCGTCTCCATCCTTACCGGGAATAGTTAGTGTTTTTTTGAGCAAAGGATGTAGCCAACGCTCATGACTACCTTTGCCACGCTTAGGCAAATAAACGAATCCTTCACGCGCAATCTGAGCTTTTAATTCCCGAATTTTCCTGGGCATGAATGTTATCTATTTTTCTACCCTATTTTCTCACGACCAAACTCAGCATCAGGACTTTCGACCGTTCACTCCAATCGAATTGTTGTGCTGTGGTGCATAGTGCTACTGTTCATCCATCCACTCGGAACAAGACTCACAGAAACCAAAGTTCCAGGAAAAACCTGTCATGACTTCCCCACATCTACCACACTCTGTTAGAGGATTAATACTATTGCACTCTGAGTTGCTACAGATACCTTCAAATTCCCCAAGCGTAATCAGACTTTCTTGATAGCAATCTGGGCATATCGTAAATGGAAAGTATGCTCCTTTATTGACTCTATATTCTTGCTCTATTTCTTGAATAATACGACTATGGTTACGCTTAAATTTTCTAAGTTTAAGCTGAATATCTTGATTCCACTTTTGTTTTTTTTGGTGCTCGATACGTTTCCATATTGAATCAATAGTATGTATTTTTTTCTGAAGTTCTAAGCTTTCAGATGAAGCTTCAATATTTATTTGAAGCTCGTTAACAAGAAATCTATCAATTAACTCCAAAAACTTTGAAATATTCGTCCATAAACGATATTTATTAGTGGAAACTTTATAATGCTCAAACTGGTTTCTAATATCCTGAACAGTCCTAATTACTTCAAGCTCATCGTTAGAAAATATAACTTTTGGGTCAATCTCAAGCCTTTCTAATGCTTCATCCAGGTCAATTGTATTAGGAGTCTTCCCAGAAGATATTTTTTGTTTTACTTCATTGACTCGCCCTTTAAAGATAAGTTCTGGTAAATGACGGGAAAGACGTTCTTTAAGAAGCAATAAAAAGCCAGAAAATAGATGCAACACACCATACTTGTAGCTACTTATAGTTATATGTGTAGCGCTGGAATACTCTCTAAGCACATGGGCTTCATCAAAAAGTTCATCTATACCCTTAAGTATGAAGTCAACTCCATTATCAAGCAAGTTAAATTGAAGTGTAGTATCAGATTTTTCGTTACTCATGGAAAATTTTGTTATCCGAATCTCGGCTTCTCACAAATAACCTCGAAATTGCGCCCTAAGCCTGAAAAAGCTACTGCATCAAATGTCCTATACAATTTGGCCTCGCTTAAGCACTATTTTTACATAACAGGAAAAGCTATGTTAAAAAGTTTACGGAACTATACCAAAAAACAATGACATTGCAACGCTTGCTTAAGTAAAATTTGATATTCTTCATGCTCAACCCGATAAGCCCCAAACCTCTCCAAATGAGGATTCATCATTTGGGCATCAAAAAACACAAATTTCCTCTGACGCAATCTTTCCACCAACTTTACCATCGCTACCTTCGAACCTTCAGGAATCCGGTAAAACATCGACTCTCCAATGAAAGCCCCACCAATAACAATTCCTAAAATTCCCCCAGCTAATTCGTCACCCTGCCAAGTTTCAAAACTAAAAGCATAACCACTCTGGTAAAGTAGCCAGTAAATCTTTTGTAATTCCGGTGAAATCCAAGTTGTCTCTCTGTCAGCACACCCAGCCACCACAGCTTGAAAGTCCCGATTAATAGCCACACTAAAACGCTCTTGATTCAAGACACGCTGCAAAGACTTAGGGTAGCGAAACCGTTCATCCAAAGGAATAAAAGTCCGATCGCGACTTCCGTACCAACTCAGGCGATCGCGCTCATCAGCCATGAGAAAATAGCCTTGTGCATAACCCTCAACAATAGCCGCGATATCATATTGCATAAATAAATATAAAAAAAACACTCTTAGAAACGCAATTTGATCCTATCAATCATTCTCTGCGTTCCTCTGCGCTTCCCTCCGCGTCCCTCTGCATTTAAAATAAAAAAGATGACTCAACCAATTCCACCCATTACCCTACCACCGCCTGAAAATCCGTTGCTCGAAGGTGAATGGTTACGAGAACGTTTACAACGGTGGCTAGATACAGAATTTATCCCCGAAGCAGTCAACCAAAACATTGCCCAACGAGCCGCACAGATTTTTGTGCGTCAACGGATGGAAGGAGAAAACGACCTTGGTTCTCTGGTAATTGCCATTGTCACAGAGATGCAGTCGTATGATTTTTCCAATAGCTTCTATGGAGAGTTTGCGATCGCCAACGCTGTCAGCGATCTACTCTTAGAAAGTCTGGGAATTGATAAATGTTGTGGTCAATAATAGTTAGGAGTTAGAAGTTAGGAGTTAGGAGTTAGGTTTGTCTCAATTAATAACTCATCACTCATAACTCATCACTCATAACTTTTTACCAGCTAGCCTTAACAACTCCAGGCAAAAGACCTTCATGCGCCCATTCTCGCAGCACGTTCCGAGACAGTCCAAAATCGCGGTAAACACCTCTAGAACGACCAGTCAACCAGCAACGGTTGCGGTGGCGGGTGGGCGCACTATTCCGGGGTAGCTGTTGAATCTTCCGGTGGATTTCCAGCTTATCCAGAGGAGATGCTGCACTTCTGAACTCTTCCAAAAGAGTTTCCCGCTTGTCAGCATACTTTTCTATCAACCTGGTGCGCTTTTTCTCGCGCTCAATCAAGCTCTTTTTTGCCATATATTCTCTAACATTATTTAAAGACACCGTTTTCCATTCTACAGTCTCTCCATCAATTCTGGGGTTACTTGTGTCGCTTACCCTACAACCACTGGCTTATTCGCAGCAGGACATAAATCAGCAAGTTCACAAGCAATACAGACGGGAGAGCGTGCTTTACAAATAGCACGACCGTGATAAATCAGCCGAATTGACCAATTTTCCCAATCAGGCTGAGGCAATAAACCCATTAAATCTTGCTCAATCCGAACGGGGTCTTTTGCTTGAGTTAAACCCAAACGTTCACTGAGGCGCTTAACGTGAGTATCTACTGTCACACCAGCATTAATGCCATAAGCATGACCCAAGACTACATTTGCTGTCTTGCGCGCCACACCTGGAAGCTTTAATAATTGCTCCATTTGGTTAGGCACAACAGAGTTAAACTCAGTAACAATCATCCGACAGGCAGCTTGAATGTTCTTGGCTTTATTGCGATAAAACCCTGTTGAACGCACCAAGGTTTCTAATTCTACCAAGTCAGCGATCACTAAACTCTCAGCATCAGGAAACCGAGCAAATAAAGCTGGCGTTACTTTATTCACCCGCTCATCAGTACACTGTGCAGAAAGAATTGTTGCCACCAACAATTGTACTGGCGTTGAGTAATTTAAAGAGCAGGTAGCATCTGGATAAAGACGCTTCAGACGAGCTAAAATTTCTAGCGATCGCTTCCTTAAAGGTAAAAGTTTCTTTTCCCTACTCCCCACTCCCGACTTTCCACTCTCTATTTTCACTGGAACAATTTTTGTACCCATTCCAATTGGCTAGTTAATTGGGTGGTTTCTTTGACGATCAGAAAAATTCCTAACCCTAAGAGTAACACCAAACCTGTTTGCATTACGCCTTCTTGAATCCGGGCGGGTACAGGCTTACCGCGTAAACCTTCAATCAGCAGAAAAGCGAGTTGTCCGCCATCCAAAGCTGGTAAAGGCAAAATATTGATAATAGCCAAGTTAATGCTGATAATTGCCGCAAAAGACAACAAGTTTACGGTATTGTCCTCAGCTAATTTTGCACCGATTTTGACAATATTAACTGGGCCAGAAACTTGTCCAGCAGTTTGTTGAAAGTTGGTAATTAACTGCCCAAAACCGCTAAGTGTACCAACAAATAATTGTTGAAACCTGTTAGCAGCAATGCCGAAAATTTCAAAAGGACTATTAGGACGGCGATAAACTGCTGTAGCATTTGGACTGAGTGCCACACCAACTACACCTTTGCCATCGGCTCCTAGTTTTGGTGTTAAATTCAGGGTTTGTTGTTGATTTTGACGCAGAATTTTCAGTTCGATTTGCTGATTGGGATGAGTTTTAATTTCTTTTGTCAGCAAAGGAGTTGATTTATCAGAAGCCGGGAGTTCTTGACCGTTAACAGCCAGAATAATATCTCCTTCCCGAATTCCTGCTTGGTAGGCAACAGATTCTTGATTAATAGGCTGTACAACGACACCAGCTTGATAGTTTAATTCCTTGGGAATGCCGACAATACCCAATTGCAGAGCCAACACCAAGTAGGCAAATATTAAATTGGCGATTACTCCGGCACTGATAACTATCGCCCGGTCTAAAACTGGACGGTTACGCAGCAGATTTGGGTCATTGGGTGGAATATCGCTATCGGGGTCATCATCGGGAAAGCCCACAAAGCCGCCCAAGGGAAAGGCGCGGACAGCATATTCGGTTTGTGAACCTTGATACTTCAAAAGAACTGGGCCAAAACCCAAAGAAAAGCGGTTAACGAGAATGCCTTGAGAACGGGCTGCAACAAAATGTCCCAACTCGTGTACCAAGATCAAAACAGCCAAGACTGCGATCGCTGCTAAAACTGACATAGAGTAAATTAGTGAAAATATTAAGCTATAGTTACTTCCATTCTAATTGGGCATTGGACATGGGGCACTTGTACTCAGCGTTCGCGAGTGCGTCTCCAAGAGTTGCCGTAAAGCCTGCGGCATAGCTACGCTTAGGGCGCAGCCTAAGAAGAGAAGTATGGGGCATTGGTAAAAGACAAATGACTAATGACTAATGACTAATGACTAATTACAATACTTCCCGCCCCAAGTAAGGTTGCAGGACTTCTGGTATCCTCACTGTCCCATCAGGTTGTTGATAATTCTCCAAAATTGCTGCCATCGTCCGTCCCACAGCCAAACCCGAACCGTTGAGAGTATGTACGAACTGAGTACCTTTCTTCCCCGCCTCTTTGAAACGAATATCAGCCCGTCGTGCCTGGAAATCTATAGTATTGGAACAACTAGAAATCTCGCGGTATTTGCCAGAAGAGGGTAACCAAACCTCTAAATCATAAGTTTTGCTAGAGGCAAATCCCAAATCCCCAGTACTTAAATTTACTACTCGGTAAGGCAACCGCAACGCCTGTAAAATTGCTTCTGCATTCCCTACCAATTTTTCCAATTCATCAAAAGACGTACTCGGTTCGACAAATTTCACCATTTCCACCTTGTTGAACTGATGCAGGCGAATTAATCCCCGCATATCGCGCCCATAGCTACCAGCTTCCCGGCGAAAACAGGGAGTAAAAGCACAGTGGTAAATAGGTAAGTCTTCAGCAGCGAGAATTTCACCCCGATAAAGATTTGTAACGGGAACTTCAGCTGTAGGAATTAGCCACAAATCGTCATCAGCGCATTTAAAGCTTTCTTCAGCAAACTTGGGTAACTGACCGGTCGCCGTCAATGACTCGGTATTAACTAACAGTGGCGGACTGACTTCCACATACCCAGCTTGAGTATGAAGAGTCAGCATAAATTGAATTAATGCCCTCTCCAATGCTGCACCAGCGCCTATCAAAGTCACAAAGCGACTTTGGGCAACTTTCACAGCTCGTTCAACATTGAGAATACCCAGTTTTTCGCCAATTTCCCAGTGAGGCAGAATATTCCGATTTTGGAGAATGTATTCATCACCCCAACGGCGCACTTCTACATTATCTTCTTCATTTTTACCAAGGGGTGTAGAGTCGCTTGGTAAGTTGGGAAGTGCCAACACAAGTTGGGCAATTTCAGCTTTGAGTTCTTTTTCTTGGGGCTCCAGTTGGCTTAACGTAGCTTTGACAGAGTTCCCTTCATCCCGCAAAGCTTGAATTTCTGGGTCTTGAGGATTGATCCCAGATTTAATCTTTTGCCCGACAATTTTACCGATTTCGTTGCTACGAGCTTGGAGTTGACTGCGCGTTCCCTCAAGTTCCCGTTGTTGCCGATCTAACTGTAATATCGGTTCAATGTCGTATTTACCACTACGACTATTCAATCGTTCTTGAACTAATTGCGGATTTTCCCGTATTTGCTTGATATCCAGCACAGATTTTTCTCAGTTTTTAGCCTATTATCTTCCTGCCAACACATCAGCATATACTGATTTTGGCTTGCTATCAGCAGAAAAGCAAACATAAAAATTTGGCCTTGCCAATCTTACCAGGGCTAGAAAAATTTAAAATCCAAAATTTGGTATTACTCCTCTGATTTTCTAAGCACGGTTAATGCGATTGAGCAACCAAAGTGATGCCACAAGCCCTGCAAAATGCGCTGAGACCGTGTTGGTGTTTGCCTGTACCACAAGCATATCTAGACCGCTAATAATTCGGGTGGGGTCAAAAAATTGCGTAGTTATGGCTTGGGGAGATATGGATCTTCCTACCAGCGTCCCAACGATCGCTTGTGCCCCCAGAAGAGTCACCAGCGTTCCCCCTAAATTCACCCACACTCCTAAGCGTAATACTTGCACAGTGTCGCTTTTCCGAGGGCGGTTGCTGGGATTGGAGGATTCCAATTGCTTGCCAATTCTAGTGTAACGGTAAGCTAAATAAATCCCCCCACCCAAAACAACCAGTCCACAAACTGCTAAAAATACGCCAAAGCCAGTCCCAGGATTATTACTAGGACTGCCAGTTCTTTGATTAAAGAAGGCGAACAGCAGCACAATTATGCTAGAAACAACGCCAAGTACTAGCTGAATCCAGAAGCTAATCCAACCTGTAAGGCGAAAAGTTTGGGCAATTGCCCGGAGAGTTGAGGAAGATGATGGAGCATCGGGAGTTTGTGACATACTGATCACCAATGTGCTGGGCGCTTGATTAAGGGACACGGGGAAACGGGGAAACGACAGAGACACGGAGAGTTCTTTACCCTCGTCATAGCGTTTCCCCGTCTTCTTTCTGACTTTTTACGGTATCTGGAAAACCTTACTTCTATTTCTCTCTCCTTCTAGGCGAGAGACTTTGAATTTTCCCCCTTCCCGCGTCGGAAAGGGGGTTAGGGGGTTAGGTTAATCGTTCGCTTTTCCATATAACCTGAATTGTCAGGTCTTCTTTCCCCCCGCCTTTGGGTCTTCTTTGATAAATTTACTATCACACTTGCCATAACAGACAAAAGATTCTCTTGTTGAGAAAATCAGTAATGGTTACTGCTTAAGTGTTTTCACTGGCGTAGCAGCTTTAACCCAGACATATCCCTTAGCGTAAGCTTTCAGAATTCGCATTGGGAAAATCACTGTAAAACAAAGTGTTTATTAACTTTTACAGACAAAATAGCATTTTACCTGTAAAATTTCTTCGATGGCATTTTATTGCTTAAGCAGTTTTAACTAGCTCGGCATCACTTAACACCAAGATAGTGACTTTGCCAGTGTCTGTTCGCTCCTCACTACCCGTATCGAGATCGAGTAGGGATACACTATTTTGTGCCCCTAAAACTCGCAAACTCGTCCCACAAATTCACAGGCGTGGATAATTATTTCGTATTTACGCTTTGGAAATCTAGTCTAAGTAGTTTTATGTTTTATTATTTACTTAATTGTAGCAGTATATACTTACTACAAGGATTGTAGACCCTACCCTAAGGCATTTTTTTAGCCATTCACTAACCATGAAACTTGAGGATATATATCAATTCTTTGAGAATCCTCCGCCAACTTACCTTTGTCAGGAAGTAGCAGTTTGTTACATACTGTCTGTTTTGTTACAAGGTGAATCCTACGGAACCGAGTTGATTGAGCAATTAGAAACTGAATATCCAACCTATAGACTTTCGGATACCGTACTTTATAGTGCAATCAAATTTCTGGAAGATGAAAGGGCAATCACTGGATATTGGAAGAAACTCGAAGGACGAGGACGCCCCAGGCGAATGTACCAAGTTTCTCCAGAATGGCAAGTTCAAGCGCAGGATTTAGCTTTTCAATGGCTTGACTACATCAATAGGAGGACAAAGTAACGAATAATTGATAATGAATAAGTCTCCTCCAGTCAAACAGTAACAATTAGTTATGGATACTGCTATTCTGCCATCTACGTTCCTGCTAACCTTGTTGTTATCGGTTGGGCTGTTTTTCTTTATTCGTGCCTCGACTAAAGACCGCATAGAAACAGCGCAACTGGTATCTGAGCAAGACGAAGCTGCTTTAATGTCTCAATTAAAAGAGTATTTTCGTACGCGGTCTTACCGAGTGGCAGGGATAGACCAAGAACAAAACAAAGTGACTTTTGAAGGTAATGTTCGCCCCAGTTGGTTCTTAGCTATATTTTTAACTCTGCTGGCAGCGACTGGTATTGTTTGTCTATCACTAGTGGTGTACCTGCTTTTTCCTAACCTCAGTACCTTTGTTCTGGCTATGGTACTGCTGTCGCCTTTAAGTGGTCTATTTTATTGGAAAAAATCTGGAAGACTTGAGAAGGTGTCGCTCAAAGTAGAAACAACTCAGAGCGGACAAACCTCCTCAAGTAAAATCACTGTAGTTGCCCATCGAGATGAACTCAGCGAGTTACAGAGGACTCTACAGCTTAAGGCTGGTGAATAATTGTTGGTTTTTATGACCATTTCTTAACTATGATATGCAGACTTCTGATCTGACCTACTCTTTAGGCAATGGAAAGTAGGAAGGAGGAAATCAAGACTTCTGCTTTGTCAATTTTCCCCACGACTTGTGTCGTGGGGAAAATTTAAATTCATTAACTTAAATTTGTTGACAGAGCTTGGTTAACAATTTACGGCATAAGAGCGCAACTTCACTAGCGCTTTTGGAGGCGGTTGGCTCTATACCCACTCCCTTCTGTACCATGACACTAGTATCACTCCATGCAATCTAGCGTGGTTTGACACAAGTTGATTTTTTAACTACCTGGACTAGCCTTAAAAAGCAAATCAGCTCCAAACTAAAAAAAATTAAATTCTGCATAAACTTAGCAACTTTGCCAGTTAATAATAGTCAGGAGCCACATTCAATGCGTAAGATGACCGTTTATGGTTCACCGACTAGCTAAAGCGAGAGGTTCTTGACCTGGCGAAGGTTCTAACACCCTCAAGCTAGGAAACAAGAAATGGTTTTCCTCTACGTATTGAGCACCAAAGAGTCCCTTTTCTGCCCAGAAATAACGGTCTGTGGTGTGTTCATTTCGCTTTACAAGTAGCAACGCCGGTGGCAAAATCCCTTCAGCTTGAATGAATCTTCTCGCTGCTGTCACCGGTTTTTCTTCGCCACTTTCGATGCTATATTGAGGCACATGTTCCAAAATCCGCCGTCCTTCCTGACGACGACGACTTTTCCTTTTGCGTCTCCTTGCCAATCTATTGTCCTCCTCTTTCAAGCTATAGATTGTAGTGATAGCTACAAAATCAGTCGCAATTATATAGGTTCTAGTTCAAAATATCAATAGTTTTTCACCTTTTAATATAAGAAAGTTAATATCTTTGGAGATAGGGAAAACAAAATTACCATTCGGATATAATCCCTTGGTACAAACCATCACTAAGAAGATTTTAGTTAAGCTTTATTAAATGGATGAGGTAAAAACTAAGTATCCTCTTTTAATCATGCCTCAAAATCTGTAATCTTGAGCAAAAGCTAAAAAATGTTAATGTCTGCCAGTTCCGATTTTCTTGCTCTATGTCGAGAGCAAATAGCGCTGCTAACCCAAGGGCTGGGAGCAACTTTAAGTATTGTGTACCTGACACAAGAATTGGTAGAGACTCCTTCGGGTGAGGCCAAACTGATTCCTGTGGTAATTTACCCGGAAACAGCATTATTACCACCAGGGGAAGAGACTGCTGAAGCGACAGTACACAAGCAACTTCAAGTTGAAAATGTGTTTAGATTACCCAATCATCAGAGAAGGTTATTGACAGCAGGATCAGAATCTCCAACCTCGTCACCGGAGTCTGAGATACCAGATGCGTCTCAACCCCATCTAAAAGAGGAATATTTATTTAGTGGCAACCAAATTGTTTTACCTCTGGTTTATGAGGGTGTGATGATGGGGTTACTAGTGACGGGTAGGGAAGACCGGGCATGGAATGAACATGAGGAAAGTCAGATTCAACGGATAGCCCAAACACTGGCGATCGCTTGTATTTTAGATCAACGGCGAGCATGGTTTGAGCAGCAGTTGCATGAGCAACAAATTCTCCAAGAAAAACAGCGGGATTTGCTGGATAACCTGTTGCATCAGTTTCGTAACCCTTTAACGGCATTGCGGACTTTTGGTAAACTGCTATTGAAAAGGCTCAGGCCAGGAGATGCCAACCGAAATGTGGCAACTAGTATTGTGCGGGAAAGCGATCGCCTCCAAGAATTGCTGCAACAATTTGATCAAGTAATTGACTTAACAGAGGCAGATTTAGCACCACTACATCTCCCCAAAGAAGTATTTGTAGAAGCAACTATCCAAAAAGACGCTAAACCGCCGTTATTATTGCCGGGAACGGGAGATAAAGCAGTTGACTGCTCGTTAGCAGATATATTAGAACCATTATTAATATCAGCCAAAGCGATCGCACAAGAGCGAAAGCTAAAACTAATAACTGAAATTCAACAGAATTCACCCCTAGTACGTGCCAACGTCAAAGCATTACCAGAGGTGTTAACTAACATTATTGATAATGCTTTGAAATACACTCCCACTGGTGGCAAAATTTTGATTCAGGCGGGGCCAGAAAAGGCTAATTTTCAGGGAATTGTCATTAGTGACAACGGGCCTGGCATTCCCCCCCAGGATTTAGAACATCTTGGAGAACGGCATTATCGAGGTGTACAAGCGCAAACAGAAATCCCCGGTACTGGTTTGGGGTTAGCGATCGCTAAACAATTAATAGAGCAAATGCAGGGTGAAATCGAGGTTTTCAGCCCTGCAATCAACTCTAAGGTAACTTCACCCGATGCGCCGGGGACTACATTTATTATTTGGTTACCAGAAGTTGGAAGTTAGTTAGGAATTAGGAGTTTAAAGTTAGGAATTTGGAGTTTGGAGTTTTCAATTAAACACAGGCTTCAATTTATAACTCCTCATTCATAACTTCTCACTCATAACTTCTCACTCATAACTTATCATTCATAACTATTTGAGCGAGACTAGTAAATTTTGATTGATGGTCATTTGTAAATCGGTATCTGGGTCAATGGCGATTAAGTCAACACTATTTTTACCGAAGAACAGACCAACCAACGCACCGATACCAGCACCACCCAAGACTTCTTCTGTGGCAATGGCGCGATCGCCTGTGACAGCAGATACCGCAGTTGCTGCACCTGCGCCCAATACAGTATTCTTGATAATTGAACCAATACTAGTACCCTTCTTGACAGTTTCAGTTTTGGTAATCACGTCTGAAGTAGCGTTAAGCTGATACTCCTGACCATTGGTCAAAACCAGTTTCTCGGCAACGAATTGAGAACCACCTGTAGCAGGTTTGAGTTGACCAATAACCTGACTACCAGCAGGAATCACTACAGATCCGTCTTGCGTAACCACGTTTTGGGATACTGTCAATGTCAAAGGCGCTGTTTCATCCTTTGTAACCAGAATTTTTTCTGCCTTGTCATACTTCACAGGGATAGCAGTCCCTTGGGGAATTGTCACAGCTACAGGTGTGGGGGTAGTAGACCCGACAGCCACAACATAAGGCGAGTTAATTGCTGAGGCTTGATTAGAACTAACCAACGCTTGGTAAATAAAAGCTGCTACCTGGGCGCGAGTGGCAATTGCAGTTGGATTCAGGAACTTCACATTAGGATAGTTCACCACAATTTGCTTCTCTGTTGCTGCTGCGATCGGGCTACGGGCATAGCTAGCGATGTTAGAAGCATCGTTAAAGTATTGCAGAGTGCTTTCGGTATTACCGATAGGACTATATTCTAGACCGTTGGCGAGGGAAACTAAAACCTGCTGGCGGGGAATAGCTTGGTTAGGCTCAAAACGATTTCCAGGATAACCAGATAAGAAACCAATGGTATAGGCTTGCCCAATGGCACTGGATGCCCAATAGTTGCTGGGCACATCAGCAAAATTGATTGCCTGCCGTTGCGCTGGTTTTTGGAAAGCTTTATTGACCATAGCGGCAAATTGAGCGCGTGTCACCGCTTCTTCAGGGCGAAAAGTACCATCAGGAAATCCGGCAATTACACCTCGCGCTGACAATTCTTGAATAAATTGTGCTGCCCAATAGCTAGATGAAACATCAGAAAAAGTAGTTTGAGCAAAAGATGGTGAAGCTGTAATGAAAGGCCCTACAGTACCGACTGTGACGCTTAAAGCCATGAGTGCAGCTGTTCCAGATTGCAAACGATTTAAAGTAAACATTAATTTTTAACTCCGCTACAATTATTTTTTTTACTGTTAATTAATTAGACATTTAGTAAAGTATCAAGTTCCCAATTATTTATGCTTTTTGTAAAAAGCATTACTTCCGACATATAGGAAACTAAGCTATTTAAAATTAAAAACACCTGCTAACAGAGCTAGCAAGAGATAACAGTTTAATCAGCCCATTACCGATTAACGCTATTAAATAAGTATTTTAAAAAATATGAATATTGAGTGAGACGATATAGAGATAGAATAGTTGCTGAAAAATAGATTTCTTAGGGTTAAAAATGAAGGCGATCGCACACTATAGTTAAAGTGGCGATCGCCTATCAGGAGTGATAAAAGTCACGACTTGAATTGAGTTATGATATATGGCGAGTTAATTGCCGGGGTTTGACACGACGTATGGCGAGTTAATTGCTGGGGCTTGATTAGAACTAACCAGTGCTTGGTAGATAAAAGCTGCTACCTGGGCGCGAGTAGCATTTGCGGTTGGATTCAGGGACTTCACATTCGGATAGTTCACCACAATTTGCTTCTCTGTTGCTGCTGCGATCGGGCTACGGGCATAGTTAGCGATCTTAGACGCATCGTTGAAATACCTCAGAGTGCTTTCGTTATTGCCACCAGAAGTATATCCCAGACCGTTGGCGAGGGAAACCAAAACCTGCTGGCGGGGAATAACCTGGTTAGGCTGAAAGCGATTACCAGGATATCCTGCTAAGAAACCAATGCTATAGGCTTGCCCAATGGCACTGGATGCCCAGTAGTTGCTAGGCACATCAGAAAAAGCGATCGCCTGCCGTTGCTGTGATTTTCGGAAAGCTTTATCGACCATAGCGGCAAATTGAGCGCGTGTCACAGGTTCTTCAGGGCGGAAGCTACCATCAGGAAATCCGGCAATTACACCTCGCCCTGACAATTGTTGAATAAATTGTGCCGCCCAATAGTTAGATGAAACATCAGAAAAAGCAGTAGTTTGAGCCGAAGATGAAGCAGTAGTTTGAGCTAAAGATGTCGAGGAGCATCCAGCTTGGATGGGTTTGCTTTGCAAAGTATAAGTCATTGGCTCACAAACTAAACTTGCCGACTTAGACTCTACATTACTCCGGGTTGACGGATTTTGTTTATCTAGCTTTGATTTCCAATCGCTAGATATTCTTTCTACAGTGGGATGCTTACTTAAAAACTCTGAGTCTGCAACAACATCATTAGATCCCTTAACAGTTATCTTAGAACTATTGAGGTAGATATTATAGTCATAAATAACGTTTTGATTTCCGATATTACTGTTAATAACCTTGCCCGTAGATGCATAAAGAATGTTCCTTAAAATTTTGACATCAGATGACTTAGTGGCAAAGATTTGCCCCTCGTTAAGTTCTGGACTCTGATTATTTAAAACAGCAGTATTATTTACAATATCAATATGGTCGCTTAAAAATGCATGAATACCGGAACCACCATTATTAAATGTAAGATTGTTTTGAACTAAAGTACGTCCTGTATATGCACTCAATTTTAAGTTATTCTGATTGTTTCTTAAACTATCGATAATGATGCCATTACCGTCTGTGATCTTTCCGACTGCAATCCAAGGGATGTACATACGATTGTTGTAGGTCTTGTTGTTGGTAACGAACATCTTGTATCCCCGCTTATTGTCAGAATTCCAATTGTTCAACATTGAAATGCCACTGTTACCATAAACGCTATACCAAGCATTATTGAACACCACGTTATTATCTATTGTCACATAGTCGGATTGCGCCGTTGCAATGCCTCCTCCTCCACAATCGTGTACCTTATTATTGACAATACGTAGATGGTGACTACGACCATTTTTTCCTGCATTTACGCTGATGCAGTTTCCATTTGTCAGTGGGTTTCGTGTGTTATTCTTCTGACTTATCGCATAATCAAGGGTGATATTGGCATTGTTCCCTATGACCTCCAGCCCGTTGATCTCAATATATGAAGCTCCATTTGAAATCAGGATACCATTCCATCCATTGTGCTGAATTTTTGGCAAATGCCCGGGATATGCTTTATACCTAATCCATGCATTTGCTCTTCCAGAGCGAATAATAGATACTACGTTCCCATTTGGGCTTGCATTCTTGTACACTCCATTCATAATGAATACAGTGTCCCCAGGATTAGTCAAGTTTGCTGCCTTTTGAATTGTTCTAAAGGCGGATGAAGTAGAGAGTCCGTTATTTCCGTCGTTTCCACTACCACTAACATAGTATGTTTTCGGTTTTGAATTCGCGCTAATTAGCTCGGGGCTGGATAGGCTCATTTCCTTGTTAGTGGATACTTGATGGACGTTTTGAACTAAAAATTCTTTTATCCTTTCTTCCTGAGTTAAAAGACTTAATACTACGGGAATTGCAAGACATACGCCTATACCGAAACCTTGAATTTCCACAAGTAAAAGCTCCTTTATTGCCACTTTGCCACTATTTAATAAAAATATCAGGATATTACGTAATTTTGAATACTCTTTTGGATAGAGAAGGAAATAGAGCCGATTTTTCTAGCTCTTTACATAGCGCAATTAAATAAGGATTCTAATAAATATTGATACTGATTAAGACGATATAGAGGTAGAATGGTTGCTGTTAAATAGAATTTTTACTATTAAAAATTAAGGCGATCGCACAGTATATTTAAAGTTGCGATCGCCTATTAGGGGTGATTAAAGTCACGACTGGAATTGAGTTAAATCTAGTAGCGAGATACTGGTACTAAATTCAAGTTAGAATTCAGTGTGAGCCTCAAGTCTTGTGCGGGTCTAAGAACAAAGGCATTTGCTTGTTTTTTCCTCAACAGCACACTTGCTCCCGCACCCGCAGCCCCACCGATAACAGGTTTTAAATCGTCAATTCTGCGGTTACCAGTAACTAGTGAACCTAAAAGACCAGCACCCGCACCGATAGCTGCATCAGTTAAAACCTGACTGGTGTTGGGCCCCTGTGAAACTCTTTGAGTTGTGGTATATGTCCGAGAACTTGCATTAATCGACTGACGTTGACCATTAGAAAATTCTAATTCTTGAGCTACAAACCGCACGCCTTTTCCTTGATTATCATCTGTATCTCTTGAATAACTATCTAGGTCAACAGCTTCTAGTCGTCCATTTACTTTAGTACCGGCGGGAATCAAGACATTTCTATTCCTGTCGATAATGTCATTTGCTATTCTCAAGGTTAGAGATTTAGTTTCTCCAGGAGCAATAGTAATTGTCTCTTTATCGTAGGTAACAGGTAAAGCAACCCCAGAAGGAATGGTAACGTTTCCGTTTCCATATTGCCCAGTTCTGTATGGCCCAATTCTGTATTGTGCATTAGCAGGAGTTAAAGTTAACAGTGGGGCAGTTACGCTTGCAGTAACGGTTATTGCCATAAGCGCAGCAGTTCCAGATTTCCATTGATGTAGACGAGTCATAAGTGGTTAAACCTTTGTGTATGTTATGTATCTAATGACGTGGATTCACTGAGTTTGTTTCTGAAATTTATAAAACCTGTTTCTAGGCGCATTCCGAATATGAAGGTGCTTATATAACGTGGAGTTAGTGTTACAGCTACGCCTATGGGAAATATCGCTCCTTAAACATTTGTATCTTGCTAATGTGCGCCACTAAATAGATGGTGAGATACTCTCAACATGACGCAAAATTGTTCTAATTGTTTCCAAAATTGTTTCATTGTTTACGTCCACATATCTACACCACTGAATAGAGGCGAATGGGCTGACTGCGAACTCTTACTTCTATTGTAGATTTAATTTGCTAAAACTTGGGAAAGGTTTTCGCTTTCTTTGTCAGTCAGGAGCAAAGCTGGGGACACCCCGCCTCTGGTCAGAAGACCTCAGCACGAGTTTCACTCGTCCCTTGCACGTCTTATAAGTAGCTAGGCGTAATTAAACATAAGCTCAAACCTTACCCTCAATCCCTCTCTTTAGTAAGGGACTTCCAACAAATAAATTATCCAATCTTGTGGGGTGGACATCTTGTCCGCTCTTGGCTACGAGCGCTCGTGTCACCAACCTCACAAGAAGTAGTTGAGTATTTTTTTATTTGTCAGTCCCTAAGGAACGCGGATTTAATAAAGTACAAAACCTCACCCCCAACCCCTCTTTGTGAGTTCAAAGAGGGGAGACTTTGACTTTCGTCAAAGGCGGGGTGAGGTTAAAAACCATATTTGGATGTTATTTAATTCACATTCCTAAGAGTAGTAAAATATTTATTCCGAGCAACTGCCTACCCTACGGGAACGGGCAAGAAACAGGCATGGGGTCAATCTAAAATCTCAAATTCTTTTGTTAAGTAGTAAAGGTTATTGAGAATAAATTTGGATGCGATCGCAGCAATTCTTGTGCTGGGTTAAAATTTATCAATTATGGAATATGGGTATATAGCAGTTCTCAATTGCATAAAATACAGGAGCCAGTTGTGTGGGCGTCTTAAGAGAGTTGAGCAAACTGGCGTATCGTCGCTAGGGTTTCTCGCAGCTATGAGAACCGCTATAAACCTCGTATTGGAGCCGAAAAATTCTCTAGTGTATATTACATCCTCAAGCGGGAACAGGAGCAGATGTTTTAAGAGCTTTATCTCTTAGTATTTCTTCTCCAGCAATTTTTTACTAGATATCAGGTACATCCCTAGCAGCAATAGACCCGCCACTGTTGCAGGTTCAGGTATGGTTTTGATTTTGGCATAAATAGCTGTTTTAGTTGTGGCTCCTTCAAAAGCCTTAATACTTATCTGGCCAACGTCTGGATTAAAACCTGTTAGTTCAAGCGTGTATTTATTGCCTTCAAAGGTAAAAGTGGCATTACTCAAGTTTTCGTCTATAGATACAAAGTCTGCATTCTCTTCTTCAGAATTTTTTGCGTCATTAGGTGTATTTACTAGATGCAACTTGAAGTCAAAAACTTGGCTGATTCCAACGGGAGCGCTGAAGGATACATTGAGATTTAAAGGTACATCTTCAACGCTTGTACCTTTAACTACCGTTCCATTAAAGTAACTTAAATCAGCTATTTTGAATACAGAGTTAATGTCAGTTGAAAACGAATTTCCAGTCAAGGTAAGTTGATTTGAGCCTGTTATTGTACACCCACTAGGAGGATTTGGAGTTGGTGGACACACATTAGCATCACCCCAAGTAAATGTGTTGTTTCCCACACCTGTGTATATGGGATTGGGATTGGTATCGGTGCTTCCTGGATTAGGTTCTCCCCATGTACCAGTAGAGATCCCAGAAAAAGTTAGAGCATCTGCTTGGTCAGAGAAACCAAGTGCTGTGGTCGCACCCACAAAAAAACTACATATAGCAGTCGCAAAAACCAAACTTAGTTTCATAACTTAAGTATCCAAATCTCATTCTGGAGCTTTGTTAACTATGTCTCCAGTCTACCTTAGTAAATTTACGGAAAACACGCCAATACTTTATTGGATTTTTATATGATAAAATATTATTGAAAATTTAATTTTATTAATTTAAGATTATGAATTGTCAAAATATTTTACCAATTTTTAATTAGTAAAACAGTAATTGTGATAGTTACCTTACTTGGTTCTCTGATTAATTGTCAAGTCAATATAATGTTACTCTTTTTAACACTCCCCGCGCTATTGGGACGAATGTGATTCGTTGGTCGAATTCAAGGATAACCAACCGCAAGGGATAAAAAAGCGTGTAATTCCAACCGAAGTTTAACAACTTGAATAAGAGGCAGGGGAGCAGGGAGTAGGAAAGACAAGGTGACAAAAGGTGAGAACTTGCAACAAGTCTTTCCCCTTGTCCCCAATTCTCCTTGTCTTCTTGTCCTCTTTTTCAAGGGTTTTCGGTATATGCTTTATAGCTTTGACAAAATCTCTGGCAACAGCTGACTAGGAACTTTAGATAAAGCAAAATTTTGTCCCTGTATGCCTAATTCATTATGAAAAGCACGAATAGTTTTCACTATATAAGTAAAGGTTGTTTGATAAGTCTCTGGCTGTTTACTTAATCCGTTTAAGGCTTGCAAATGGTTGTCTAATGATACTTCTAGGTGTTGAGAACGTGTTGCTTTGTCACCATTAAACGACTTATCTATTACTAGCTGATAATGTGCCAGTCCCAGGTTATTATAAGAGGCAAGTAAATCAAAACTTAAAGGAGTACCGCTAAGTGAGTGAGCCAAGGCTATGGCCTCTTCGTAAGCGCTGATACATAGTTGCAGATACTTTTGCCGTGCCTCTTTAGTTGTTTGAGATAGGTTTGCTAAATGCCAGTAGGCAGTACCTAGATTATTTTGTGTAGCGGCGCAGGCACTGGGAACATTCGCTGGAGTGCGATACTTGAGAGCTTCGCTGTAGACATCTATAGCTAGCTGGAGATTTTGGGCAGGTTGTTCGTATTGTGCCAGATTCCAACAGGCGGTGCCGATGTTGTTTTGAATCATGCCATACTTGAGCGGTTCCTGTTCGGGGTTATAGTGTAAAAGTGCTTCGTTGTAAGCTGCGATCGCTTTCTTTAAATGCACAATCGGTTGGTTGTATTGCCCTAGATGCCAGTAAGCAGTACCCAAATTGTTCTGGCAAGCCGCATACTTTAATGAGTCCATATCGGCTGTACGGTAGCTAAGTGCTTCGTTGTAAGCTAAAATTGCTTGCTGCCAATTTTCAGATGGGTGAGAAAAACGAGCTAAATCACCATAAGCCGTCCCCAAATTATTTTGCACACGAGCGTAAGTTTCTAAATGTGTCTGGGGTGAGATCATCTTTAACGCCAACTGATAAAATTCTATTGCCTGCTCTATATAAGTTTGTCCCTCCTCAGAATTGGGCGGTGTACGGTATAGCATCCAGTAGAGTGTACCCAAATCATTCAAGATATCTGGGAGTTGTAATGAAGTTTCGTTGTAGCTAATTGCCTCCTGATAGGCAATAATTGCCACCATCAGATTTTCTAGGGTTGACTCTCCTTGCTCAATGCGAAGGCGGTATAAAGTGCCCAAGCGATGATAAGCTTCTGCAAGTACCTCCCCTGGAACTTGCTTTTGGTGTAATTCTTCAATCTCCAACAAAATCTGCTGCGGTTGTAAGTAATCCTCTGTATTTTGAGCAATATTTGTATTTATTGTTGCTATTATTAGCTCTGTTAACTCGCTACTAATATGAGATAAAGACGACAGTGATTGATTATTACTCCCACTACCAGACCTATTAGTAGATTCCTGCTGTTGTGGCGCAGCCTTCAATAAATCTGCTGTTGATGGCGATTCCTGGGTTTTATGTACGCTATTCCCTTGTGTTTCTGCCGGAAAATCGGAATTATTCTTCAACTTTAACTCGGTATCTGCGGTTCTGAGTTCTGTTTGGGTAACTGATTCATCTACAATCGACTGCTCAATATAGCCTAAATCCAAGCTTCTGGGATTAGAAAAACGTTCTGGATAACCTGAATTCTGAGTCGCTGGTGTAGGTTCTCCGGCAAACACAAATACGCCAGTCCGACAACGCCAAAACTGTGGCGCTGATTGCTTGATAGCAGATAACCAAGGACGCGGTATCCACAACAGCAAGTTAGATTCAAGGAATCGGCTAGATTCTTGTACAGAGAAATATTGTTCACTTAAGCGCAGATGGTGCAAAAATAACCGTTGTGTAGCGACTGTTTGCTTGGTGAGATGCTCGACGCCGACAATCTGAAATGCTGGTACTGGAAAAGGTCTTCCAGGGGTATCTTTTGATGCCCCAACAATTGGCGGTGGATAGTTTGCCAACCATTGATTTATTTGAAGTATGGGATTGGGATCGTTTAAATTCAAACGTAAAGTCACTAGTCGCGGATAAGCTGGAGTGCTATTTTCCTGGGCATTTGATGGCTGAGATAGCACTTGTCCAATAGGATAAGCCAATGTAGAATGCAAACGACCCGCTACTTGATTTCTTAAGTGTAAATCATCACATACTGCTAAAAAAAGTTGTCGTCGTAGGCCAAGACTCAGGGCAAGTTTCAGGCGGTGGTATACTTGCCGATTCCAACTAGAATTATCATTGTGTACAGTATCATTCACGCTCATGGCGGCTAAAGAGCCAAAACACACTACATATCACCTTTCTGGGCGCATTCAAGTGGGCTAATCTTATAATAAAAATAATTTTCTAAACTAAAAGTTGTGCTGTTGTAGATAAATCGAGCTTTTCAAGTATTCTAGAATATAATAGTATATAATTATACTTTAATTTTTTATTCAATTTTAACAAAAAATAAAAAAGCAGGCCCCTCTTGAAATCGGAACCTGAAAAACTATAAAGATGAAATTTTATATGATTTTTGCTCAACTGCTCTGAGAAACAAAGAAGGCGACTGTAATCAAGCTGCCAACCAAAGCTGTAGCGGCAATTCCTAGAAAGATATAAGTTCGCTTTTGCCCTTCTGTGGCAGGTTCTGCTTGATAAATCTTTGGTTCCCGGGCAAAATTATTCAGAAGACCGCCTTCTTCGTTTGTATAAGGCATGAATTAATTCCTTTTATCTTTATTGTTCATTTAATGTTACATAAATGCTAGATCCGCTCTGAAACTGCTAGACAAATCGTTACATTGGGGATTGGGGATTGGGGAT
>NZ_CAXTNP010000075.1:0-28276 GCF_964245575.1 uncultured Nostoc sp. | reverse complement strand
ACAGGTGCGACGCCGATAGCGTTCGCGCAGCGTCTCGTAGAGAAGCGTTAGCGAGCCCGCCTTCTCTACGAGACGCTCCGCGAACAGCATCGCTTTCATAAATCTCCACAAACAAAGCGATGTCTACGACGGGTTATTCGGGGTCGCTTAACTTTTAAAACAGTCGCTACAAACTTTTTTGCAACAATTTAGCCTCGCCACGCCACTACGAAAGTGTTCTTAAGCAGCGTTTATTCTTTCCAAACCAGTGTAAATATTGAATCGTTCTCCGCGCAGGAATCCAATTAAGGTAATCCCGAATTCCTTGGCGACAGACACCGCCAAACTACTGGGAGCGGAAACAGAACAGACAATGGGAACTCCAGCAGTTGTAGACTTTTGCAAAATCTCAAAACTAGAACGTCCGCTCACTAAAACAATACAATTATTTAAAGGCAACTCGTCACTGAGCAAAGCTGTACCAATCAATTTATCCAAAGCATTGTGTCGCCCAACATCTTCGTGCAGGTTTAGCAATTGTCCTTGAGCATTGAAGGTAGCCGCAGCGTGCAAACCCCCTGTAGCAGTGAAGATACCTTGAGCAGCCCGAAGCTTATCAGGTAGGCTGTAGATGATCTCAGGTGTTACTGTTGGGCCAGAAGGAATTACTGGACATCCCCGCAGACGCAAAGCTTCAAGGCTAGCTTTACCACATACCCCACAGGCGCTACTAGTGTAGAAATGACGCTCCAAAGGCTGTAAGTCTGGAATCAACCCATCCCGCAGTTCTACATTTACAATATTATGGCGCTGTTCACCATCTACTAATTCATCTACGCAGTAGCTGATACGTCGAATATCTTCTCTGCTATTAACGACTCCTTCACTGTAGAGGAAACCAGCAGCTAGTTCAAAATCTGCCCCTGGCGTCCGCATGGTTACAGCTACCGTCTTCTGGAAAGGGACAAGACGAATTTCTAAAGGTTCTTCAGTGGTGAGTTGGTCTAAACGCGATCGCATTTTACCATTTTCCACTACCCAAACAGTGGCTTTGGTCTTACTTTTAGTTGGCGTTTTCATATTTGTGAAAGTTGATGAATTGAAATTTTGATACTAATCTGGAAACAAAGTAATGCTATTTATATGTCAGATGTCAGGTTGATGCTTACCAATTACTTTGTGCAGTTGAGCTAAATCGGCTATGTTTCTGTTTAGGAAGTAAAATGAACCTAAAACTTTTGGCTTTCAGCAAAATTTTATTTACAATAGTCTTTGTGATTTCCCTTGGTTTTACAGGATATTTAGTGGCTAATAACATTAGTCAGAGAGTAATTGAAAAATCTCTTGCTAAACAAGTGATATTTACCTCCACCGTTGGAAAAAGTTCTCAACTACAGAAGCTTTTAAATGAGATAATTGTAAAACATAAAATACCTGGTGCAGTCATGTATATTACTACACCTAAAGGTTCTTGGCTGGGAGCATCTGGTGTGAATAGCTTGTCAACTAAAACCAGGATGAAACCCACAGATGGCTTTTCTATTGCCAGTATGAGTAAAACTTTTGTGGCGGTGGTTGTGCTGAAATTAGTGGAGCAAGGAAAGATAGGATTAGATCGGGCGATCGCAACCTACTTACCAAGAGACATCAGTCCTCATATTGTCAACAGCGATAAAATTACAGTTCGTCAACTGCTCAATCACACCAGTGGTGTTGCTGAATACCTAGATACAAAAGAGTTTATTCAAGCTACGGCGAAAAGAAGTCGCTCACAGCCTTGGACAGCCAGAGAAGCTATTCAATATATGTACCGAGAGCAACCGCAGGCAAATCCTGGAGAAAAATTTATTTATACTGATTGCAACTACATTCTTTTGGAACTGATTGTTGAAAACATCACTAGGGGAACTCTCGCCCAAGCAATTCGCAGTCAGATTTTAAAACCATTAGGATTAAAACATACCTTCACGGAATTGCGCGAACCGATAATTGGAGAAGTCGCTACAGGTTATGGCGATCGCAATAAGGATGGTAAGCTAGATAGCTACGCCGCAGTCAATGATGGCAATGGTTTGGGAGATGGTGGATTGGTTTCAACAGCAGAGGATTTAGCCAAGTTCGCCAAAGCGCTATTCGTCAAAAAAACCTTACTTTCCTCCAAGACGATGAAAGAAATGTTGAAATTTAAAGATAATGGCGCAGGTTATAGTTATGGGTTGGGTGTAGAACGATTTTCATCTCCTTTAGCAAAAGCAATTGGTCATAGTGGTATAGCTTATGGCTTTGCAACATTGCTTGCATATTTACCCAATGAAAAAACTACTATAGTAGTGCTGCTAAACAATCAGAATGTTGATATTAAATCAGTAGCTAGAACAGGTTTAGAGGTTGTCGAGAATCATTGATACTAATTTGTAATTAGAATTTTCACCCTACTGGCATTATAAACTTTCTGGGTCAATGTTCAGTTCTCGCAATTTGGCTGCTAGGCGTTCAGCACGTTGTCTTTCTTGTTCTGCGACTTCTTCCGGTGTAGGAACTTACTGTAATCTAGGTTTGTTTTTCCAGACGCGCGATCGCATTATAATCAGGAACCTCTTCAAGCGATCGCTTACAGTCACAGACGTTACTAGCTTTCGTATACATCAAAGCAGGCATTTTTGTAACTAGCAACTTAAGTTATCTATATCTGTCTTATGTAGTGATCCTATCCCTACCCTAAGTAGGGTTATCTATTTCCATTTGTTCGTTAAGTTATATGAAGGTACTGCAAACAAATCTTTACAGTAACTAACGAAATCAGAATAACCTTAACTTAGTTGGAGTTTTTTATGACTTACACAATTGATGAAGCAACAAAACCGGCTTTAGAAAGTTTTCAACGCTTTGATGTAGATACTCAGCTAGCCCTACTTTGGTTCGGTTACTTGGATCTTAAAGAGCAGCTACAGCCTGCACCTCCTCAAAGTGTAGAAGTTCTTGCTAGAACACTCTTTGACCAATTCCTGGAATTGTCTAAAGAAGAGCAACTGCAAGCGCAACGTGACATTATTAATGGTGCAGCTAACGAGATCAGCCAAGGCTATAATGCTCTAAGTCCCAATGCCAAATTAGACGTTTGGTTTATGCTGGCACAAGGAATGGAGGATGGAAGCATAATTCAAGTGCCCTCCGACTATCAACTTCCTGGTGAAACGGATGAATTTGTCGCATTGATCAAAAAGCTAGAGTTTGAGCAACGGATTAATTTCATGCTGAGTGTCGTGGAAGCAATGGGTTAGTCAAGTCCAAGTATTTTCAATAGCTTTCTAGAATTGGCGATAACTGAAAGTAGAAAATTACAGCTATTTTTAGGTAAATAGATCAGACCGTAGGGGCACAGCATTGCTGTGCCCCTACCATAGATGTGGTTGAAATAAACTGGGAAAATGAGACTGGATTTAGATTTTTTCCAACCGCACGATCGCATTATAATCAGGGACACCTTCAAGCGATCGCTTACTTTTATCTAGTAGCACATTCCCTTCTGGCCAATGTACCTGCAAGTTTCCTGACTGAATTGGCGCAATGTAGACTTGACATAACAACTCGCCTAAATCATTCTTAAGAATGACGCGATCGCGATCTTTTAAACCCAACTGTGCAGCATCAGCCGCATTCATTAGCACCGCCTCTCGCATCGCCCCAGTAATTGCATCCTTGCTTTCCTGCACCATACTATTAAATTGTTTGCCTCGGCGCGTTGCTAATAAAAAATAACCTTCTGGTAATTCTCTTTGGCGTGGCAATAATACCCCAAAGTGTGCCCTACCATCGGCTGTAGGGAAATTCCAACCAAAGCACAAATGTGATCCACCATATTGAAACTGGTCGCCAGCCTGCTGTAAGTGTTGAATTCCAGCATATTGCGGGACAACTTGAGCAATTTCTTGACGGATAGCAGCTGTGTCAGCAAAAGCTAGCTTATCTGCCAAATCTGGTTTTACCCGCCTTGCCAATTCTAAAAACACTTCCCACTCTGGACGCGCTTCTCCAATCCGCGGCCCCGGAATTTCTGGACTGAAAATTACCCGGCGTTCGGTGTTCGTTTCTGTAACTCCCCCTGGTATTTCGTAGCGAGTTGTCGCAGGTAAAAGCACCACAGTATCAGCAGGTTCCACTAACATTTGGCTAGAGAGAACAATATCTATATGTACCCGTAGCGGTATTGTCTTCAGCGCCGCTTCTACATAATCTGGTTCTGGCAGCACTTCTAAAAAATTCCCACCCACAGAAAACAACACTTCTATTTCCCCCTGATGTGCAGCGTGAATCATTTCTGGAGCAATTAAACCTTTACTTGCTGGCACTTCAAAGCCCCAATGCTGACTCAATTGGGCAGCATTTTCTGGGGTGATAGGTTTACCACCAGGAAATACTGTGGCGTAACATCCCATCTCTGCACCACCCTGCACCCCAGAGTGACCGCGAATTGGCATTAAACCGCAGCCTTCCCGACCGACAAAACCTTTGGTGAGAGCTAAGTTGATAATACTTCGCACATTATCTTCACCGGATTCATGCTGAGTAATACCCATACTCCAAACAAATACGGCTTTATTAGCTTCTTTGACCATTTTGGCAAAGGCGTACATTGACTCGCGGGATGTTCCAGAAAGCCGCTCTAATTCTTCCCAAGATTGGTTTTCTAAAGATGTTTTGAGTTCAGCAAAGCCATCTGTGTATAAATCTATAAATGACTGGTCTACCCAATTGTTAGCAATTATATGTTTAATAGTGCCATTTAAAAACGCTATATCCCCGCCCATGTTGATTAAGAAGAAGTCTTCGGCAAACTTTGTACCGAAAACGGCACTTTCGACAATTGAGGGAACCCAGTAGCGCTCCATTCCTGGCTCACGGTAAGTATTAATGACTACAATCTTAGTGCCAGCTTTCTTGGCATAATGGAGATACTTAACAGTAACAGGCTGATTGTTGGCAACGTTGGAGCCAATGAAGACTAATAAATCAGTTCCAATCCAGTCTTTATAAGAACAAGTGGTAGCCCCAGCACCCAGAGAAGCTTTCAGTCCTGCTGTACTGGGAGAATGGCAAATGCGGGCAGCGTTATCAATATTATTGCTTCCCATTGCCCGCACAGCTTTTTGGGTAGCATAATAAGTTTCGTTGACAGTCCCGCGACTGGTAACATAGAAACTGAGGCGGTCTGGTGTAGTAGTGCGAATGCGATCGCTAATTACTCCTAAAGCTTCATCCCAGCTCGCACGGCGAAAGCCTTTTTCCCCTCGTTGACGAATCATCGGGTACGGGAGTCTTCCCAAGTCACGTAATTGGGCACTTTTTTGCTTTTGTAACTGCGAAACATCTTCCAATAGTACAGCGTCAAAAGCTGGCATAGTATTCATCCGCAACAGCCGCAACCGGACATTGCAGAGATGGATACCATCTAAAGTCCAATCCTTCATCCCGGTTGTTCCGAGAGCGCAACCATCGCAGACACCTTTATCAAGAATATTCCACGCATAAGGTAGTTTGTCACGAGACAGCCAGATTGCGCGAAATACCTCCCAATAATTATTGGGATACTGTTCGCCAATGCCAAAGGGCTTCCAACTTGCCCAATTTGAAGGTGTCCAGTGCTTTTTAGGTTTAGGTAACATGATGTAGTGTGTGAATTGCTGAGTTCTTCCAGGCTACCGTTTTGAATAGCAAATGACTAGCAGGCGGTTAAAAATCTAGACAAAGGAGATGTCTTCTAAAAAAATAAGTTTCTTGTCTTTTAACAACAACTTCAACGTTATTAACTACAGCTTCAGCAATAATAACAACAGCTTAAGCGTTACTTATCAAACTAAGAACGTTATTAACAACAGCTTCCGCAACAATAACAACAGCTTCAGCAGTATTAACAACGACTTAAGCGTTACTTATAACACCTTGAGCATTGATAACTACTGTTTAAGCAGTAGTAACAACAACTTAAGCGTTACTTATTAAACTAGGAACGTTATTAACTACAGCTTCTTCTGTAGTTAACACAGAAAGAGTTGTAGTTACTACTTGAATTTTTTGAGTTACAGCGTTTACTATAGCAACAACTTATGAGCCGAATTATATGATGCTCAGTTTGTAGTGGGGACTTCAGTCCCCAAATCTAGGACTAAAGCCTTAACTGCGATCGCCAGTTTATTTTCACCTGATAATATGGCAAAGTGCTTAGGCGTAGCCCGTCGTAGACATCGCTGTTTTCCAATTTTCCTCTTTACGAGACGCTGAGAGCGATCGCTTGAATTCAAGTTCAACGTCACTTAATTTACCCTCAGGGATTAGGGCTGGAAAAATCCTCAAAGAACAAAAAGTCACCCACCCCCTACTCCTACTAGCCCACTCTCTAGCTATAGGAGCTTTGCAACAAGCAGTTTATGGAGTAAAAGAGCGCAATAGTCTTGAGCATTTTTTTCCTTTCTTGCTTAAATTTCTATGGATTGGACTTGAAAACCAATATGTTTCTTTTTGCTATTAGATAAAAGAAGAGATAAATTGTTTATATTTTTACTTTTAGCAGAGAATATTCACTAAATCTTTAAAATAGTAGATAAAAATCCCTGCCACAGACAGTTGACAGGGATAGCAGTTTTTAGCTATAGATTGTCTTTTAACTAACAAAATCTTTGTGGGCAGTGACAAGCATCTGAGCCTGCCTTAAAACGTTTCCGAATAAATAAAAAGGAATTTGCCAAGCTGCAACGGTAACTTCTTTGACAATATCTTGTACACTAATTGCGATTAATTCATGCTCTGGCGGCTCTCCCTCAACTGTACCAGACCAAGTAAAAGCTAATAAGAAATCATCGTCTCCAGGCAAGGATGCAATTAAGCATTCTTGTGGTGTTGGCTGGCAAATAATTCCATGATCATTTGCAAGTTCTACTAGTCTTTGAAATTTGTTTACGTTCGTCATTTGTCCTTGGGATGTAATTGAATTTCAGTTTTAGAAGAAATCATATTTTTAACTCCAGAACTCAACTTAGTTGCTTCATATCATAAATTACGAATTATTAAGGAGTTATTGGAGTTGGATCAGGCTTAAGTCCAAAATCTTAGCGCGAGCGCCTGGTTGTATCAGCAACAATTGCTACTGTTTTAAAAAAACCTAGACTACCTACTTTTTCAGTTGACCGTATTTACATACACCTCCCTTTGTTACCATTTCAAGGATTGGGCAATTCATTTGCCAATTTTGTTGTTTACTTGCTGCATTGCCAATTGCATGGCAATAGCACAGGCGATCGCTCGTTACGAATCATCTTTGCGACTAATTGGCGCACCAAAATATCACAAAAATGCCATCCATCACCCATAAACTCATTAATCGTGCCTTTATATTGTTCCCAGATAAAGATTCAAAATCTTTACTACTTCTTCAGATGGCAATTGTTCGGAAATAACTGAGAATCCTCGGAAATCCGATCCGAGAACCGTAAGTTTTTGGCGTTCTCCTCCTAGCTTTAACCCAGATGGAGTTTCTAGGATATTGGCGACGATTTCATTAGTGAGATAGCAGGCGAGGGTTTTTCGCATCTCGGTAGCACTTTGAGCAATATAGGACTCATATTTGATTGCGTGAAAAAAACTCAGTACACCTTTATTTTTTCTTCCAAGTATTGAGCGATGCACTGAGCGCACTCGTTGTGTCCCCAGTCTCTAGGAGTAATTCACCGAATCAAATCGGATTGCAATATACTGAGTGAGTGCGATGCCTGCGGGGGGCTACGCTGGGGCAGAACCTGCAAATGCCAGCAATGAAGCTACAACGGGAATCCACCAACCAGCTAAAAATTTTGTTCCCGTGCTTCTTTTGGCTACAATATGGCAATATATAAAGTTGTAGCTAACTGCCTACGTAGAGGTTTAACGTGGATACCATTGAAATTCCTGCTCTAAATCGGCCAGTGGATGCCACGGTAGAAATTCCCGGTTCTAAAAGTCTTACCAATCGGGCGTTGCTTGTTACAGCTTTGGCGCAAGGTGACTCAATTTTAGAAAATGCCTTATTTAGTGAAGACAGCGAGTATTTTGCCAAATGCGTAGAGCAATTGGGCATTCCCATTACACTAAATCCTCATCTGGCACAGATCCAAGTGAGGGGAAGAGGAGGCGACATTCCAGCTAAACAGGCAGATTTATTTGTGGGTTTGGCAGGTACAGCAGCACGGTTTATCTCGGCGCTGGTGGCATTGGGTAACGGCGAATATCGCCTAGATGGCGTTCCCAGGATGCGAGAACGGCCGATGGGCGACATGCTGACGGTGCTACAAACGGGTGGAGCAACCGTTAACTTTGAGGGAAATTCTGGGTTTATGCCTTACACCGTCAATAGCCAGGGATTCACTGGCGGAAATTTTCGGTTGAAAGCTAACCAAACAAGTCAGCAACTTTCGGCATTGCTGATGATTGCGCCTTATGCTCAACAAGATACCAACATTGAGGTTGAGGGGACATTAGTTTCTCAATCTTATGTCAAAATGACCTGTCGGCTGATGGCAGATTTTGGCGTGGAGGTGATTCAAATCGGCGATAATCAATTTCAGATTAAAGCGGGTCAACGTTACCAAGCTCGACATTACACAGTAGAACCCGATGCGTCAAATGCTTCTTATTTTTTTGCCGCCGCCGCCGTCACGGGTGGACGGGTGCGCGTCAAACATTTGACCAAACAATCCTGTCAGGGTGATATTCTGTGGCTGAATGTTTTAGAACAGATGGGTTGCCAAATTAAGGATTCGGATGATTACACCGAAGTGACGGGGCCAAAGCAATTGCAAGGCATCGACATTGATATGAATGATATATCGGATTTGGTGCAAACATTAGGAGCGATCGCGCCCTTTGCCAGTTCACCGATTACTATTCGGAACGTGGAACATATTCGATACAAGGAAACCGATCGGATTAAAGCTGTTGTCACAGAGTTGCGTCGGCTAGGAGTCCAGGTTGAAGAATTCCCAGATAGACTAAAAATTGAGCCTGGCCCCATTACCCCGGCGGCGATTGAAACCTATCACGATCATCGAATGGCGATGGCTTTTGCTGTCACTGGCTTGAAGGTTCCAGGAATTGTAATTAAAGATCCTGGGTGTACAGCGAAAACTTTTCCAGATTACTTTACCCGATTCTTCCAGATGTTAGAACAATAAAAGACTAGTACATCTTGGCGGAAGTCACGCATTCACGCATTCAAAAGTATTATGGAATAAGCTGTTTAGGGATTTTAAATAGTTGCTCTATTTACTTCGTTCTGTACTAAAACAGCACAATTTACTAGATTGGTGGAAAACAGAAGTAAATTCTTCAGCAATCAAAGATTGTTTTTCATTCTTTTATTGCTGAAGAACTGCTTCCCTTGCTCACCTGCTCGTCCTTCTCTAGTTAACTTTTACATAGACTTTATCTCTCCATCCTCTTTTTTTAGCGAAGGTTTGTAATCTCAGATGTACAGTGACAAATAATTAGTCACTGTACATGCTCAGGGGTAAGTGGCAACAACCCTCCAGATACTGGGTGGGTTGAAAGTTGTAGAAGAAGGTTACACCAGTGCGATCAATCCGTGGCAACAACCCTCCAGGTACTAGGTGGGTTATCATAATTTTTATTAGGGAGGGTTGAAAGAGAGCGCTACGTTGACATTATTGCTATAGTCTCTGTAAATAAATGACATTAATCTGTCACTGGCACTTAAACGACATCAATTTGTCCCGACGACAGTTAATTAGTCCTAACGACACTAATCTGTCACCGACGACAAATAATTAGTCACTGTACAACAAAAATGGACGTAACTGGATTCGAACCAGTGACCTCTACGATGTCAACGTAGCGCTCTAACCAACTGAGCTATACGTCCTTAACCACACGATTTATAAGCGTAGCATACATTTGCTTAATATGCGAACATAAAAGGCGCAAATTAGGAAAACTTTGTAATTTGAGCCAGTAAGAGTCCCCAGCCTCAGCCATTAAGCTTTCTTAGGGTTAGGGTAGTTTACGACAAAATTAAATCAACAATTGAAATCTGTCTGCGATAGTTGATGAGCGATCGCTCCTGAGCAATTTTTGGTAATATTCTTTTCCTAGATACCCTAGTGTATGATCGATAAGGTTATTCGGTTCTGGTGGGGAACTAGCTACCATAAGTAACTCTTAAAGTTAGGTGCAAATCCGGCGCTTGGGAGCAACTGTAAACCCATTTGAGATGTAATCTAAAATCCCAAATAGAGTAAGTCAGGATGCCCGCCAAAATAGATTTATCAGTTCTACATATCTGCGAGGTATAGATGACTACTACTGTAAATATTTCCCCGACTAGTCCCTTGGGTGTTGCTGACCATACTTTATTTGTTTGCAAAACTTGTGCTAGCATTTGGCAAGATGGAAAACGCTTAGGTGAAAGTGGCGGTCAAAAACTTTTATCTCAACTTCAGCAGCTTGCACAAGATTGGGACTTACGAGATGAATTCCCAATTCAGGAAGTTGAATGCATGAGTGCTTGTAATCGTTCCTGTGTAGTTGCCTTTGCTGCCAAAGGCAAATTAACATATTTATTTGGTGATTTAGCCGTTGATGGTAGTGCATCTGCGATACTAGAATGTGCTAGTCAATACTATGTCAAAGCAGATGGTTTACTCCCTTGGTCAGAGCGTCCAGAAGCTCTGAAAAAGGGCATTTTGGCAAAGATTCCACCCTTACCTCAATGATGCGCGTTTTGATTCTGGGTGGGACGGGAGATGCCGCAGAACTAGCTGCCAAAGTAGCGACTATCCAAGGGTTAGAAGCAATCACGTCTCTAGCTGGCCGCACCCGTGACCCATCAGTTCCGTTAGGCGATTTACGGGTTGGAGGCTTCGGTGGTGTGGCTGGATTGGCTAGGTATTTGCGAGTAATGCAAATCGACTTATTAATTGATGCAACCCATCCTTTTGCTACTCAAATTTCCTTGAATGCGGCAGATGCTGCAACCGAAGTCGGAGTACCCCGTTTGATGTTAATACGCCCGCCTTGGGAAAAAGCAAGTGGCGATCGCTGGATTGAAGTTGACAGCGTTGAAGCTGCCGCCGCATCTGTAGCAAACCAGGCACAGCGAGTATTTTTGACAGTTGGCAGGCAAGAACTCGCCGCCTTTGCTCACCTAGATAAAATTTGGTTTCTGATGCGGATGATTGACCCTCCTACTGATGATGCTTTAGTGCCACCGGGAGTGATATTGTGCGATCGCGGGCCCTTTACCCTCAATAATGAGAGGCAAATCCTGATTCATAACAAGATTGATACCATAGTGAGTAAAAATAGCGGTGGCGATGCAACAAAGGCCAAGATTATTGCAGCGCGAGAACTGGGCGTAAACGTTGTTATGGTAAATCGTCCAGCAATACCACTAGGGGAGCAGGTTACTGATGTTGATGGTGCTTTGGCATGGCTATTTGACAAGTTGCACTAGTCGTGCAACTTGTCAAATAGCCGCCGATCAGAATCAAAGCCAATTCCCCCTATCCAGATCCAAAATCCAAAAAAGAAATCCTAGTTAGGACTTAGGCACTGTACAAAAGAATCATGTTGTGTATCAACGTAAATATGTCGTTTCAGGTTTTGATCAAATCATTCTTTGATGGTATAGCAACAGCCTTGGTGATTAGGACATCAACAGATGATAAAACTTAGACACAAAAAGACTTTTCACCAAGTATTGAGTCCCCATACCCCTAATCCCCACTCCGTGGGGGCCCCGAGTTCCCCAGTCCCTTGCTATAAATGTTTACTTAAGCGTTGTTGACTTGCCAGACTACTAGTAATTGTTTAGCAGTGCTAGGATTTCCCCTTTGGAATTGACCCTTCAATTCCCTCAACATACCAATCCATCGCCAATTGTCTTTGATCATCCAAAACCTTACCTTTTGGCACTCGCACTACCCCTTTTTGATCTTTCACCGGGCCCTCAAAAGGATGTGCAGTACCCTGAATAAACTCATCGCGCTTCGCATTCACCAGTTGTTGCACATCCCCTGGAATTTCCTGATTCATCGGGGAAATATCCACCATTCCTTGACCAATGCCATCCCAAACCTCTTGAGACTTCCAAGTATTACTCATTACAGCCAAAGCTTTATCTGTATAGAATTTGCCCCATTTGTTAATAGCTGATGTCAGGTGGGCTTTTTGACCAAATTTACTCATATCAGTGTTGTAGCCAAAAGCATAAATGCCTTTCTCCTGTGCCAATTGAACAACGGCACTAGAGTCAGTATGCTGTGTCAGTACATCCGCACCTAAATTGACCAAAGCTTGAGCCGCTTCTCTTTCTTTAGCTGGATCGTACCAACTTTGTACCCAAAGTACCTTAACTTTTGCTTGGGGATTTGTTAACCTTACTCCTTGAGTGAATGCACTGATTCCCCGAATTACTTCTGGAATTGGGTATGCGCCAATAAAACCAACTACATTTGATTTTGTCATCTTGCCAGCAATCATGCCGGTTAAGTAACGCGGTTCTTCAAAGCGTCCCAGATAAGTGCCGACATTGGCAGCACGTTTGTATCCTCTACAGTGTTCAAAGACAACATCACCAAAGTCCTTGGCAACTTTAATTGTTGGGTTCATGTACCCAAAGGAAGTTGTAAAAATCAACTTGTTACCATCTAATGCGAGTTGGCGAATCACCCTTTGGGCGTCAGCACCTTCGTTGACATTTTCCACAAAGGTAGTTTTTACCTTATCTTGAAGATTGGCTTCCATGTCTCTGCGACCTAAATCATGGGCATAAGTCCAGCCAAAATCACCCACAGGGCCGGCATAAACAAATCCCACCTTGAGGGGTTCATTTACCGCCACAGGCGATGCTGAGGGAGATACTTCACCCTGCGATTTAGCATTTTTGCCTTGAACACAACTAGTTAAGGCAAAGCTAGATCCTGCTAAAGTGACATACTTTAGAAAATTCCGACGATCCATATTTTATTAATATAGCAAAAGCCTTGGTGATTAGGACATCAACAGATGATAAAACTTAGACGCAAAAAGACTTTTCACCCAGTCCCCATGCCCCTAATCCCCACTCCGTGGGGGCCCCGAGTTCCCCAGTTCCCAGTCCCTTGCTATAGGTTTACTTGTTAATAAGATTTTTATGATTGCTGGTAATGACAGACACGGTTTAGATTAGCTATTTACTTAATTTTAACTTTTTATTTCTGTCGTCAACTTACTTGAGAAAGAAGGCAATTAATGGTAATATTATTAATAGACAATCAGAAAATTTTTTCAGAAAGCGGATATTTAAAGCCAGGTTTTTGATAAAACTGCGATCGCAGACCGATAAAGTTTGATTGAGTAGCAATAAACTGACCCAGAGTTCTTGCCCAAAAAATGCTCCTCATTTGAGGCAAAGTTACTACTAACTGGGTTGTACAAATAACTAAAGCTTCTTTGGTATTCTGCTTATCCCATGACCAAATAATTCATAGTTCATAATTAAAAAATTCCTATAGCAGCCTACACTAAATTTTTCATGAGCGTGGTCTTAAATTCAGTGGAAAGTTCAGCAACTCACAGGCTATTTAAATTATTAATTATCAATTATGAACTATGTTTTACTTAGCGATTTGCTACCAATTTTTGAGCGACTTTTTGCTTAAATAGACGATAAAAAAACAATGGATTACCTATAATATAACGATCCCAGAGACGAGTAGGTTCAGTAATTAAGCGTGTTAACCACTCTAAGCCATTATTCGTCAGCCACTCGGGGCCACGATATGTAGAGTTAGTATAAAAATCTAGACATGCGCCTAAAGGTAAAAATACACGAGCTTCAATTTTATTGAAGTTATCTAAAATCCACCGCTCCTGTAATGGCATACCAAAACCAATATATAAAATATCTGGTCGGAAATTATTAATTTTTTCTATTATTAAATCATTCTCTTTTCCTGATTTATCAAAGTAACCATGATGCCCGTCTATCTTGAGATTAGGTGCAATTGATACTAACTTTGTAATTGCTTCATCCACTACGCCGGGTTTTCCAGCTAATAAAAATAAAGAAATATTTTCTTTTTCACATTTCAATGCTAAATCTTCTATATAATCTGGTGCTGTCATGCGATGTGCAGAATCCAGCGAATAACCGCTTAAGTTAGCTGCTAACAATACACCAAATCCATCGCAAAATACTAAATCTGCATTATTTAAAAAATCTCGATACCAAGACTTTTCATAAGCAAAATTCATAGCTCTAATATTTACATTTTCGACAATTGTCTTTTTGGGGGTTTTGACTGACTCTACTAAATAATCGATTAATTCTTGTACTTTAACTTTATGGAATCTTGTATCAAACAACTTTACTTCAGGGAAAGTTTTCGTATCCATGATTATTTCCTTTTTGTTTACTTTAGACAAGCTTTCTTCAGAATATGGCTCTCAACTTACGACTGATGCATAAATGTATTTTAATGATGCAATATAATTGTTGATATCCAAGTGTTTCACACTTATCCGGGCATTCTTTCTTAGAGATATTCTCAAGTTTTTATCTGCAATTAAAGATTGCATTGCCTTTGACAACTGTTGAATGTCACCCGGCTCAAGTAATAAACCATTCTGGTTTTGAGTAACTACTTCGGGTATTCCTCCTACTTTAGTAGTTATCACAGCTAAACCCCAACTCATTGCTTCTAGTAGTGCCATCGGCAAACCTTCGTTGTAAGAAGGTAAAACAAATACATCAGCTTTAGCTAAAAGATCGTCGCGTTTTTCTTTGTCTACCCAGTCAAGAATAGTGATGTAGTTAGCAAGATTTAGAGTTTGAATCAAACTACGAGCTTTTTCTACATCTCCATCCCCTGCCATAGTCAACTTTGCTTTACTTTTCTCTTCATCAGGTATACAAGCGAATGCGTTAATTAAATCAAATGCACCTTTGCGCTGACCAATGCGCCCTAGAAATAAGAAAAATACCTGGTTGGAATCTACATGCTGTGGGATTTGGGCAGGAATTTTTACCGCGTTAGGAAGAACAATAACTTGCTCTGGCTTCAAACCAAGATTTTCGATATAGAATTTTTTCCAGCTATCTGATAAAACAATAAAACGGGTACATTTACTAAAAGACCAACTGAGCCATTGCTTAAGCAATTGCGGAAGCTCAGAGTAAAATAAATGAAAGTCAGCACTATGAGCATGAATAATTAGTGGCTTTTGAAATAGCCAACAAATAAGACTAGTGATTGAGTGACGAAAAGCACTACCTCTCTCTGAAACATGAACATGAATTAGGTCGGCTTTTTTATTTAATAAGTTCCAAAATAACTCCCCTATTGCCTGTACAAACACTAATACTTTCTGGGGAGCAGAGCCATTCGGTAAAGTAGTAATATGTGTAAATTTAATATCATAAGTAGCTTCAGTAGCTTCTTCAAGGATGAGCTTTTGCACAGAAACTATTCCACCTTGCCGCTCCAAGCTTTCGCCTAACATAGTAATTTTTATAGGACTCATAACAAAAGAGCTTATTTAAGATAGATAAATTTATCAAATATTTATGTGCCGCATACCCTACTTAAATTATGATTAAGTTATGTATTTGTCAATGATAGTAATTAACAGTTTTAATGTAACAAATATTACTATGTCGCCAAGGACGGGTTAAACGTTAGTTTACCCGTGGCGTGTACTTTATTCTTAAAACTGATTGAACCATCTGTTGACAGGGCGGAAAAATTAATGAATTTATTTGAGCTTTTAGCAGGGGAAGACAACGATCTAGCCCTAGTTACGCCTGAGGGGCGATCGCTAACCTATAAGCAATTGCGCGAGAATATTGTTGGACTGGTATCCCAACTCAACAGCTTTGGATTGAAACGGGGCGAACGCATTGCCATTGCCATGACTAACGGTTCACCAATGGCTATTACTTTTTTGGCTGTCGCCCTGTGTGGCACTGCTGCACCCTTAAATCCCAAATACAAACAAGAAGAATTTGCCTTCTACTACGAAGATATCCAAGCAAAAGCACTGATTACATTGTCTGATGCGCCAAAAGCAGCGATTGCCGCCCTCACACCCGACGTGATGCTGATTAATGCCAAGGTAAACACTGACGGTACACTGAGCTTTGAATTAGTTAAAACAGGCTCAGAACCAGCAGAATCCTCGAATCCCGTAGCCCCTAATGCCGATGAGCTGGCGATGATTCTCCACACTAGCGGCACCACCAGCCGTCCCAAACGTGTGCCGATTCGTCATCGCAACTTAATCGCCTCAGCCAACAACATCATTGGTGCTTACTCACTCACAGCAGCTGATACTACACTTTGCCTAATGCCCCTGTTCCACATTCACGGATTAGTGGGCTGTTTGCTGGCAACTCTAGCATCCGGCGGCAGATTAATTTGTCCCAATGGTTTTAATGCCCTGGAGTTTTGGAAACTGGTAGATACCTACAAACCTACCTGGTACTCCGCAGCGCCAACCATGCACCAGACAATTTTGGCCCGCGCTAGCCGCAACACAGAAATTGTCAAAGCTAATCGCTTTCGTTTCATTCGCTCTAGTAGCGCTCCCTTGCCTCCGATTATCATTGAACAGCTAGAGGCAACTCTTAATGCTCCCGTGGTGGAATCTTACAGCATGACTGAAGCATCTCACTTAATGACCACCAACCCCCTACCGCCAAAAGTCAGGAAACCAGGTACTGTAGGTTATGGCTTCGGTGTGGAAGTCGGCATTATGGACTTTGAAGGCAACTTATTATCTCAAGGAAGCTTGGGCGAGGTGGTGGTAAAAGCACCCAATGTCATAGATGGCTACGAAAACAACCCGGAAGCTAACGCCACAGCTTTTGTAAACGGTTGGTTCCGCACAGGGGATCAGGGTACACTGGATGCAGACGGCTACCTCCGCTTGACTGGACGCATTAAAGAATTGATTAACCGGGGCGGGGAAAAAATTTCTCCTTTAGAAGTGGATGATGTTTTGCTGCGCCATCCCGCCGTCGCCGAAGCCTTAGCCTTTGCCGTCCCCCACAAATCTTTAGGAGAAGATATCCACGCTGCTGTTGTCCTCAAAGCAGAAGTTGGCGAAAAAGAACTTTTAGCTTACTGTTCAACCATGCTGGCAGACTTCAAAGTTCCTAAGCAAATTCACATTTTGGATCAACTACCTCGTGGTGCTACCGGCAAACTGCAACGGTTGGGTATGGCGAAATTGTTAAATATAGGGTAGTAGGGAGATCAGCCTTTGAGATTGAAAGTTGAGGCTTGACCCTTGTTTGGTTTTATTGTTTTTGTAGCCTAAAAACTTCGGAAATCAACATGGCGAATGCTCCCAAATTATCATATTTAGCTGTCAGTCTTCTATACTCGTTTTTTGTAACCAGCTTACCAGATACTATCTCAAATTCTTCTCCAATATTCACCTTTTCAGGTACATTGACAGCAATATCATCTGGCAAATATATCGTCTTATTTTTTTGCTCTGTTGGCTCTAACACAAGCTCTTGATTTTCTGCTGAAGCCGATATTTGTAAATCACTATTCATATACTCTTTTTGTCCGCTCCACTTTCCAGACAACTTTTCTATTTCTGCTTTAGCTGGTCTATTGGGAAAACTATTTAGATTCTCGCTAATTATCGTAATCCTCTCTAAATCGCCACTCTCAGCATAAATACTAGCTACACTAGTTCGCCAATCTTGATATCGGAAAAATAACTCTGTAGCAAATTTTTTTCCAGCTTCCAGTTTTTTTGATACCCAGGCACTCTTACCCTCAGCAAAGGACACTGCCCTCATAGACAAAAATGTTGGGTAAATGACTCCATCAGGTTGACTACAAATTTGCTTTTCAATCTGCCAGGTTTTTTCTGATTCACTTCCATCAGAATAGCTGTATTTATTAGTTTGGGTTATCAATGTTTTCTCTTCATTAGCTTGAAATTTTCTGATAGCTTTAAATGAATTCAGAACTTCTTTATCTGGAGAATACACCGTCCATATTCCGTGCCAAGCACCACCTTCTGTCGTGATATGTCCAAATAAATTTTCCCAGTTTTTATCTTGTGAATTCATCTTTTTTCTGATTGAGAAGTTGACAAAAGCTTTTTAGTATTCCTATTCTACGATGCCTACAGGCGTTAGATATTCCTTCACTCTCATCGGGGGCGTGGTGGACTGCGATCGCCCCTGATGCTCTCCACACTGCTACCTCTGCCAAAATCGCCTACAATCCTCCTCACTCTACCAATGGCTACCTTTTCCTTGACATCGATTTTGGACATTGGTGCGATCACAACGACAGTAAGCTACGCAAGTGATGGACGCGAGAAAACCGCCACGTTTCTTTTCCTACGAACCCTTGTTTACCGTTGTGGATGCGACCATTCTTAACAGTTCGAGAAGACGCACAAATGAGGCAGGCTGTTATGAGATAAGTAATTTTGCCAAAAGTAAGCGATACACTAAGAGAAATTCCTTGAGGAAGCTTTGATGGCACGGTCAAACGGGGTTAAAACTGAAATGTCTGCACAGGAATTGCCTACAATATCAGATGAAGATACAGTGACAATTGAAGATTTACCGGAAGCAGTGGAGGATGTCCAGGATATTGACGACATCTTGAACTCACTCAAAACCTTATTGAGTAGCCTAGAAAAGCTCCAAAAAGTCCGGCAGGAAGTGGGCGACATCAAACCGTTAATCGGGCGGATGCTTGATGGTGAACTGGTTGCTGGTGAAGAACTTGAGCAACTCAAGACAGGTGTGAGCGGTCTTTCTCGCCTTGTTCGGGCTTATAATGACCATCAAATAGCGTTGGCTAAAGCACAATCTGCTAGAAACTTGCTAGATCAAGTCCTTAAAGAGCGTAAAGCTAATTGAAACAAGAAGCGATGTCTACGACGGGCTATTCGGCGTCGCCTTTTTTTAGGAAATGCGATCGCACCCCTAATTTTCTCAGAAATGTGTAGACGCACAGCGGCTTGTCGTCAGACATCGCCTCTCCATCACTTCAAAGTTTTGGATCATAAATTGGTTAATAACCTAAAATAGGTTATTATGACAAAAGTCTAGTATTACTTGCAAGGTAGGTATCGTAATGAAGACTAATAGAGAGAATCTACCCTTAGACCAGATTCTCTTAGAGGATAGCTTACAACTGCTTAGTAATCTGCCAGATGAATGTGTTGACTTAATTGTATCCTCTCCACCCTATAATCTAGGCAAAGAATACGAATCAAGGCAGGCTCTTGAGATTTATTTGGCAGAACAAAGAGCCGTTTTGCTTGAATGTAGCCGGATTCTCAAAAATACAGGTTCGCTATTTTGGCAAGTTGGTGCTTTTTCTGACCGAGGAATGCTAATTCCTCTGGATATTCGCTTTTTTCCGATTTTAGAGTCATGCAGATTAATTCCTCGCAACCGCATTATATGGGCTAGGCAACATGGCCTTCATGCCCAGAAAAAGTTTTCTTGTAGACATGAAACTATTCTTTGGTTTACTAAATCGGATAACTATAAATTTAATCTAGATGCTATTAGAGTTCCACAAAAGTATCAAAATAAAAAACATTATCGGGGAAATCGGAAGGGGGAACTTTCATGCAATCCAGAAGGGAAAAATCCTGGTGATATTTGGCTATTTCGGAATGTTAAACACAACCATGAAGAACAAACTATACATCCCTGCCAATTTCCAGAAGACTTGGTAGCTCGAATTATATTAGCTACAACTAATAAAAATGATATTGTTTTAGATCCATTTATGGGTTCTGGGACTGCGGCAGTGGTTGCAAGAGATCATGAACGCCATTTTATCGGGTCAGAAATTGAACGAAAATATCATCAACTTGCGTTGCATCGTCTTAGTGGTAATCCAGATAAAAATGGTTGTTTTCCAAATTTAAAAACCTTGCGCGATTATGCTGAAAAAACTGGTCAATCTATTGATAAATTTAAGTTTGATGTCCAAGTAGGAAATAAAGCTTCAGAACGCAGCAAAGCAAAAATTTATCCAGAAGAGCATCACTTGCAAGAAATGGAAGATAGATTAATCTATGAAGAATCTGCTTTTGCAGCTAATCTAAGAGGTGAAGAAATTCCAGTAGATCCAAAGCTTAATGGTAATGGCAAAAAGACCTCTTTACAAAATCAAATAGTAAAACCAGTAGAAGATGTAGAACAAATTGAATTGAGATTATGGAGTTAATAGATTAATTCTTACAATAATTTAAGTAGACAACGACTACGGGCTGAACGTCCAGCAATAATTTGACATTGGCGACTAACTCTAGTATTCACCGTTCGAGAATATCTTTTAGATGAATACTCAGTCCAGATGATAGGCACTATTGTATTTTGTTGTTAAAATAATCCAACCAGTCTGATTGGTACATCAAAAACTTGGTATTTAGTCAAAGCTCTTAACTGATTAACAGCTTGCTCGTAATAAAGAGTGCTGTTAGAAGCAGGAAACATCAGAGCCTTTGTGACCAGAATTACCAGATTAGTTGGGTATCCAACAAATTCAGTTTTAGCTTTGAAGAACAATTCTGAGCGCAAAGTGTTATTGAGTAGGAAGGGATAATTAGAAAATTGAATTTCAATGATAATGCCAGCTTTGGCAAAATCAACCTCTGTACCCAAAAATCTGTAAGCTACTGGAATAGGTATATTTGATTGCCAACCATCATGAATAAAGGCAGCTTTAATATATTCGTTCGTACCTACTGGATCGAATATTGCATTACCCTGAATTCCAGCTTGATCTGAAGCCTTGATGTGCAAAGGCATTCTAGTGAGAGTAGTAATAATCTCATGCCATTCGTTCTGGTATTGGGTATTAATGATTGTATCTGCTGCGTTAAAGTCAATATATTGAATAATGATTATTATGTCTCCTTTTGGTATTTCAGCAGTTCTTCGATAAAAGCAAGCGGATCTATTTCAAGGACTTGGGCAACTTGTAAAAATTCAATCACGTCAAGACGACGCTCTCCACGTTCATACTTTGATACATAGGATTGCGGAAGCTCTAACTTTGCCGACAACTCTGCTTGAGTGAGCTTGGCAGCTTTTCGGGCTTCGATAAGTAGCTGGCGAAACCGATTGTACTCTTCGCTGAAAACTGATTTAGGCACTTTAGCTTGCCTTTTTTCTTGCGATGGTTTATTCGATCTCAATGAGAGTTATTAATTATATATTGCTGAACTCAGTTAAATTCTAAAACCTAATATAGGATAAACCCAAAATAGGTTTGATAAAGCTACTACGAAGACAGCACGCGCGTAGGCGTAGCCTCTCCAAGAGTTGTCCGTCGTAGACATCGCACTCTGAATTCCCCAAGCTCGTAAACGGGAAGTCGCTGCATGTCTAAATCTGTGGTTTCATTTGAAGGATATCAGATTTTGCAAGATATCTACTTATGATGATGAACGTTGCACCCGCCATTGTAATACTAGGTCAAAATAGCGTGACAGTAGCACGCAAAATAATCGCTGTCCTACCAGGGGCGACACTATACGGTCTAGCGGGTCGCACATCGGGAATTGATGTCAGCTTTACTAACTTTGGCGAGACTTTGCGCGAGTTATTTGCTCAAGGAACGCCGCTAATTGGCATTTGTGCCGCCGGCATTTTAATTAGGACGCTAGCTCCCATACTCTCAGATAAACAACAGGAACCACCAGTGCTAGCTGTGGCTGAAGATGGTAGTGCTGTTGTCCCCCTCTTGGGCGGACTTGGTGGGGTAAACGATTTGGCCCGTCGCATTGCCCAAGCCCTTGATGTCAAACCTGCAATCACGACCACAGGCGATTTACGTTTGGGCACAACGCTGTTATCTCCTCCCCCCGGATACCATTTAGCAAACCCAGACGATGCTAAGAAATTTATCTCAGATTTGCTAGCCGGGGCACAAGTCAAGTTAGAAGGCACAGCGCCTTGGTTAAGCGGGAGCAAACTCCCCATAGATCCACAGGGAGATTTGACCATCCAAGTTACGGAACGTTTGGTGATTCCTACAGCCAACTGCCTTGTCTACCACCCAGCAACTATAGCGATCGCAATTAGTGGCATAATTGATGATGCAGTAGTTTTAGTACAGCAGCTACTAGCTGATGCTGCACTAGAAAGAGCATCAGTCGCCGGGATATTTGCACCCATCACCGCCGCAGCCGATCCCGCAATCCACGCCTTAGCTAGCGCCTTGGGAGTGCCTGCCCGCTTTTTTACCCCAAATCAGCTAGAAAGTCTATTATCACAAGGTTATAGCCCCGCCCAAGCAGCAGCGATCGCCGCTACAGGCACATCCCCCTTATCTTCCTCATCTCCCGATATAGCGATCGCTATTGCCCCTCAACCAATTGACCCCAACACTATCGGTCAACCACGCGGACGGTTAGCAATTATTGGCACAGGCCCTGGTGGATCGCAATGGATGTCTCCTGAAGTGAAGGAGATACTCAAGTCGGCAACTGACCTAGTGGGTTATAAAACTTATTTGGATTTAGTCGGTTCTCTGGCTGATGGCAAGCAACGGCATGAGTCCGACAACCGCGAAGAAGAAGCACGGGCAAAAATGGCCCTTGATTTGGCCGCGTCTGGGCGATATGTAGCTGTAGTTTCATCTGGCGACCCAGGTATCTATGCAATGGCAACAGCAGTTTTTGAAGTATGCGATCGCTATGCCTTACCCGAATGGAACACTATCGACATTCATGTAGCCCCAGGCATCTCCGCCATGCAGGCAGCAGCAGCAGCCATTGGTGCGCCCCTTGGACATGACTTCTGTGCTATTTCCCTGTCTGACATCTTGAAGCCTTGGTCTGCGATCGAGCAAAGAATTGCTGCTGCTGCTGAGGCTGATTTCGTAATTGCTTTCTACAATCCTGTTTCCAAAGAGCGTACCTGGCAACTGGCAGAAGCGAGAAATATTTTGCTGCGACATAGAACACCGGATACCCCAGTAGTGTTGGCCCGGAATCTTGGTAGACCAGGACAGGCGGTAAAAGTGATTAGACTTGACCAGTTAGCACCAGCAAGCGCTGATATGCGGACAATTATTCTTGTTGGTTCTACAAAAACCCGAACCATCAAGCGCAGCGATGGAAATATCTGGGTTTATACGCCGCGCCGCTATACCGAACAGTAAGCTAACAAAATGTTTGGCATGATTAAGAAGTGTAATTTTGATAAACCATCAGGCTGCTATAGTTTGAGTAATTCTCACCGACCTACTTAACCTAATACCAAACCATCAACAGATAGAGAAAAATTGGGGATAATGATAGGTTGAGAGGATAGAAAACAAATAAGAACGTATTGTGAATAATTCAGCATTAATTGCCCTGACCCTATTAGCGTGTGTAGTCCTGTCGCCAGTTAGCAAAGCTGATACTGTCCAAGGTTCAACTAATCATGCTATCAAAATGTCTTCATTCAACCTCAGTTCCCAAAAATGGAAAAACCGTGTGCTACTAGTCTTTGCACCGTCTATTGATAACCATATCTATCAACAGCAAATGCAACTATTGCAAAAGCATAATAAGGGTTTTGCAGATCGGGATTTAGTTCTCGTTCAGGTTTTGGCAACAGATGAAAGCTATGCCAACAGACAGCCAATAGATGAGTCTTCTGCTGCCAAGTTGCGCGAGTACTTTGGGGTTGACAAAGAAAATTTCCGCCTGATTTTGGTGGGTAAAGATGGTGGTGTTAAGCGCAGTGATGCTACACCAGTACAGGCAACAGCAATTTTTAAGGAAATCGACGCTATGCCCATGCGTCAGCAAGAAATGCAAGAGCGACGCAGAAAGTAACTAGTACCGCAAGGCGGAAGTCAAAAATCAAAAGTCAAAAGTCAAAAGTGTTATAGAATAAGCTATGCAGGGATTTTAGATGGTTACTCTATTTACGCCGTGGCGTACTAGTACTGTGTCTTGCCAAGATTGATGGGTCGAGGCAGGCAGGGGAAGCATATTCCTGATAAAGGTTTACTTGCACTATAAGATTTAATCGGATAATCTGAGCGATCGCAATTGTTTTTTAAGAAAATCAATGAACAAATTCATACTGAGTTTTCTTTCTTCTCCTGTGCTGATTAGCTCTATTCTTTCTATGGGAGTAATGCTCAATCACGCACAAGCTATGGAGCCAGAACCAGCAGCCAAAACCACAGACCGTCTATCTTGTATACGCAATAAACATAAAGTGGGTTTAGTATGTGCAAGGGCTTCCGTATTGGCTCAAATTCCTAACTATCAGCGTGAAATAGAGTTTTCTCAAGAAGATGTTCCCATGCTGGAGTTCAATGATGAAGAAAGCAATGTGGCAATCAACTTATTTGGCTGCGATTGTCCTGCTTGTATAAATTCTTTACGTCAAATGCGCGGCGCGACACCCTTGGTATATTAGCATTGTACAAATTTACCTTTGTTTATAAGCAACATCCGCAAACTTTTGTGAGGGCATAACAATTTTGTGCCCTCACTGTATCTTGTATTCAAAATAATTACGCTGATTTTTCCACTCGCAAACCAAAGTACGTCAAAACAAGCTCAGTTGAGCCACTATTGACAACTTCATGTACTTCTCCCGGTTCTATCGCCACGCAGCTTCCTGGAAGCAAGGGGTATTGTGTACCATTAATGTGAATTACTCCCGAACCAGCTTCCACAAAGAATATTTCGCACATATCTTGATGCAGGTGTGCTGGTGCGGTTTGTCCAGGAGCAAAACGTGCTTGAGAAAAGTTAGTTAGGTGAGGCAAATCGCCGAAGCGTAGCATCACCTTTTTCTTGATTTCGGCATTGTGAGAAACAAATTCTTCTGGTAGGTCTTTGAGAGAAGTGGTAATCATTCTGGTCTTAAATCGTTAGATAATTCCACAATACCCCTAGAACCATCAATCCTTACCCGTTGACCATCTTGCAGTAGCCATGTAGCCCCTCGAACATCCATTACTGCGGGAATCCCATACTCCCGTGCAACGATCGCACCGTGAGAAAGCCGTCCCCCAGCTTCGGCAATTAATCCTCCAGCCCTTAATAACAAAGGTGCCCAGCCGGAATCTGTGTAAGGTACTACCAGAATCGTATCTCGATCAATCTCCGGCACGTTTTGTAAATTTCGCAACACTTTTACCCTGCCTTCAGCTTGTCCCTGGCTGGCTCCAATCCCTTGTAATATTTGGTCAGAGTAGAGTTCAGAGGGAGCTAAGGGGTGAGGGGGTGTATTGCCGTAAACTAAAAGGGGTACTTGAATGATCTCACTATCTTGGGCAAATTGCGATTGCCTCGATTCCACGAACTCATCTAACTCCTCAATTAACCTAGAATCGTCACCCACAATTAAACGCCGTACTTCATCAAATTCTAGAAAAAAGATATCTCCCCTTTTCTTGAGTAAGCCGGACTTTAACCAAATCTTCTCTAAAGCTACAAAACTCCAACGCAATTCAGCCAAAAGCCGTGAATAAACTTCGGTAACTCGTCCCTTGATATCCACACGCCGTTGCACAAATCCACGTTTGCGCTTACCAGCAAAAATGCTATTAATCGCGTCTTTAGCGCCTGATTGTGGTTCATTACCCTGCATTAACTGCACAAACATCTGCTTAATCATCTGGGGATTTTCCCGCCAAGTAGGAACGGAAATATCAGTTCCCACTTCACTTAAATAGCCGTAATCCTGAAGCAATTCGTCAAATTCTCGCAGGATCTTTTCTCCCTCTGGGGTTTGCTTTAATTGCTCAAATACTTGCTGTGGTTCAAACTCAAGCAATACTTGCTTGGCATCTGTTGCTATTGCACTCAGCGATCGCAATGCCGCCACCTCTGGGGTGACGCTATTATCAATTTGCCCATCCTTCACCCGAAAAATCCCCTGGCGGAGGGCAGCACTCAAGGGAGCTAAAATACTGTAATATGTTCCATGACGTAGCAACTCTAGAATAAAGTCAATTCTTATTAGCAGCTTGGCTGGTTCCAAGTTATCTATATCTTCCTGCGCTAACTGCGACAACCCAGGAATGAACCGTTTGTGATAATCCTGCTTGAAGTCTTTTTCTAAACTTAATTCCCGTCCCAGCAACTTCCCTAGTCCTGGCAAATTCTGCAAAGTTGACTGTAAGGATGGTTTACTTAATTTAGCTCCTCTGGTTAAAAATTCCAAACTTTCCGGCGGCAATCCCATCCGGAGAAAAATATCTCCTAAGAGGGATGCATTAAAGTAGGCTCTAGAATAATGCAGAGTTGCTGTTTCAGTAAAATCTAACCCTAAGGCGCGTTCGCCCAAAACTAAAGTAAAAAATTCTCCCCAAACTCCACAAGTTAAAGGACGATTAATCGACCATGTTAAGGGGTGAATTACTCCAGGAATCACTTCGGCGGCGATTTTGCGTGTCCAGATTGGTAGTAGCGTGGTGATTGGTCGAGATTGCAACACCCAGAGTGTTTGGCCGTCGTAACTCCATTCGATATCTTGAGGAGTGCCATGATAACGTTTTTCAAGTCGGTAGGCTAAGTATGCAACTTGCTTAATTAATGCTTGTGGAACTCGTCCTTGACCCTCTAATTGTACAGAGGAAGAATTTTCTGTTTCAATGACAAAAGCGCGATATTGTTCTGGTGTGACTTTTCCCGAAACGACTTGCGTCGGGCTGCCTGGAAGGGCTTCAATAATGATCGCATCACCTTGCTGAGTAATGGGATCGCGGCTGAAAGCTACGCCAGAATATACACTTTGGACTTGTTGTTGAATCAACACAGCCATTGCTGTATCCTTTAAACTGCGATCGCGCCGATATTGCACGGCAGATGGATGATTGTAGGAAGCTTGAACTTGAGCGATCGCTGATTGTAATGCCTCTGGGCTGGTAACATTTAAAACTGTTTCATACTGTCCAGCCGCAGAAGCTTGAAATGAATCTTCTCCAATGGCAGAAGAACGCACCACCAAGGGAGATAATTCTGATGGCTGGAGAAATTCTGTCAACACTTGGGGATTGTCGATTGGGGCGAGTACCCATCCCTTAGGGACTGGATAGCCCCAGCGCTTAATTTGAGATAATGTAGCCGCTTTTTCTCCGACAATAGCAGCATCCAACTCTTCATCTAGAGAAACCATCGCGCGATCGCCGCGTAAAAATTCCAACATCGCTTGCGATTCTGTTTGTGCCTCTTGGGCTGGCAGATTCATATCATCAGGAATTTTTGTGTAAATCCAGCCCATTAAACCAGCTAAAGCAACAGCAGCAAGCATTCTGGGAATATCGCTAAGGTGCAGAAGTCCCACAAACAGAGGAAAGAGAAGCAAAACCCCAAATTTTACTACCTTTCTCGATTGCAGAATTGTAAAGCTAATTCCTGCAAAGAAGGATACAAATATTGCCACCAGTGGATCATGTACGACAAATCCCCAGACAACATTTGTCGTACCTGCCCCTCTGCCTATCCAGTATCTACCTATTACCAGAGCGATCAGGGCGATCAATTCCCAAGACGATCCCTCTTGGAAGAAAACGCGGCTGAGTAAAACTGCCGCAACTCCTTTAAAAGCTTCTGACAAGACTGCCAGAATTCCTACAAACCTACCCCCGTGATAAAAGGCAGCTGATACACTAATGTTTCTTGTACCAACTTGTGATAATTGCTTGCGCGTAAGCGCGTAAGTGATCCATGCAATCAGGGGTAATCCGCCCAAGAGGGGGCAGGCAATTAAAATAACTAAGACACCCCAAGGTTCAAACATTCTGGATTTTGGATTTTAGATTTAAATTTTCCATCTAAAACCTTAAATCTAAAATCTAAAGTTTTTCTAAAATTTTTGATGGTAATTAGGGCGTTTTTATTTACTAGTTGCTGAATGGACACTTGGCTACGACGGCAACCGTTTTTGCCAGTGTCCTTTTAAGCCACTAATGGTTTTAGTTTAGCGCATAGGCAGCTTGCAGCGCCCAGATTATCAGAGCAGTGATCGATCCCAGAAGCAACACGGTAGAGATAGTGACTACTTTTGGGGAATCTGCACCATCAAATTTCATAATTCCGCGATTTAAGTCGGACATAGCTTTGTAATCCTCTTATATTGGAGCATGAAACATTTGTCCGTTTTGATTGTAGTCCTTCTCTTTGCGGATGATGTTAAATTCCTAATATTATTTTGTTTCAGTTTAGCAATTTTTCCATCACCAAAATTGCTTACTTCTTTAGAGGGATTAGGCTTATTTATACAAAAGTGGGGACTGGGGACTGGGGA
>NZ_CAXTNP010000074.1:5099-28400 GCF_964245575.1 uncultured Nostoc sp. | reverse complement strand
GGGGTAGGAGAGGATGCCGTTGGCATCCTCTCCTACCCCCCTAACAATGATTATTATTCTTATTAATTGTATATTTTATTTTCTGGAAGTCCCTTGAAACTGCTGAATCATGGCTGACTCAATTTCAACAAGGAGATTTTGATCGCTACATTCCAACCAAGCAATTACAGCATCATTTAACTTTGTTAACTGGCTTAACTTGTGGTGTCCTGTCCACCTGTCAGCTAAGTTAATAGTTTGACCAATATAAACGATGCATGAGTTGTACATTACAAAGTAGATACAACTGCACTTAGGCAACTGGGAAAGGTTAACCAGTGGCAATGATGGCAGGTTATGAACGTCAATCATTGTTAATGGGCAACATCCTGTGTAATACAGTATATACTGAATGCAGTAATTAATGCAGTAATGCAGTATGACAGTAATTGCCCTTGTCAATCAAAAAGGGGGCTGCTCAAAATCTACGTCTGCCGTCCATCTAGCGTGTTGGCTATCTCGCAAGGGTCGCAAAGTCCACTTGCTAGATGCTGACGCTCAACGTAGCAGCTCAATTTGGCTTCAGTCGATGGAGGAAAACACTATTCCCACGACTGTACTACAATCACCCGATGAACTCTTAGAGCAAATCCCAGAGTTAGCAGCACAATGTGAGCATTTAATAATAGATGGCCCAGCCGGTTTATCTGAGGCTAGTAGAGCAATATTATTTAGAGCCGATCTAGCTGTAGTTCCCTGCCAGCCAACAGGTTTAGATTTGCAGTCAGCGAGTGACGCTGTTAGGTTAATCAGACAAGCTCAGTCTGTTCGCGGTGGTGCGCCCCAAGCCGCTATATTTATCAGTCGTGCTGTTAAGGGGACAAAATTGCTGGGTGAAGCGATCGCACTTCTATCTAAATCCAAAGAAGCGACTGTACTAAAAACTGTGATTCACCAAAAACAGGCAGTTGCAGATACTTTTGGTCAAGCTGCAACGATTTGGGATTTACCTGGTCGTCAAGCAGCAGAGTCAGCACGGGAGTATGAGCGACTGTTTAAAGAAATCCTGGGGATGTTGAAATGAGTACTAAAAAACCTCGAAAGTCCCTCGATGATGCCCTTGCCCGTGAGTTTGTCTATGGTGAATCAGCGCTGCGAGAGAGTTTACCAAACCAGGAGACTGTAGACTCAGACGCTCAAAGCGAGACTCAGCCAATACTAGAGCAGCAACCTATATTACCTGTATCACCTATATCCGCCCCGCAACCAGCTAAGTTTAATCTCATGTCTGAACTTCAACAACCTTCTAAAGAGCCGACAGTTAGACTAACTGTTGATTTGCCTCAATCAACGCACCGTAAGTTATCTGTGCTGGCAGCTAAGACAAGCAGGAAAAAGGTTGAGATTGTGCGGCTTCTGTTGGATGAAGCACTTAAGGATGTAGAAGAGTAATGCAGTAATTGATGCAGTAATGCAGTATTTAGCGCAAAGTCGGCGGGGTCGGTTTCCGTCCCGTCGAACTTTGTAAGAAATAGGACTTACGCACAGGTTACGCAAAATCAAACCACAGAGAACGCAGAGAACACAGAGGAATAAGAGTTAAAGAGGTTTTTTGCGTAAGTCCTAAGAAAGTAAATAAGTATTTAGTAGGCGATCTGGTTGTAATGACTGCGATCGCCTTTTTCTTTTAAAAATTTTCTGTTCTACAGCATCAACAGTATCCTAGCGTAGCGGGGAAATTTTTCGGCCTTTGCGCTTGCGAACGCCCCGACATTGAGCTGAGATAGTTGCATATTCGGAAATCAAGACTCCTAACGATTATCCTGCTTAGGTTTGGTAATTTTCTACTTCTTTGTACTTAATAGCTTTGATTATCACGGAATAAAGTTCATGGTGATACATTTTTTGAGAGACATCCCTACAAATTAACTCAACTGTAGTGATACTATGGCTTAAATCAGTTTTAGGAGAGATGGCACAATGCAATGGCTGCTAGTCCTAAGCCGTTCATCTCACTCATCCCCAAACTGATTTGATTTATAAGGTCAAGAAGTAGCTGGAACTACTTCTTGACCAGTTAACCTAATTCACCACTCGGTAAAGGAGTAAGTAGTGATGACCAACACTTTACACAAAAACCCAAATTCTAACAACCAAGTAGGAAACAAAGCGATCGCGATAACTGCCGTTATTACGTCTGGTTTAGTCGCTTTGGCTGCGGTTTGGGTGATTGCACAATCTGACTGCGGAGCCAAACTCCACTTTAGAATCTGGCCTTCACCAGATATTCGGTTGGAAAGGCTGGCCTGTCCACTCAAATAGCATAAACACAGGGATAAATAATAGCGGATAACTAAAAGCGATCCAGTCCGGGGGAGACTGTGATCGCCTTTTTTATGCCCTCAACCCTAACAAAAATTTTTGTGGGAACTCTATAGCTGGGAATAACAGTTAAGTCAAGTTGACAAAGTAATTACAGGAGGTGGTGATACTCGTCAAAACCCCGCAACAACTTAAATAGGCAACTTAGGTCGGAAGCACCGGACATTTTATTGACTGGGAACTTTATCTTTGAACTCTGGGAATAACAGCTACATCTGTCAGTTAACAGAGCTACTAAGTGTGGTGGTGACACTACTGCTGAAGACGCACAGTTTTCGCAGTCACAGAAACCCCACACTAAAAGGCTGGTCTGGCGGCAACCAAACCAGCTTTCAAAGTCAAATACATTACATGGAGTAAAAAATATGGCTAACAAAGCCAATTCTAAGCAAACTAACACCAACCCTAATGATAAGCCAAAGGTTGACCTGCCCAAGGTTAACCTCGCTACAAGAGTCAAAAGCACTTTGGGAAAAGCAACGCTCAAAGTAACTTCACCTCTTGTTTTAATAGCTGGCATTGTTGTTAGTGGAGTTGTTGGTGCAGTAGTAGCACAGCGCGTTCTTTCCGTAGTCGAGTTATCTAACTGCGGAGCATCAGTGAACTTCAAGTCTTCCCCTTCGTCCCTTTTGGACTTTCAACTTAAAAAGGAGGCTTGCAGCAAACCATCTGAGACAGCAGCTAAATAGCTTATTTCGGACACGCGTGTCCAAAATGAAGGCGATCGCACTGGTCGCCTTTCCTTTTCCCTGCAATGGTACAGAAACTAAAAGGGAATCAAAAGCGCCACGCGTGACGCTTTTCAATAGACAAGGCGATCGCACTGGGTCGCCTTTTCCTCTAAGAAACTGATCTCTTCCCTCACTCTTTGATCCAGCCTGTGGTTCTGGTTCTGTTCTGGAAGAATCACTCAAAAGCAAAGGCGATCGCACCCTGCATCGCCTTTTTCCTCTAAGAAAATGTTGAGTTTGGATTAGATTACGGACTTGTTAGCCCCTAGTAGGTGCTACGAATCATCACATTAGCTAACATAGAGAACATATCTATACAGCACTGCATTAGTGGAATATGTGTTTCACTAAAAGCATTTTCAGTATCCGCACAAACCCCAATAATCCAGGCTAGTTTTGGATTTGACCATTTTCCTTTTTGATGATCCCAAGATTTTGTCAGCACTGCTCCAAGCATTACAGATTGATCTTCTCCGTACTCATCATTTGGTTGACGTTGCCACATTTGTGATCCCATTTTAGAACCTGATATCAAAACACAAACCCCCTTATATTCGAGTGAATCTTTAAGACATCGAATAGTTCGTGAATCGTCTTTGTGCATTGGACGTGAGCTAATCGAGCGGTTAGGGTTATACTTTCCAGCACGGGCAAACGTGTAATAGCAATCATCTGCACGACGATCTCGAATACATGCCCATACCCTTGTGCCTGGAGGAACAAGGAGTTGAAATAGTTGAGCTACTCTCTCTAGCAAAGTTATTATTTTGTCACGATTTTGTTGCAAGAGAGAATATGGTGCTGGAATACATCCTGGATTTGGTATCGGCGTGGTGTAAGGTGGGACGCTTACTAACATTTCAAGACACATATCTCGCACCTGGTGCATTAACTGATGCTCTATTTGACTCCGCTCATGAAAATTTTTATATGACGCTAAAGTGTTGTAAGAACGTACAAGCTGATAGATTTGTGGCAGAAGTAAGACGACAAGGACACCTAATAGCAAACAACCAACGACTATGGAGCGAATCAGTGTATCCTTAATTAGCCATTCTGCGATTGCAGTCACCATTCCCAGCATAGTACTCACAATCAGAGATTCGGTTAGTTCCCTACGTGCTGTTGATAACATAAGTGTATAGAATTTGTTTACTAGGAATATGCAAGCAAGTTAACCAACAGCATAAGGAATGCTACCGTACCAACTTTCTTCCTTTGCCAGGTTTTCTATAATGCAATACTACACAATTTTAGTAGCAATGTGAGTAGTATCCACAATTTTTTATGGCTATTGAAACATATTTTTTGTAGATATAGGCAATTAATTTATCAAGCTCTTGGATTATTAATCTTAGTGCTTTGTGATACAGATAACAGTGGGTTATTCTGGAAAAGCTATATATTAGTGGGAAGGAGCAATAGCCAAGAACATGAACAGAGAAAAGCCAATAGCTAAGATACGCGAAAAAATGGGACTGACTCAAGCGGAGCTTTCCCAGATGATTGGAGTATCAGAGAATACAATTGCCAATTGGGAGAAGGGTAGTGCATCAAAATGGATTCGCCACTTAAGTAGGCTGTGTAAGATTCTTAACTGTAGCTTGGAAGACTTAGAACCAGACAAGCAACTTCAAGAACGTTCCCGTCCTGATTTAACCCCCAATATACTGGACACAGTGAAAAGCTACTGTGTGGCACTGTTTAAGAACGATAAAAAGACAGTAACGAAGATTTCATCCTTTGCTACTCTCCATGACAACCAACTTCGATACTGGCTTGACCAAGCCGATCAAATCATTGATCAGTGTCAATGTGATGCAAAAGAGCAAGTTGATTGCGAAATAGTTATTAACACTTTGATTCTACAAAACCTTAGTATTCAACTGAACTATGTTTTGCCAAATCAAATAACGCTCGACAAGTTTTGTGAACTATTAAAAACAGTTACACTATCTCATGATTTTTTAAGCAAGTATATTTTCTTTAACGATCAGCACTTTTCACGAAAATTAATTCTTCAAACAAGATATTTATCTGTATATGTAATTGGTTGGGAACCCAGTCACGAATCATGGATGCACCATCATGGAAACTCACTTGATGCTATTTTGGTACTCGAAGGTGAAATGACACACTGGTTACTTTCACCTGAAGAATGTAAAAGTAAAAATATACCATTTGAAGCATATCCATCAGGTCAAAAATTCTCAGGTAAAGCAGAAAAGTTTACTGTGGGTGATTGGGTTTTTATTGATCGTCATTATGCTCATCAAATAGCAAATTCATCTGCAAAAAGACTTGCTACCCTTCATGTCCGATTTGGAGCGCCACCAGATGATGACAAGTGGGAAACAACTGAAGACCAACCAGTGATTATTTGGCATCAGATGGAGCAATATCAAGTAATATTACAAAACGTCAATAGAGTTTGACAAAAAATAGCGGATGGCTATGACAAAAACTACTTATTTTGGGGCATTTTCTTAGAGGATGGTGATCGCACTCCGCGCAGTACAGTGAGCGATGGTCTACGACCGACCGTAGGTCATCGCACGGCAACACTAAATAATCAAATATGCTGGGTGCGATCGGTTTCTTGATCGCACCTAATCGAAACCCTTACTACAAGCGATCACCTTTTCCTCTAAGAAGCTGATTGCTTCCCCCACTTCTCTGATCCAGCCTATGGTTCTAGTTCTGTTCTGGAAGAATCACTTTTTCTAGACTCAAGAGCAAAGGTGATCGCTCTTTGGGGGTGCGATCGCCTTTGTTTATATGTAAAGGCAATTAGCGACGGCTGGCAGCATCTGCAAATGGCTCACTTGAAGATGGTAATTAGGTGAGCGATCGCATCCTCAGAAATTGGGGGTTAATAATGCTCACGCTCTTGGTATCCTTGCTTGAATCCCTCGATCATAAGTGACAGATGCCCCGCCAACCTCGTGATCTAAAAGCAGGATATTGTTACCACATCACCACCCGTTGCAATAACCGTGAGTTTCACTTGAATCGTCGTGGCGACGGTGCCAGGTATCGAAATCGCCCAAATGCCTATGCTTTCGTAAAAAGTGCTTTTGTTAATAGATTGTTACAAAATCTTATAATGCTTTGATGCTAAAGTTTTCACTGATCCAAAAGGGACTGTTTTGAGATTGAGAGATAAAGAAGGAGTAAAATTACTGAGTAAAAGGAGTAAAATTACTGAGATAACTCATTACAAAAATAATATTTTTTAATTTCGTTACTGATTAGCTATATAATATATATAGCGATAGACTTTTAGAATTTCGTCCTGTTTTACGTTACAATATGCGTGGCGGGGCTAAATTATCATAAGTATTTGCAAACTGCCCCTTCCATAAGGGCAGTTTTGTTGTATATAAGAGAAAACTAAAGTATTTAGGACGAAGTTCTAGGAGTCTATCGCAAGCTTCAGGCTTTTTCCTTCTACTGGACTTTTCTCTACAAGTCTCGCTAGTCCAACTAGAACCAAAATTATGAATCCGCTAAAATTCTTTAGCTCTTTGCGGCGCAATTCTAAGCCAGTGCAAAGGGGAATTTTGCTTACTCAGAGAACCATTGTTATAGGTTCCGTCTGCATCCTGTCTTTGGGTGCTAGAGGCGGAGTTGTCTATAAAGAGTGGCAAACTCAGATTCAAAGCCAGAGGCAAAAGCAAATCCAGATTAACAACTGCTATTTAGCTCCTCTGCCATCAGTGACACCTACACCATCAGCAAAACCTATGCCTAAGACGGTGACTTTACCCGAATCTGCATAGAAATTAAGAAGGCGATCTAGTTGAAGAACTGCGTAGGCGTAGCCCGTCGTAGACATCGCTCCTTCTGGACTTAAATACAAAGGCGATCGCTCTGGTCGCCTTTCCTCTTCCCTGCAATAGGACAGAAACTAAAGGAAAATCAAATGTGTCACACGTGAGACATTTCAATGGACGAAGCGATCACACTGGGTCGCCTTTTCCTCTAAGAAACTGATCGCTTCCCTCACTCTCTGATCCAGCCTGTGGTTCTGGTTCTGTTCTGGAAGAATCACTTTTTCTAGACTCAAAAGCAAAGGCGATCGCACCCCCAAACCGCGATCGCTTTTCCTCTAAGAAAATTGTTAGTTAAGAGTAGCCGCGTAGTTTACCGCACTTCGACAGGCTCAATGACCACCGTAGGCATCGCTTCTATTCTTATATGCAATGCCAGATGCTGGCAATTTATTTGTAGAGTTGAGCAACTGTTCGGTTTACACCTACCAAGCTACCCAACTCAGTTTGATTTTTGGATATCATCACCCTTTGGGTTCGCAGTCGCCTGCGGAGGGAAACCCTCCCGCAGCGCTGACTCACCGACATCACAGGTGTAGGCTGGACTCTTCGGTTGCACTCTCGACAGATTCCCACCTGCCGACTCTCGCGGTGAAGAGACATCCCAACCGCGCAGACAACACGAAAACCAATATTGTTGTTGTGGTTGTCGCGCTCCGCCCTATTGTTGTTGTTGCGAGACGCGGAACGGCAGTTTTTAGGATTGTTGATCCAGGAACCGCCCCGCAGTCGGGTTCGCCTACCCCTTCTCTACTCCCTCGACCATTCGAGTGAAGTAAATATCTGTTGGCGCAATTGCCAAGTATCTCCATGCTCTAAATGAGCAAACCAACTTTGTATAGATTGATTCACCTTTTCCAGGTCAATTTTACCTTCAGCATAGTCTGTTTGCAATCGCTTGAGTCTTCGCCTTGCTTGATGCAAATTACTATTTCGCACCCGGATTCTGTCTGAAAATACTCTAAACCCTAGAAAAGTTGCACCGATTTTAGTTTCAAATAATTGGCTTTTAATTGGGTGAATTTTGAGCCTTAATTGAGCTAAATATTCTTCTATAGCTAATCTGGCATCTGCTAACAATTCTCGGTCATCACTAAATAAAGCAAAGTCATCAACATAACGGACATATTTCGATATTTTTAGCTGTTCTTTCACAAAATGGTCAAAACCATTTAAATAAATATTGGCAAAAAATTGGCTAGTTAAATTTCCAATTGGTAAACCTTTCCTACGAGTCACAGGAGTAAGTAAATCATCCCCAGGAAAATAATCAATTACTATTTCTTGTTCGTTACTGTTCTCTATTAGAGTATCAATTAACCACAATGTATCAGGGCATTTGATTTTACGGCGGATTAATTCTTTTAAAATTATATGGTCAATGGTAGGAAAATATTTTCTGATATCACATTGAAGCACATAGCGGTTGTTACGAGCAAAATGAGTAAATTTTTTTAGAGCTAGATGGGTTCCAAAACCAAGCCTGTTAGCATAAGAATCAGCTATAAAAGTTCTCTCAAAAATTGGTACTATCGTATTGCATAGTGCATGATGAACAACTCTATCCCGATAGGGTGCGGCTGAAATTAGGCGGCTTTTAGGGTTTGTTAGGTGAAAAGTTCGGTAAGCTCCTGGCTGGTAAGTTTTATCTGTTAAGTGCTTCTGTAATCTAATTAATTCAGTTTCTAGATGATAATTAAAGTCTAAAACATTGTCCCGAAATCGCTTTCCCTTTTGTGCTTGACGAGATGCTAAAAGTATATTTTCAAAACTAATGATTTCAGGGTAAAGGTTGCTGTAACGCTTCATTATATTTTATTTAAATAAATTCACTTTTCCCTCTCTCTTTGTTTTTTAATCCATCCACCTAGTTCAATACCAATTTCATCTAATAATTTTATAGCATATTCGTATCGCTCAACTGACATCTTATTGAAGTCAAGCAGCATTCGGGTTTGATATCGTAAAATATCTAGCTCTGTATTAAGCGATTCTAGTTGAGGAAGTTTGTTTTTGGCATACTTGGCTTTAATCAACCCCTCCAATAAATCGTATAGCTGATTAATTATCCTATCTCCTAAAGAAAACTTATGAATTTTCGGCAATCTCTCAATAATTGGCACATACCATTTAATACAATCATAAGTCTTTTGGATTACCGATAATTCTTTCATTCCATTTATAAATCTTAATTTATTTTTCGCTCGATTATATATTTTTTTCTACCCACCCCTTGATTTCAAAAAAAAATTAGATCGTTCCGCTTCGCTACACTCAACAAGGATAAAAAAAACAAGAGTAAAGGGCAAAAAGACTAAAGTATAAAGGGCTACTAAAGAATCCTCCCAACCGCGCAGACAACACGAAAACCAATAATGTTGTAGTGGCCGTCGCGCTCCGCCCTAATGTAGTTGTTGCGAGACGCGGAACGGCAGTTCTTAGGACTGTCGATCCAGGAACCGCCCCGCAGCACGGCACGTCCTTGTTTTTGATAAAGGTTATTATTATCATCCAACCAAGCACTGCCATCTGTGGGCGCACCTTCATAGTTATCGTGCCAATCGTCGAGACACCATTCCCATACGTTTCCGTGCATATCGTATAGCCCAAAGGCGTTAGCGACTTCAAAACTGCCCACAACTGTAGTTTCTCCTCGATAAATTCCTTTAGGGCCTCGCCCATAAGAACCTGACCATTTATGTTCTTCGTCATCTGTACCGTCATAATTGGCGACATCAGTTGTGATTGTCTCGCCAAAATGGAATGGGGTAGTAGTTCCCGCTCTACAGACATATTCCCATTCTGCTTCGCTGGGTAGGCGATACTGTCTTTTTGTATGAGAGGATAAGCGATCGCAAAACTCAACCGCATCCTCCCAAGAAACTTGCTCAACAGGGCGTTGCTCCCCTTTGAAATTCGATGGGTCAGCTTCTAGCTCAATGTTTACCTGTGGTAGTGCTGCTACGGCTTTCCACTGTGCTTGAGTGACTGGATACTTACCTATGCAAAATTGGTTAATGTTTACTAAATGCTGAGGGCTTTCTGAGTCACTACGCTCTAATTCATCTTCTGGCGAACCCATCATGAAGTTGCCACCCTTGAGCAGCACCATTTTTAGCCTAATTCTATTACCCAAGTCCTCAACAAAATGTAGCCCTGTCCGCCGATAACGTTCAATGATAGTTTGTGCCATTAATCTTCATATTTTGCAAAAAAAATTCGAGTCGCCATAAGGCGACAAAAGAGTAAAAAAGAATAAGTGTAAAGGGCTAAAGGACTAAAGTATAAAGGGCTACTGAAGAATCCTCCCAACCGCGCAGACAACACGAAAACCAATATTGATGTTGTGGTCGTCGCGCTCCGCCCCAAAGTTGGCGTAGCGAGACGCGGAACGGCAGTTCTCAGGATTGTCGAACCAGGAACCGCCCCGCAGTACGGCATATCTTGTTTTTTGATAAAGGTTATTATTATCATCCAACCAAGCACTGCCATCTGTGGGCGCACCTTCATAGTTATCGTGCCAATCATCGAGACACCATTCGTCTACGTTTCCGTGCATATCGTATAATCCAAAAGCGTTAGCTACTCCAAAACTGCCCACAGGCGTAGTCTCTTCCCGATACGTTCCTTTCACACCAGCACCATAAGTATAGTTAGCATTGTAGTTGGCTAACTCTGATGTAATTGTTTTGCCAAAATGGAATGGAGTCGTAGTTCCGGCTCTACAGGCATATTCCCATTCCGCTTCGGTTGGTAAAGTATAAGGTCTGCCTGTAAATTTAGAAAGGCGATCGCAGAATTCAACCGCATCGTACCAGGAAACTTGCTCTACAGGTCGCTTATTACCTCTGAAATTCGATGGTTCAGGGGTTAGCTCTCTATTGACCTGTGGTAGTGCTGCTACTGCTTTCCACTGTGCTTGAGTAACTGGGTATTTACCCATGAAAAATGGCTGTACTGTTACGGTATGCTGGGGACTCTCACTGTCATAGCGTTGGGGTTCATTTTTTGGCGAACCCATTTTAAAGGTTCCTCCGGGAATCGCCACCATCTCGATTCCTAGTTCTGTAGGTTCCCCCGGTGTTTTCCCTAAAAACTCTACATAATAAATTGCTTGGTTTTCCTCTGTCTTAATTATTTTTCCGCGAGCATTAACCGTTATCGTTTTAAACTTAAAAGTTGGGCTAAGAACTGCGACATCATACTCAAAAGGTTTTAGCTCAACTCCTATCGCTTCTGCAATTCGCTTTTCCTCATCATCTAGGATGGATTCTTTGTCAAGCTCATCCTGTGACGGTTTTAATAACAACGGCTCAAAGCCTTTCTCCTGTAGCAAATCCTCATATTTTTCTTCTAATTCTTTCCACTTGATACGTTCTTCATCATTTTCTGGTAAGGCTTCTAGCAACTTTCGCAATTGTTCCTTGATAGCCTTAACCCCTTCCCCATCTGCCATCAAATATGATAATGGTATCCACTCTCGTCGATAGTCATTATTCTCATGCTTGAAGCGATTTAAAATGTAATGGGACATAAAATTAGACAAATCCTGGAGTCGCTGTTCCCCAAACCTTTTATCTTCACGTAACCTCTTTATTAAGCCATTTCTTGTGTTCTCTTCCATCTCATACAAGTCATAGCCTATGGTTTGACATAACCCCGATAGCAAGACATCGGCTACTGCATACCAAGGACAATCCGGGACAAAATTTTCCCGCAGACAATAAAGCAAATCTGAAGTGATGGTCAACGGGAAAGCAGCATAGTAGGCTAATTCCAGCGCCTTTTTTCCATAGCGTTTTTCAACAACCCGAATGCGGCGAGTTGTTAAATCATCCATTTTGTCCCTTTCCTGGGAATTTATTCCTGGTGGGGATTGATTTGCCATATTTTCATATCCCCCTGTGGATTTTCTTTGGCTGCTGTTTGTAAGCTGGCAAGCTCATAGGTTAACATCTTGCCATTAAGTATCCCATGAATTCCCCAAGCTGAGGTATACTCCCATCGTTGAGGAGGTAAAGGATTCAGCCAAATTAATTGGCGAACGCAGGGAGATAATGCAATTAAAAACTTTAATATTCCTTCAATTCGGTTTTGGTTGTCAGTGATTGTTGCGGCTCCCGCATCGCTTAAAATTATAGTAATAGTGCGGTTGCGATGCAGTTTTGGCAAGATGTTAATCAGAGGATGAGCAAGAGTTGGACATTCCCAATTATAAAGATATTCGTCGGGATAGCTGGTAAACCGATATATCCGAGCAGGAGTGATTCGAGCTTCTTTAATTGCCTGAATAAAGGGCTCAAATGCCTGAAAAAATGGTATCATTGCCGAATTATCATCAATTAACAGCAACAATTCTGCTCGTCGAGTCATTCTTGGACGCATCTCCACATTAGCTAAAATACCTTCCCGTTCAATCCGCTCAACGGTTGCTTCAATGTCCAATTCATCCTCCCAACCAATCCGCACTGGTTTTTTTAATAAGCGCCAAATTCTTTGAACATCTTGTAAATTGATTGGAAAATCCTTTGGATTAAGGACAAGATTCGACTGCTGAAATTTAAATTGTTGGAAGGGTGATGAACCCTTTATCGCGGTTGCAGTTTCTACTTTATCCGGTTGCTGAGGTAATGGTTTTTCAAAATTCCTGGGTGGAATTTGGGGAAGATTTGATAATGGTTTTTCAAGAGAAGGAGTTTCTTTATCAAAAGTTTTTTCTGGAGGTTTTGATTCAGTTTCTACAGGTGTTTTGGCACGATGCTGCTGGAGATAACGGTCAAAAGCGCGATTAAAAATATTAATATCATAATTAGCGCAGGGTTTAACCCACAGTAACCGACACACCCGTTTTAAATCTTCCCATCCGCCTAAACCATACCCTTTTTCAACTGCAAATTGTAATAACTCATATTGTTCCAGCGTTAAAGCCATTCCAGCTTTCCGCAGTTCTTGGAATAAATCTAATAATAAAGATTCATACTGTTCTAGGGTTCGAGGAATTCCAGTTTCTAAGAAGTGAGGGGGAGAATCATCGAATAAAATTGAAATATTTTGATGATTATTCATAAAGCGATTAATAAGAAGCTTCACAAGAGGGGTTGTTTTACTTATTATGATTATTGTTTTTTAAGGCTTTTGATATTAAATACTGGTCTGGCTTTGTTTTAATCAGCATTCCCAGTAATGGCGTTCTATTAAATAAGTTGTCCAAGTCTTCCAATGCATTCTTCCCTGGTAAAAGAGCATTAAAAAAATCTATAAATTCGCTAGTTCCTGGTGGCTTACTTCCAGGATTATTTTCAAGCAATTTGCGAATGTCATAAAAAAGAGTTATTGCTTTTTCTCTTATTGTTTTATTTTTACCTCTGAGCGTACCAAATCGCTTATCAATTATATTTCTGAGTAGCTTCTCATCAGGAAAATCAACATAAAAGTAAATACAACGACGCAAGAAAGGCTCCGGTAAGGGTTTCTCGCGGTTGCTAGTAATAAAAATAATCGGCTTCTGATTGGGAGTAGCAAATGACTCTCCAGTTTCTGGAATTTCAAAACGTAATTCTTCTAACTCAAGTAGTAAATCATTCGCAAAATCACTATCTGCTTTATCGATTTCATCAATCAATAAAATGGGACGAAAATCATAATCATCTTTTTCTTCTGCATCTAATGCCTTACCTAGCGCTCCCAATTCTCTATAATTTTTCTTATCCTTCAACCGCTTCTTTAATTCGTCAGTCTCATCTTTTCCTAAAAAATCTTGCAATTTGTCTGGATCAGTTCCCATCAATTGAGCATCCCGTAATCTAGCAACAGCGTCATATCTATAAAGTCCATCACGAGCGCGGGTTGTAGATTTAATATTCCAGATATAATAATTCCACCATTTTTGTTTATCATTTTGATTTTCCTGGTTTTGCAGATATTTTTTGGTAAATTCATAAGCAACCGCTCCAGCTAAACGAGTTTTACCACAACCAGGTTCCCCTTCTAACAATAACGGTCGCTCCAGTGCGATCGCTAAATTAACCGCTTCTTTTAAATCTTCACTGGGTAGATAGGGATGGGGAAAATAAATTTGCTTCAAAGAACGGTCTTCAGTAGCATCTTCAGTTTGGTACTTTTCTTCTGCTGTATATTTATAATCTGGTTTTTGATTGTTGCTCATCATGCAAATTTTTTCCAATAGTGTTCAACATCTGCAATACCATTATTTAACTTAAATACATCCCTACAAATGTCATCGATTAAACCGTGAGGAGTTGTTGCAAGAGAATTAAGCATTTTGTATCCCATGTCTAAATCATAATTGCTTTCTAGAAAAGCATCTTGATTTTCATTTAACCAATTTTCTACTTCTTTTTGTTGAATTTGTTTTAATTCCAGTGCAATAGGATATTCTGTATCTTGGTTGTTTTCATTACTTCTTACTAAAAATAAAACGAACCATAATTTTCTTTTCTCAAGATTTGTCCTTGAGATATTACTAATACTTTTAAACAACTCAGACCAGAAAGCAGATAACTGCTCAACTTGATTACCAGCTAAATCCTCAAAACGCTTAATAACAATAACTACAGACTTGGTTTTATGATAATCAGTCAATTGTTCAATTATCACTTTACGGCCTACATTACCTTTTATCCCTATATTTTGAGCAATGTTTTGCCAAAAATTATCAAATTCAATTCTTACATTCCAGTCAACTTGAATTTGAATTATTTGTGCATTCTCAAAATCTCCTATCAATTTTGTTAAACGCCATAGGAACCAAGGCTGAATTATTTTCTCTGCCTGAATAAGAAAAACCCCTCTTCTATTTCCATTATTTTGATTATAAATATTGTTTTGAAACGTGTTTTTCTGAGTTTGACAGTCCAAAGAGCATAAGAGTTTTTCTATATTTTGATTGTTTCGTTCGGGACTTGTATTTTTATCTTCAATATGATATTCAAAATTAGCATATTCTTTTTCTATCTTTTCTTTAATATATTTAAGATTACCTGTTATTCCCTCGTTTTTACCTTTCAATCTAAGTTTGAACTTCCTGATACCTTGAGATTTAGTAGGTAAATCTTCCTCCTGCATAATATGCATTTCTGTTGAATTTATGGAACAATCTCGTTCCTTTTCATCACAACGAATTAACTTTAATAATTCAATAGAATTTCGTATATGCTGTTCAGGAAAATTCGGTTTAGATTTTTCTAATAGCTTGAATAAAGCTTTTAATGTCGTACCCTCTTTAGTATTGTTTTTTTTGTCTAAACTGGTTCCGGTAATTTCTAAAGTGTCATCAGAAATCCATTTTACTTGAACTTTTTCTGGCTCAGAGTCGTGCATCTGTGCATTTAGGTCAGCATAAGCAAGCTCTAATAGGGCTTTAAGAAAATGACATGAATTCTGTAAGTGTTTGTCTCCTATGCATAATTTATATTGTCCTTTCTTTTCACTTGCCACAGTAATTGCCCAACCAACGAAACTGCGTTACTTTTTCTATAGATTTATCATCAATAGTCTAGTTTTAATGACAATAGGGAATTAAAAAAACTAAGGCTTGAGAAAAAATTCATTAATGTCGCTTTTTCACATCCCTCTGATTTGTCAGATTTTTAGCTACATCACCTTTATTTATAGATAAAACTTATGTAAACCATAATTAATATCTATAGTTAGCTATTTTGGGAAGCTTGGGAGCTTCCCAGCCATGTAAAAACTCATTTTAAAGCATTTGTGGGACTTGCTTGGGAAATTGCTCGCTTTTCCCTAGCCAATAATTTCATATTGTACAAGTGAAAATAAATGTGTTTTCTTTACTAAGTATTGAAGCTAAAGTCATTGATATTCCGATTCAAAAACAATCACAATCAAGTTATATTTTAAGATTTATTTCAAAAAAATATGGGTTTATACGGAGAGCAGATTATTAAGTTATAAAGCTCGCTGTCTCTACTTGCATGGGAAAATCCCACTGTCACTATGAGGATGTCCTGCACAAAAAAACACATGACTTTCCTTACCAAAACAAATCAACAGCCTAATAAACTAGAACCCAACAAAACAACTGGGATAGTCGCGCTTATTGTTACTGGTGCAATTGCATTGGCGGGGGTTTGGGTTATGGCAACGGCAGACTGTGGGGCTGAACTGGATGTTAATATCTTCCCACTGCCGCATATCCGATTTGAAAGGCTGGCTTGTCCACCCAAGTAGCTTTAAGTACAACGCTTAAGCACTAATTGAACATCAAAAGGCGATCGCACCCTAAAACGCGATCGCCCTTTTCCTCTAAGAAATTACCTGTTCTACTACATCAAGTAACTTTCTTGATAGCTCCAACCAACGCTTTACCCTTGGATTTGTTTCGGCTGCTGAGTAAATTGTAGAGAGGTCAACTTCCCAATTCTCATAGGCTGCAAGTTTAACAACAAATACATGCTCTAGTTGGTGACGTTGTTCTGAAGTGTACATTTTAGTTGAGAGCAGCTGCGATCGCATCCGTGATTTTTTGATGTTCCAGGTTTCTAACATGCAGCGCCGCCGTTGTCCCAGCCTCCGCGATGATGGTAAACAGTGCGGGGGAGTCTGGTTTCGCCTTGGTTAGATACAACAAAACTTTGATTAAATTATCCTCTGGATTTTCCTTCTCAAGTTCTTTGAGAGCATCGTAATTACTTCTGGAAGCTAGCGCGAGTTGGTGATATTCAGTTTGGGGCGTGAGGAATCTTAGAATGTTTTGGATTGCATTGCCTACTGGATCACTGGAATCAAAAGCGATCGCATTGCCATCACTGATTTTATCTAAAGTTCTGACCTGCGCGTGGTCAGCAGCAGCGTTTGTTGCGGCGGATAAAAGCTTGCGTAGATTGGGGTTGGTGCTTGTTGCACTGACCAAAAACCCCAAACATTTACAATAATAATCCCGCAAATGACTGGCGTTAATTTTTTTAACTGCGATCGCATCACCCTTTTTATATTGCTCTAATGCCTGACGTTGCCATTCATCAGTTGGTTCGCCCAATACCTCAAAAATTGTGTTGATTGCTAGTTCAACGTTGGGGGTAGTAGCCGTTGTAGTCATTTCTAACTCCTTATTTTTAACCAATCGTTAGATTTTTCTGCTTGCATTTGACGAGCATAGTTTTTCTCCCATCTAGAGTTGAGATGGTCAAAGATGATTCGAGAAATGAACTTAGCTATGCTTGAACCATCAAAATAATTTGCTGTTTTCACCAAAATTAGATTTTGTTTGGTGAGGTACATATAATTACCATCCTGGGTAATTACATCACTTGGCAAAATAATATGTCCTAATGGATTTTGGCCAATTTCATCAGATGTCGGTTGTTCCTTATATGCAGGTAACGCCTTGAAACCTTCATTAATAACGATGTCTACCCACTCATCTACATCCATACCACGTTTAGTAACATCTAACCGAGCCAAATGCTCATAGTATGGACGGTGATTAGTGGTATGCCCCCTGGTGAATTGGTTTACTAAATCCTGGAGTGAGTGTCCTGAAGATCCAGAAAACTCCCTCATTTTTTCTAGATGTTCTGGTGTCACATAGTACGTGGAAACGTTGAATCTATGAGCCATCTGGCCTATTTGTCCTTGGAATTACCTCTAAATTTATCCTGTAATGCTCTAAGTTTACCCCAAAGCTTTATAGTTGTGATATAAAAAGTTAAAGCGATCGCCCCGGCAAAGACGCGATCGCTTCCCACCCATAGGCAGTTCCGCCAAATAGTCTTGGAGGCAATTAATATTATGAGTCCAGAGCAGGAAAAAAGGGAATACGTGCTGTCGGCGATCGCTTCTTACCCAAGTCAAGTTGAGGCTGCGATCGCAATGGGGACGTGTCCTAGAGTTGTTTCTCAGTGGAATACCAATAAATCCACACCCAGAGAATTAGCAGTGAGAGTTGTGCAGCTGCTACAAGTACTTAAAGAGGCAGGGATTGAGCCGCCCCCACCAATAGCTTTTTAATTTCGAGCTTATAGATTTTAGTCATTGCCCCTCTAGATGGAGGGGTTTTTAATTGAGTTAGATGTTTTTTGCACCAAAACCTAGTACTTGTAATTACCACAAGTAAAAGGAAAATCTTGATTATTGGCAGCATTTATCAAGCTTAATAATCAATAGTTTTACCGCGAAAACCTAGATTAATGCGTGAAACATTAATCAGTTTGGTGTCAAAAATTAGCAGTTTTACTGCGAAAATTTGCAAATATTTGATGCAAGAGGTGAGAAAGTGGTATGTACTTTACAAAGACTAGTAGACAGAGAGTTAAGACAAGTTTACGAAGCTTTTATAGGTGATAGGATTGGTGATACTACGTGGCGATCGCTGAAAAGATTCCTCTTAGAATCTGGGTTAGAGCTTACTGCAAACAATTTACATGAGTATGCAACATTAAGGAAAAGCTACCCAAAGCTGTCATTAACACCACTAGAATTTAGAGCAATTTTGGCAGCAGTTGATAATGCTAAAAATCTAGTTCCTAGTTTAATAACTGGCGAGGAATTTATCAGATTACTAATTGCTAAGGATATCAGACCAGATATTTCAACCATTTACAGATGGTTTAAGCAAGCTGATTCTAGATATAGCAAGCTGATCATTTACTCTAATAACGTAATATTCGCGGTTATTTACCGCGCTGTAGTTTGGAAATTTATTGACACAAGAAAGAATAATAATGGCTAAATTACCTTCTGGAATTAGAAGAGTTTATAACGCTTTATATAAACTCAAAGCTGGCGGACAAATGGCTTATACGCCTACCCCATTACAGATTAAGAATTATTTTGAGGCTCAGAGTTTTAATCCTGATTCTATTACAGATGAGCAGTTTACTCAAACTGTTAATCATTTCTCTAAAGGCAGCTTATCAACAGAGTTAAAATTTGAATCAGCAATAGTTCATCCTACTCAACAAGAAGTTAGAGAAATTGTCTCTAATAAAGCTATTGAACTATCTCTGGAATTATCTAGTGATGATATCAACTATGTAGCAGATCAAATTGATTGCGTTAATTCAACAATAGATGATATTTTAAACAAAGTTGAGGGATTGCTAACCGCTTACTCTGACCATAAAAAACAGGAAAATATAGATAAGATAGACTCAATGTTTAACCGAGTTTACAACCATTTTCAGGATAATAATTCATCTACATCTAATCATTTATCTGCAAGAATGCGAAGCTTTGGAAAGAACGTAGAGCAAGCACAGCAAGATTTAAAAAGCTCAATCAGTAGCACACTCAATCGACTTAAAATATAAAATTATTAGGAGGAGAAAATCTAGATATCAACTTTCACTACTTTCACAACAAATTCGACCAAGTAAATGGATGAATTTAGCTGTATTTATTCAGGGATTTTTTGTACTAGGTCTGATTTTTTATGGATTTTACAGCAGCAATACTCGCCCAAGCAGAGAAACCATCACCCCCATCCGCACCGATAGAGTTTACAAGGAAGCCGACTGGTGAGGTTCAATTCAAGGGAAATCCAAACTCCGACATTATTCAGCAACTAATAACGAGTTCTGACTATCAAGCATCAAGCGATCGCCACAGCAAACAAGAAGTAGAAATCCTTAACGCTAAGGCAGCAAACAGACTAAACCTATTAACTATTTGCTTCCTTGGAACGAGTTTTACAATTGCAATAATTTGTTTTTTCTGGTCGTACAACGCAAATAAAGAAGGGTCAAACAATAATGTCAATCGAGAATTTATTCGGAGGACTTGTCAATGATGGAAAGTCAAAGTTATCAGGAATAGGCAGCAATCCAACCAAGATAGGAAACATGGGCAGTCCTTTATCAAGAATTAAAGAGAAGATGATATTGCCCTCAGAAATCTCAGCGCAACAAGTTATTAATTCAGAAAAGGATTTAGCTTATATGGAAGGAGAAGTAGAACTAGCTAAAGATATTGCTGATAAGCAAGGTAAGCAACTAGATAAATTGTTAGAGTTGCACAAGGTTAATGTTGGATTTACCCAAAAAGTGATGAATGTTGACCAACAATTACGCACTGTTGAAGCTCAACATGGCAGAAATGTATCTCGTTATATGTTAGGTGCAGCAGAAACCCAAGCCAGCCTAGATGGGTATCAAGAGGCTTACAAAATGAGTGCGGAGATTTTCCAATGATGAAGAATCTTTTCTATGCTGGATGTTGTTTCTTTGGGTACTCACTATTCCAAATATTAGGATTTGTATCTAAAGCATTCCCTGAAAGCCGAGTGGGCGCGATCGCACTTATCACCCTTGGACTATTAATCATCCTAGTAATTGGTGTAACTAACTGGTGTGGACTATATTACAAACGTAACGGCGTACTAGATAGAACTCAATCAATTGTGGGGTTTGCACCTACCTTTGTCTTTGGTACATTTGCGCTCTTTGCTGTAATGGTAGGGATATATGCAGCACAGTAACATCTTTACTAAAGGTAAAGAATTATATGCTCCACTGCTAATAAAAGAACGGTTGCTAATGGGGATGTTTGCGGCCACTGCGATCGCAGGCACATTCACACCCGTTATCTTCCCCAATCAGCCTAACCCTAGTAAACTGATTCAGCAAATATGGGGATTATTTGCCAGTGGTTGTTTTACGGCTGCTGCTTATACTCGTAAACAGAAAGAAAAAGATTATCAAGCTATCACAACGGCTAACCACACAATTGTAAAGGAACACCTCAAAGGTGAATTTGCTTATGAACAAAGTAAGCAGCAGATTGACTCCAAGCGACAGTTAGCTGCTTACGTTAATAGTCTGCCGGAGTCAGAGCGCGAACGGTGGATGCAGGCTTACGGGCTACATGGATTGGTGAAACTTCCCCAAATCCAGCAGGCCGTAATTGAAGCGCCAGCGAGGCAATTAACAGGTTACGTTCCCACGCCTGATATTGCTGATGTGAACGAGGATGCAGTACAGGCAATTATCAATCCTGGGGTAATGCAAATCCTTGAGGATATGGCGATGCAGTATCCTCAGTACATCAGGCTTGACCCTGAGTGGATTGATGAATTGTGTGATTCGGCATCATTGCATAATATGAGCGATCGCGCTAACCACCACTTTATGTTAGTGGGTGGTACGCAATCGGGTAAATCTACTTTGGCAGGGGTAATTATTAATAAGATTGCAGCTAAATCCCAAAAGCCTGCGATTGTACTGGGCAGCGACCCCAAAGATGCAATTACCCGATGGCTTTGTAAATTCTCCCGTCGTTTCGATGGGATGGAAAAGCTCAACGAATGGGTTAAATTTGCGGTAAAGGTAGTAGAGCGACGCAAGCAAGAGATAGGAGAATTAGCTAGTACCAATGGTATAGCTGAAATTTTCTTTGTGCAGGATGAGGTAGATACTTGCTACGGCGGTGGTAAAGGATTCCCTGGCTTAATACCTAAAGAAACCGCACTAGAGCTTCAATCATTGTGGAATTTCATTGCTAAATTCACAGGTGGGCTAAAATGTCATGGTGTATTTATTGGTCAATCACCATTGTCGGAGGCTACTGGATTCAGTAGGCCTAACCTAAAGAACTTGTGTTTTATCACTTTAGGGCAATTATCAAGCTACATTCTTGGTAAACCTGCTGACTTTCTCAACGTCAAACCAGAAATAGTTGAACTGTTCAAGCAAATCTGTGAATTACTTGATAAGGAGGGTATGCGCTATGCCCTAGTAATTCCCACTCGCTCAAACCCTTATATTGCCCTCATTCCTACATTTAATATTGAGGGAACAGAGCAGAAGTATAACAAACCACCAGAACCCAGTAGTGAACAATACACAGGTGATTGGTACGAAGAAATTAAGTTATGGGTAGACAAACTTGGTAGACAACCAACAACAGCAGAACTAAAAGCAGTATGGCTGGAGTTAGTAGGTAAAGAGCTAAACGACAACGGCGTAGCTCTTTTGATGGAACATTTAGGCTTTAAGGATTTAGACCATGAATAAGCAAATTGCCGCAGTAGCATCATTTTTAATTGGATGCCTAGCCTTTGGCTACTTTGGATCTCAAATAGCATCACCAACAGTTACAGGTGCAGTAGGAGGAGTAATGCTAATAACAGGCGCAATTGCATCTGTTCCCAAGCATGAAGAAGAGTAATCAACTGAATTGGCGCAAGCGCTACGGCAATATCAAAGTTTACAAAAAGCAGTGTGCGATCGCTCATCAATCAGTCAAAGGTCTGTGCTGTGTCTGTCTCGTTCGTCCCTCAGAACAGTTACATCATGCTAAATATGGGAATGATGAGATTGGTTTAACTGTGTTTCCTGTGTGCTTGAATTGCCATAATCAAGTTTGTCATTCCTCTAAGAATTGGAACAAGGACAAGACCCGTCCAGTTTGGGGAAATCAGAATACACCTGAGTTTATCGAACGCTTGAAGCTTGGCTATAAACTTTTATATGGAGAAATTGAGTAATATTATGATATTAGAATTGCTAATTAAAACTCTATTAAGAATCTTACCAGATGATACACTCTGCTTGCTTCATGAAGAATGTTTTGATGAAATGAGAAGAAGAAAATTTATTATTTATGAAGATGAAGTAAATCAATCTGGGCATAATTAAATTAGCAGCGTTGGCGATAGCCTTGTCGTAGACATCGCTGTCTGCACTATTAATAGTATCCTCTAATAAAGTAAGAAAATGATTTGTTTTATTTGTAATCTTGAAAGAGATAGTGTTTTTTTGGACGAACCCGATCATGTATGCTCTATTTGTGGTTGTCCTTATATGAAAAAATCAAAAATTCCAACAGAGTGCAATCATGAAATAGGTTATGCAAATAATTATCATCTTCAAAGCATAACTCCCGCAGAACATATCTCTATTTGTCCAGGACAGGAAATATATTCTGGTTCAATGTATGTAAATGTATCTGGTCAAATTTGCACCACATATAAATATCCATATCAATATAAAGAAGAAAGCCCATGCTTATATGATGGAACAAGATATGTCAGCAAAAAGAAGTGCGGAGACTAAGGAAGTAGCTGTAGCGATGCCTACGGCGGTAAACTACGCCCGCTTCTTTCCTCTAAGAAAGACACTTAGTTCAGATTTAATATAAATTTTTAGGAGAAACTATGCTTGAGGGCGAAGATAAACCAACCAAAATGAGAACTATTACTGCAACATTTAAATATTGTAATTCTGGTACTCAAGAAGTTAAGACAGTTACTTGCCTTTTTGATGAAAGAGCAGAAAAATTTGAACTAACAAAAGTTTATGTAGTTGAATTTGGTTGCAAGTTGATTTTCTCTAAAACAGATAACCATTTTTTAGTTAATGATTGATTAACTGCGATCGCCCCTCATCCTCTAAGAAAAT
>NZ_CAXTNP010000074.1:0-4999 GCF_964245575.1 uncultured Nostoc sp. | reverse complement strand
GCGATCGCCCCTCATCCTCTAAGAAAATTAACAGGAGTGATCGCCCTCTTATCTTCTAAGAAAAAATTCATTATTCTTCTTCCTTGACAATATAATCACTCGTACCACATAAACTTAAGATGCACCAACCATTATCTTGCATATCAATAGAAAAATGATCTGATTCACAAATCATGTACCAAGAAGCGTGAAAACTAGCATTTAGCCACTTCATTACATTGGCTGTTAGATACCAACTTTGCAGTTCTTTAGGATTAATTCCAAAGTCTTGATGTTCTTTATAAGCATGATTTTGGAGATATTCAAACAGAGTTCCTAGAATGATATATTGTGTACCCAAATTCATGGCGATCGCTCCATCACCTCTAAGAAAAACGACACAGCACACTATTACAATCTTCTATAACATCTTCGCCTTCTGGCTTGAAGACAATTAGATACCAGTTAAAGTTTCCCTTCTCTCTGTAGCACTCACAACGAGCAGGAAACCATTTTTCTGATATCAAAACTTCTAGACAATCACCCGCATGGATAGGTTTATCCATCAAATAAAGGCGGCTTCCACCGCTTTCTTGCCGTAGCTCTAGCTGTTCCATAATACGTAGTTTACCACCGTAGGTATCGCTCCTCTTTTCCTCGCTTGTATCTTGGCATGAAAAAGCTCTCAGGGCATCAGTTATGCTCTACTTACAAGTGATCGCTGCTTCTAATCAGACAAATACTAATGCCTCGTCAGCCTCGTCAAATACAACCAGGGTATTGCTACCACATCACCAGCCGTTGCAATAACCGCGAATTTTACTTGAATCGTCGAGAATGTCGAGAGGTGTTTCTTTTTGCTATCAAAAAAGTATTAGATAAGTTTAAATTTAAGCTCTATGCTCTGTGCATTATGAGCAATCATATTCACTATCTGCTTGAGCCAGCCCACAGTCAAGATTTACCCAAAATCATGCACTGGCTAAATTGGTACACGGCTATGTGTTTCAACCGAATGCTTAAACGTACTGGTCACTTTTGGGAAAAACGTTATCACAGCAGTGCATTTGAGAATACTGACCATCAAAGGGCATTAAACACACTGCGATACATTCATGCCAACCCTAAAACAGCCAGAATGCAGCAAGGATTTTTCTATGACTTCAGTAACTATGGAATGCACGACAAGTTGACAGATGATGGACTTACTCAATGGCATCCAGCATTTTTGTCTTTGGGGCGAACATTGGAAGAATGCGCTAATAAGTACCGGGGGTTTTGTCGAAAGTACAAACCTCAACCCAAACCAGAAAAGCGGAGTCACTGGGGTAGCAAGTTGCTTTTAGGGATGAATGTAAAACACAAGCCAGCGAATAAAAAGAATTCATCACCAGGGCAATTAAGCTTACCTTGGAACCAGTGCCAGGTATTGGAAAATCCCGAAGTGCAAGAAATTGCAGAAAAGTTTACTCGTGCCAATTGCTTCAAACGTTAAAAATTTGCTAATCTTGTTGTTGGTTACTTTCCCCCGTCCATTGCGTCCGTTCCGAACGCCCGCAGCATATAGTAAAGAATCATTGATTCCTATTCCTACCCTATACTCTTGATGGGGACGGAAAAAGGGAAAGGAACCGCGTAGCTGCTATGGTGTTCGTTCATTCAACCTAACTTCAGGGCTAGCCTTGAAGAAGCACAGGATAACTGCATTTTTTATACAGATGTCCACAGCTTATCACGAATTGCTACTGCAATCTGTGATTTGAGTTGTATGCACGAATACCCGGTTAAATAAAGCAGCATAAATTAAGCTTTTAGCTACCGGAATTGTTGCAAACGCTCTCTTCAAGGCAGCCTCCTAGATTAAACCCAAGGAGGTGTAAAAAATGCAACGTTCTACCAAGTGTGTAAGCAATAGCAATAAAACCGCATTCAATGTGGATGCCCCAGGCTGCCTATGTCTGGGGCTTTTGCTTTTGCAGTTTCTATTTGCAGAAAAAAGCCCGGAGTCTCTCCAGGCCGAAAATTAAACTCACTCTAATCATAAAGTCATGTTCGTTAAAAATAAAAACTCATCCCTACTTCCCAAGGGAAACTTGCCTCCTGGAAAGTATGCTTACTTGTTCCTTGCCCTTGTAGCGATCGCTCATATCGTTGCCGCCGCGTTCTCTGGTTGCAACCCTGTGAACTTTTATTTAAAAGGGTTAGGAATTGAGTACCAGTTTGAAAAGGGAGCTTGTCAGCTTCCTCCAGATCAACAACAGAAGTAGAATGACGTAAATCAAGATGCCAGTGCGATCGCTTCTCATTCTTAGAGGATGGAGAGCGATCGCTCCCTTGATTTACAAGCAAGGAAAATACTGAGTCTTAACATCTACCGCCGATACGATTGTGGATTACTTATCAAAATATTATTTTGTAAAACATGGTTTCCTAGAATGCCTATTTTGATAAGTGATGTGTGTTAGTGCTGTCTCATCATTGGTTCTGACGATTCCGCCACCTTTGACGGAACACCCAGCTTGTGTTTATCTCGCTTCACTTTCGCCAGGGTCAGAACCGACGATGAAGCGATCGCACCTCATCCTCTAAGAAAAAGTTCTAATTTTCTGGAACTTTCAATCTAGGCGGTGTAGTCCTAATTAGAAAAGCGACTTATAAATAACTTCTATAAATAGCCCTTGGGGAATATAACCCCATCAAAAGCCCAGTCATCTCGACTGGGTTTTTGGTTCAAGAGCGATCGCTCTCCTATACCAAGAATTAAAGCGATGCCTTGCCGTTAGGCATCGCCAACGCATCCCTGAGTTACTCAAAATCACCCAGCCGCCGAATATCCCAAGGCAATGAGCGTCTACTTTGCCTCAAGATAGATTGATAAGCTTCTGGCGATAACCAGGAACCGTCCTCTAGTTGCTGGTAGCCTTCAGGCACTTGTTCTGGCGGTGTATTCGAGGGAAAAGTCCAGGGACGTTTAGGTAATGCTTTTGGTAGGGCATCAAGACGCTGCTCAATTTGTTCGAGATGTTGATTGATGGGGGTCAGGGCTTGTTCAATAGCGGCGGTAATGGTGGTAAGAGATTCACTATTAATAGGGGTAATAGGGGATTGTCCAGTGGTGAGCCATTGCTCAACCCATTCCTCAATCATGAAGCCAAACTCATCGCTCAACCAAATACCAAACCTGATGGCTAGTTTGGGATGTATCCAAGTGCCTCCACCGTTTGAGGGAGAACCTCGAAACACTTGATATAACTCAATTACCGGAATCCCGGTGATTGAATTTAGGTGAGCCAACGTTTCTTTTGTTCGCTCTAATTCCAGCCAGTGAGCAACATCACGCCTTTTACCAGTTGCTAGTTTGTAAGCTGTAGCCAAAGCAGTGGCGTTAATGTAGCCGTCTAACCGTCGTTGCTCTACTACAGAGTCATTAATGTTGTGTGCAATTACAGCAATTTTGTTCATGGTGAAATGCTCTTAAAACTGTAGGGTCAGGTAAGAGGTACTTGAGAGCGCACCTCAATGTGATGGGAAAATATTCGTTATGCCGCGTCAGCCACAAGCAACCCACTCAGGGCAATGATCATTAGTTGTGCAATTTCTGGACTATCGCACCGGGGACGCTGTTCATTCATTGCATGGTTGAGCTACCCACTTGCCATCAACAGCGCGGTAAAAAGTGCCAAGTAGCCTCATACCAGACCACACCCGATATAAAACACCAAAATCACAATCATCCACAGAGTCAATCTCAAACTCTGGGGCAATATCCTCTACTTGCTCGTTGATGTACTGCTCCAACTCAAACTGAGCCTGGGCTTGGGCATCACCTAAATCACTATGTGTCATCATTGAATAAACCTTTTACTACGGGTTTACAAAGGGCGATCGCGTGTCTTGGCGGATGAGCGATCGCCCTTTGTTATATCCTTTATTATATACGTTGACGTGTCAACACATCAAAACATTAATGTGGTTTTAACCAAAACTATCAATAGCGTTGGCGTGTTAATGTATTGACGCACCAAAAGCGGATTTGGGAGCGTCAATTAAGTTGAAAACAGAAATTACGTGGTTCAAACATGCCTAAATACGTTGACCTTTCTCGTTATTGGACAGAAGACAAAAACTTATCTATTCAAAAAGCTAAAGAAATGACTGGGTTGGACAAAAGAACCTTGTCATCTGCCAAAAAAGGGCAACTTGAGCGTGGGCAGTTTGAGACTCTTTTTAAACTTAGGGATTTAGCTTCTGAATTAGCTGGCAAACCACTAATGCTGGAGGAGATTTTTAAAGATGATTAGTCCTGAAAGTATAGATTTGCTTGCTCTGCCATCAGTGCAGCTATCTGACAAGCGAAGTTTGCCACACTGCCCAGCAATATATTTTGTATTGGATAGCGAAGAAATAGTTTACATAGGGCAGACAAACAGCTTATTGCTTCGATGGCAAGCTCATCATAAATTGAAAGAGTGTAAGGCTCTTGAGAACCCCAGGATTGCCTGGATTGAAATCAGTGATACAACTTTGGTATTAGATATTGAAGCAGCACTTATAGAATGGTTTAAGCCATCTCTCAACAAGCATGGTTGGAGAGAAACTAAGCTATCTCTCAATAAGCATGGTTGGAGAGAAACTAAGAAACGGTATCAAATCATGCTTACCAAAACTGCTTCAGTTGAATTAGACAAAGTATCTGAAGAGTTAGAAACAAGCAGAAGTGAATTAATTGAGAAAGCAATTCGCCAAGGGTTATTTAGACAAGTCAAACTAGAACCATCAGAAATGACTGATGACTAAAACCACAGTTCACCTAGTTGCTCCCCATCAATGGTTGTACTTTGCTGGTGTTTTATACTGATGCCCATTGCTGGCAATTTCGGGTGATTAGTCCTGGTGATGCGGTGAATGGTTACGCGCAAGATTTACTACACGCCTGAAGCGGCAGAGAAAGCGGGGCGGGAGTGGGTAGGTAAGGTGAATTGAAGCTTTACTCAATTTCAGTTTCTCCAGACGCTCGAAC
>NZ_CAXTNP010000073.1:0-28509 GCF_964245575.1 uncultured Nostoc sp. | reverse complement strand
AAGCTCAACGTTCATCCTCAGAAGCTCAACGTTCACCCTCAGAAGCTCAACTTCCACCTTCAGAAGCTCAACTTTGAGCCTTTGAGGCTGAACTATTTAAGTTCTAACTCCCTCTAGCCAATACCCAAGTCAAAAGTTGCACAATCTGATCTCACAATTCACAATGGTGATTGATCACAAATTTCCGAGGAGACTGCCAGCAGGCAATTCCTGAATAAAACAAGCGCAAGCGAGTGCATAGAGTATACGCTTTGCTAATAATCGATGAGTTTAGTGTTGAATTTACGGTCTTTTGATTCTTATTAATTAACTTAGAACCCGTTGATGGAAGCTTCCGAGCTATTAGAAACAATCACTCTCCTGATTTACCAAGCAGAACAGGGAGAAATTGACCCTTGGGATGTCCAAGTGATTGAGGTGATTGACCGTTACTTAGAACTGATGGCACCGGAGGCAATAGGAAGAGGTTATGAATCGGACTTGTCTCAATCTGGACAAGCATTTTTGTCAGCATCAATGCTGGTCTTATTCAAAGCTAATACATTGATGCAATTGTCAACAGTAGGAGATATCGACAATGGTGTAGTAGATGATGCTCTATTGGAAGATGAAGACGGAATATCACATCAGGGTCATCGTCTACCATTAGAACGGCAATTGCGTCGTCGTGCATCGGCAATGCCACCACCAAAGCGCCGGGTGACTCTGCAAGAGTTAATCAAGCAATTGCAGATTATGGCAAACCAGCTAAAACTGGTAGAAAAAGTCAGCAAACCTATCCGTCCCAGACGTCTGCCTAGCGTCCAAAGTATGCGGGAGGCGCTGGAGTTAGCTCACCAGGAAAATCTGACGGAAGTAGCTAGGGAACTGGAGGAGGTGTTGAATCTGTCGGCAAGGGAGCTAAATTTAGAACAAAATTGGTTGAATCTAGAACAACTTGTAGAGTTGTGGACTCAGACAAAGCTTCTCAACCAAAATGGGTCTGGACATGATTCTAAACACAGTCATTTAGTTAGCGTTTTCTGGGCGCTACTGTTACTATCGGCTCAATCGAAAGTAGAGCTATTTCAAGAAGAGTTTTACCATGAGATTAAAGTTCGGCTACTGACAGATTCAGCTAAGACTGGCAAACCTTTTGAGGAGTCGATGAAGTAAGAAAGCGATAAGTAGCCTTACAGATAATTTACAGATTTTTGATTCAGTCCTAAAATCCGAGTAAATTGAAAAGATAAGCGATCGCTTGTCATCTAAGTATACCTATGGTTGCAATAACCACTAAATTCCTGTTATCCCTGTTTAAGGGATAACTTAGAGCAGAAATAAAAACTGATGATTAAGTATCACTTGATAAAAGTAAACTGGCTTGTGGTTGAGGAATAAATTTTTATGAAAGCGATGATTCTCGCGGCTGGCAAGGGGACTCGCGTGCGTCCGATTACCTATACAATTCCCAAACCAATGATTCCCATCCTGCAAAAGCCAGTGATGGAGTTCTTGCTGGAACTGTTACGCCAACATGGATTTGACCAAATTATGGTCAACGTTAGTCATTTGGCTGAGGAAATAGAAAACTATTTTCGTGATGGTCAACGCTTTGGGGTGCAGATTGCCTATTCCTTTGAAGGGAAAATTGATGACGACGGTAAACTGGAGGGAGAAGCAATTGGTTCAGCTGGAGGGATGCGGCGCATCCAAGACTTCTCGCCCTTTTTTGACGATACCTTTGTGGTGTTGTGCGGTGATGCTTTAATTGATTTGGATTTAACTGCGGCGGTTAAGTGGCATAGAGCTAGAGGCTCGATCGCTACTATTATTACGAAATCTGTCCCCAAGGAAGAAGTTTCTAGTTACGGTGTGGTGGTCACTGACGAAGAGGGGCGTGTCAAAGCTTTCCAAGAAAAACCTTCAACTGAAGAAGCCCTCAGCACCAACATCAACACAGGTATTTACATCTTTGAGCCAGAGGTTTTTAACTATATCCCCTCTGGTGTCGAATATGACATTGGTAGCCACTTGTTTCCCAAATTGGTAGAAATCAAAGCTCCCTTCTACGCCATCCCTATGGACTTTGAATGGGTAGATATTGGTAAAGTACCAGACTATTGGCGGGCGATTCGCGGTGTACTGCTGGGTGAAATTAAGAATGTGCAAATCCCTGGTCATGAAGTCGCCCCTGGCATCTACACTGGCTTAAATGTCGCCGTAAATTGGGACAAAGTGGATATCACAGGCCCAGTTTACATTGGCGGGATGACGAGAATAGAAGACGGAGCTAAAATTGTCGGCCCAGCGATGATTGGCCCTAATTGTTGGATATGTAGTGGCGCAACAGTCGAAAACAGCGTGATTTTTGAATGGTCGCGCCTGGGGCCAGGAGTGCGTTTAGTGGATAAGCTGGTGTTTGGACGTTATTGCGTGGATAAAACTGGCGCTGCAATCGATGTTCAAGCGGCTGCTTTAGACTGGCTGATTACCGATGCCCGTCAAACCCCGCCATTACATACCCCTCTTGAGTTACAAGCGATAGAGGAATTGTTGGGGACAAACGCAAGTTAGGGACTGGGTATTGGGGACTGGGTATTGGGTGGCAAAAAACTTTCCTATCTAGTCCCCATTCTTTACTCGCTCTTAGTCCCCAGTCCCCAGTCCCCAGTCCCCAGTCCCCAGTCCTAACTATTTAGATACGTATATCTTCTGAGACTCTGCTCGTAGGTTTGTAGCAGTCGCTGAGATTCTGCTAGGGTGATGCGCTTTTCTTCTAATGCTTTCTCGCAACGCTGGCGAATGTTTTCCACCATATCTTCGGAGTCATACTGCACGTAGCTCACCACTTCGCTCATGGTGTCACCTTTGACGACGTGTTCAATCTGGTAGCCTTTGGGCGTCAATTGGATGTGAACGGCGTTAGTGTCGCCAAATAGGTTGTGCAAATTGCCCATGATTTCTTGGTAAGCTCCATTCAAGAACATTCCCAAATAATAGGGTTCTCCGGGCTTGTGGGTGTGTAGTTCTAAAACCGACTTGACATCGCGCAGGTCAATAAAACGGTCGATTTTACCATCACTATCGCAGGTGAGGTCTGCTAAAATTCCCCGCCGCGTTGGTTCTTCATCCAAGCGGTGGATTGGCATGATCGGGAATAGCTGGTCGATCGCCCAGCAATCTGGTGCTGATTGAAACACTGACATATTCACGTAGTAGATGGAAGCCATAATTTTTTCTAGGTCTTCCAGTTCATCGGGTACGTATTCTTGCTGTCTAGTGATGTTGAGAATTTTCTGACAACAAGCCCAATAGAGGCGTTCGGCTTTGGCTCGTTCTCTGAGGCGTAATATTCCTAAGTTGAAGCGGCTGATGGCTTCTTCTTTGAATTGTGCAGCGTCGTGGTACAGCTCTTGGTAATTCTCTTGGTTGATGGATTGGAAGCTTTCCCAAAGGTAATTAATAATTGGGGATTCTCCCTCTTGGGGAGGTTCTGGTATATCGAGGGGGACATCACTAGTACTGAGAACATCAAAAATCAGCACCGACTGATGGGAAGCGATCGCTCGTCCACTTTCGCTAATCAGTGTTGGTACGGTAATTTCCCGCTCTGCACAGGTATCTTTTAACTCTGCCACTATGTCGTTAGCATAGTTCTGCATGTTGTAATTTTTCGATGCATAGAAGTTGGTTTGGGAGCCATCATAATCTACGCCCAAGCCGCCACCAACATCAAGGTATTTCATATCCGCCCCCAGCATCGACAATTCTACATAAATGCGGCTGGCTTCTTGGATGGCATCTTTAATCACATTAATGGCAGAAATTTGTGAGCCGATGTGGAAGTGCATTAACTGCAAAGAATCGAGCAGGTTAGCTTCGCGTAACTTGTCAACAGCCTCGATTACTTCAGGCATTGTCAAACCAAATTTAGCGCGATCGCCACTAGAGGCTCCCCAACGTCCCATGCCTTGGGTACTGAGTTTAGCACGAACACCTAATATTGGCTTAATACCTAACTGGCGATTGGCATCTATCACCAAATCAACTTCTTCAATCTGTTCTAAGACAATGATTGGTGTTTGCCCTAGTCTTTGGGCTAACATTGCCGTTTCGATGTATTCTCGGTCTTTGTAGCCGTTGCAAACTAACAATGCTCCTGGTGTATCTAACACAGCTAGAGCAATCATTAATTCTGGCTTGGAACCGGCTTCTAAACCAAATTGATGGGGCTTGCCAAATTTTACTAAATCCTCAATCAAATGCCGTTCTTGATTGCATTTAACGGGAAACACACCACGGTAGACACCAGGGTAATTATAGCGGGCGATCGCTTTAGCAAAACAAGCATTCAACCGCTCAATCCGGTCTTCCAAAATATCGGAAAAGCGAATCAACATGGGAAGTCCCAAGTTGCGCTGTTTCATGGCGTTGACCAATTCAAACAAGTCAAGAGATCCCCCGCGATCGCCTTTAGGTGCCACAGTAATGTGTCCAGCAGCGCTAATCGAAAAATAAGGTTGTCCCCAACCTTCAATCCGGTATAAGGCTTCACTATCCTCAATTTTCCAGGAGCGAGGTAAATCTCCTGTGGTAGTACTAGGTGGTAACAGCTTTTTCTGTTTATGATTTTTCACTTCAGATTTGTGTCCATTGGACGGTACTTGTACCACCTCGTCAGATGTAGCAGTTGGATCAACACCCATTTGTTCCTAACCTCTGTTTTTCACCCACGAATTAACAATTTAGCGCATTCATTTGGGAACGTATATGCACCCAAAGATAATTTCTGAGATAAACTCTGATTGGTCAGTCCCTTTGGGGAAGTCAAAAGTCAAAAGTCAAAAGTCAAAAATCAAGAGTCATTGGTCATTAGTGGAAAACCCTTGGACTGAAGACAGAGGATGACAAAGGACAATTGACAAAGGATAAAATAAAAAATTCATTAAGTTTTGGGAGATAACTTTGGAACGCACATTCTTAGCAATTAAGCCAGATGGAGTACAACGGGGATTAGTGGGGGAAATTATCCGTCGCTTTGAAACTAAAGGTTTTACCCTAGTTGGTTTAAAGTTCCTGAAAGTCAGTCGGGAATTGGCTGAACAACACTATGATGTTCACCGGGAACGTCCCTTTTTTGCTGGTCTAGTCGAATTTATCACTTCTAGTCCAGTGGTGGCGATGGTATGGGAAGGTGATGGTGTTGTTGCATCTGCGAGAAAGATTATTGGTGCGACTAACCCCTTAACATCAGAGCCAGGAACGATTCGCGGCGATTTTGGCCTGGATATTGGTCGCAACTTAATCCACGGTTCTGATGCTCAAGAAACCGCGCAACGGGAAATAGCTCTATGGTTTAAGGATGAAGAATTAGTAAATTGGCAACCACACTTAACGCCTTGGTTGCACGAATAATGAGAGTTAGGAGTTAAAAATGAGGAGTTAGGAGTTAAAAATTCATTAACTCCTAACTCCTAACTCTTAACTTCTCATTTACTTTGAAACTTCGCTCTTTTCTGGTTCTACTTGGGGTAATTCAGTGTCAACACGCTTGGAAAATCCCCAGCCTAAAATTAGGAAGATGGCAGCAATCATGATCCATTCTGGTGGAACTAAACTATCGTTTACCACTTTCAATAACAAGCGTAAACCCACCAAGGCCACAGTTACATAGCCTGCATCTTCTAGGTTTTCATATTCGTCTAGCCAACGAATAAACAATCCCGCCATGAATCGCAGCGTAATAATACCAATTGTTGCACCCGTCAGCACTAGCCATTTTTCTTGAGAAACTGCGATCGCAGTTGTCACGCTATCCAAAGAAAATGCCAAATCTGTAAAGGCAATCACGGGTATCGCTTGCAACAATGAATTAAAACGGGGGCCGTGATGGTGATCGTCTTCACTTTGTTGAGAGGTAAAGTGTTGGAATACCAGCCACAGAAGATAAGCAGCGCCCAATAATTCAAATTGCCAGAATTGTTGCACCCAAGTGGCAGTGAGAATCAAGCTGATTCGCAGCACATAAGCAACAACTAAACCAAAGTTCAAAGCTTTACGCTCAAGTTCTTTGTCTTCCAGCCCCCTAGCAATAGCAGCCAGGGCGATCGCATTGTCGGCAGATAACAGCGCCTCTAAAAGCACCAGGATCAGCAGAACTATAGGGGCTTCAACAGTGAAATGAAAGTCGAGGTAATCAAAAATTCGGTCTAGCATTCCGGGTTTCTCAAGCAGAAAAAATTAAATTTTGACAGTAACAGAGATTTGCATATTAAAAAGCGCAATAAATTGCCACTCTAATTCAGCTTAACGTGGTTGTGGTGCATTTTGAAGGGGGTTGAATGTGTGCGAACGTCGTGTTAATGGGGTAATTTGCGTATAAGTCAATACACCAAAAGTTTTAACATCTAGCTTAAGGCGATCGCAATGGGCTGTTGTCAGTTCGGATCTAGAATTAGAAGATGAGAACAAAAATATGGTAATAGCTTATCAATATTTCCTTAACGACCGAGCTTGATCACTAATACAGTGTTTTGCAACTACATGAGGTACACCCCTCCCCAACCCTCCTCGATGCTTTAGCTACGGTGTACACACAAGTCTAAAATAGCTGATTAACCAAGGTTTTACCCCTCCCTAACCCTCCCCTTTATAAGGGGAGGGAACTAAATTTCCTGTTTCCCCCTTAACAAGGGGGGATTAAGGGCGGTAATTCGACTTGGGGACTTACAAGAAATAAATTGATATGTCCTATTGCATTAAAATCTGACGGATTAAAATACTCATTACCTCGCCTGGGTTAGTGGTTGGTAGTAGCGGACTCCAATCGCCGATGCTGGCGTAGCCAATCACTTGCAAATAGTGAATTGTGCTAGTAACTGCTTTTGGAGAACCTATTAATAGATGTTTAATCGGTTCTCTTTTCGGTAATTGATTTTCAGAAGATTGATTAAGGATGGGTGTATTTAAGTTTTCGCCATCTAAGTACTGTTGTAATTCTGATTGGGCGAAGTTGTGATTTTTTACAAACTTTTGTACTTGTGTCATCATTGTAATTGTCTCCCAAAATGGGGGTTTACAGAAAGGCGATCGCAGATTCTTGGCAGAGGGCGATCGCCTTTCTTATTTATATATTATAGTATAACTTTATACCTATAAATCCATAAATCAAAAATAAATTAACAGTCAAAAGTATTTATTTGTAGCTACAATTATTTTTCTGCTGTCGTTATTTGGCATCTAGAATTAGAATCTGAGAACAAAAATATCGTAATAATTTATGAATATTTCTTTGTTAGGACTTACGCAAAATAGATCCCCCAACCCCCTTAAAAAGGGGGCTTTTCAGATCCCCCCCTTTTTAAGGGGGGTTAGGGGGGATCGAGGTTTCAGGTTTTCACTGCGTAAGTCCTATTTATGAATGACACACTTCTACAACGCATTACTCATAATCCAGATATCTGCCACGGTAAACCCTGCATTCGAGGACTTCGTTATCCAGTTGAGTTTATTTTGGAACTGCTCAGTTCTGGTATGAGTACTGAAGAAATATTGAAAGATTATGACGATTTAGAATCTGAAGATATTTTGGCTGTCTTGTTATTTGCTGCTCGACTGTGCCAAGTCAAAAGCATTCATCGAATCGCCTCATGAAATTTATTGTCGATGCTCAGTAATTAAGAACTTGCTTCTCTTGATATGGTAAAAAGCTAGCTTTTTGGCAAAAACTTATTCCATCTCACTGATTTGCGGTGACATGGAATAAGTAAAACTACCGTTCCACAGAGGTTTCAGCGTCAGCTTGAGCGTTGTCAAAAAATGGATAAAGTCGAGCTAAAGTTAAGTTTAGAACTAAACTAATCTACACACCAAAAACAAAGAAATCTGAAGTTAATAAGCTGGCAGGAGAACCCACAATAGTTGCAAACAAACCTCCCGAACCAAAACCAGCCGCATCGTTATTTTGGTTGTAGAACAGGTTGCCACTGCTAGAGCTATAAACAATCTCTGCACTACTATCTACAGCTAGAGAATCGACAGCGACTACGGCAAAGTTAGAGCCAAGTAATTCACCATTGGAAGTGTTGTCTAGAGCGGTAAAAGTTTTTTTCGACAAACGGATTTTGTCTGTGCCACTTGAAAAGTCAGAAATTTGGTCTACTCCGAGATCAGAACTGATAAAGGCTTTGTTACTGTCAAATACAAAGAAATCTGAACCTGCACCTCCTATTAAAATGTCATTACCACTATCGCCCCTGAGGTTATCGTCACCATCACCTCCTTGGAGATTATCATTATCTATTCCCCCTGAAAGGACATCGTTACCACGATCTCCTTGGAGATTATCATCACCTTCTCCCCCGTTCAGGTTATCGATACCAGGACCGCCGATGATAGTATCGTTTCCTGCTCCCCCATCGTAAATATCGTTACCAGATAAACCATCGACCACAAAATCATCACCACCACCTCCACGACCTATGTCACTACCAGTTCCACCATCAAGTGTGTCTTCACCATCACCACCAGCAACAAAGTCATCACCAGCTCCCCCATCAATATAATCGTTACCATTTCCTCCTGTAACAAAGTCATTACCACTTCCTGAAAACACGACTTTATCGCTATCACTACCACTTAGATCAATGGTATTGGGTTCTGGTGTTCCCGCGTCGGTTATTATCCCTCTTGCACTAGCAACGCCAAATTTTATAGCATCAGCAATAGTTATACTTGTCCTATCAAGACCTATTACTTCACCCCGACCCAGGTCTTTGACTAGCTGTTCATAAAAGCTTATAACATCCGGTGTAACTAAAAAAACGGGAATAATATTACTTGCAACTAGCCGATCTTTTAGTTGCACAATAGTCGGATAATCTTCATCAGCATCGACTACATTATCTCCATTATTCGGTCGAGTAATAGTAGGACTAGCGTTTGCACCATCTGGTGGTGTATGAAAAGCAGCGTCCGTGACTACTAAAGCAATGCGAGTTGAATCTGGTCTATAATTGGGACTGAAAGATAGTTGCAGAAGTGCTTCTAATTGTGCTTCGGGAAAATCCCCGCCACCATCAGCACTCAAGCCATTGACTGTTGAAACAACACTAACTGTATCCCCTGTCAAAGCGATGTTGTTTCGATAAACAAAGTCACCAGCATCACCCAAACCACCAACTGGTTTATCTTTAAAAGAGGCAACCCCAAAGAAAGGGTCAGCACCATAGACAATTTGAAAATTTGGGTTTTTTAAGTTATCTACCAGTGAAGGAAAGATATCTTTGAGGTTGGGCAAATCGTCAACAAATGACCCTGTTAAGTCTTGTAACAGAAAGATATCAGATACTGGAGCCATAGTGTATACCTCTGGTTATCTTGATTAATTGGTTGTATTGCAAAAATTGGTGTTGTGGATTTGTTAATGCTGCTCTTTAAATTTAGGCAAGCTTTGCATTCCACAAACTATCAAGTATCAATCAATTACTTAACATTAAAATAACTGGATATATTAGTTTTTTGCAAAAGTTTAGTAAACTTAATATTTATTAACTAAATTTTACAAGCTACATAACACCATCATCACGATTGACAGGAACTTTTACGCTTTAAAAGCGAGAGTTGCGATCGCACTAGCTGTGATTGGTTCCAAATTATCCTACCTTATCTGGCGACATCTTAACTGATGCATACAATAACAGATGTTTAGATTCCAGAGAGATAGAGGCTAATCCAGTTTCTCTGGTGAAAGTCGAGTGTACGCTGTAAGGGAAAACTTTCAACGTTATTAACCAGAGTTTTAACCTGAGTAACAATTGCTTCAACATTGATAAGACAAAATCTAACGTTTCTTATAAATGCTTCAATGTGAGTAACAACTGCTTCAACATTGATAAGACAAAATCTAACGTTTGCAACAAATGCTTAAACGTTTCTTATAAATGCTTCAACGGGAGTAACAATTGCTTCAACATTGACAATAAACATATAAATTTATAATTATTAGCGCCGCCAGCTTTTAATCGTCCTATCTTGCCTCTGGTGAGATTTTTATCTAAAATCTGCGTTGACAACCTAAATAGGACAAACGTAAATAACGTCTCAAAGCAATTTACTAAGTAGGTCGGCAGAATAAAACCAAACTATGTTAACAAAAATGAACAAGGCTAAAACCCTCTTCCCTCCTGCCTCCTGCCTTCTGCCTTATCCCAAGGACAAATATTTACGCCCACCTACTTACAACTTACAGCTATTTTCAGGGAAATAGACCGCGCGGTAGGGGCGCAAGGCCTTGCGCCCCTACAACAGATGTGGTTCAAATACTTGAATTCTGCTGTAATTCTAAATTTCACAAAATCTCTGCCAACTTTCCCACCAGAGTATTTGCTAAATCCAATAACCTGATATCATCTGTATTAACACTATTTCCTTCACCAGCTAGCAGATTTTTTACAGCAGATAGCCTGTCATCTACTCCAGGAATTCTCCAAGATTCATCTAAGTTTACTGCAAAATCAAACAGCGATCGCTCTCCTAGATGTTCTCTTACTTTCACAGCTACACTATCATTACTTACCAAAAATTCTTTAATAGTATCTAATCGAGAATTACCTAATATTTCGTCATGTCCCCACGTTTCTAGCCAGTCTCCCTCCACATCTTCAACGTAAATATTGACAAAATCAACCCCATAAGTTAGCCAGTTTTGCTGCATTTGTCGCGCCGTCGCTAAAGCTTCAGCAAATGTATCTACTTGATTGTTGCAGTGAGTTTCTCTTTTATTAGGCATAAAAGCTGTAATTTGCACGTAAGTATGTAAACTAGACACAAATCTGAAATATCAAATTCTTGAAAGTTCACGAAAATTTTAAATATTTGCCACCAGAAAGGTAATCACTGTTATACAGGGCCACGTTGACTAACTGGTTGACAAAATTAGCATCTTTGGGATTGTAACTTAAGAACAGCCCCCTCTCGATTTCCCACGAGCGCAGTGTATTTTGCCAAGCTTCGTACTTTTGTTGATTAAGTTCTTCACTAACACTGGTAATTTGAATACACAGTGGTTGATTGTTACGACTAACAATTAAATCTGTTGCCATAGAAAGGTCGGCTATATAACGCTGCCAAAAACTACCTTCTCGCTGAACAATATCTTGGGCTATTGATTTAATGATATCATGATCTACCTGATTAAATTCGCCTGCCATCAATTTTTGCTTCCAAATATAAAACTTGGAGTCACTTGCATTAAACCATCTGGGAAATAGATAACCATACCAATATCTCTCAATCGGTGTCATCAACTCGAACTTTGCTTTTTGTTCTTCTTCTGAAGGTAAGGATTTGATTATCAGCCAAATTGTCGAATCCGTAATTACCTCTAGTAAAAAGGCTATGACAAAAGGTTTTGCAGTCAGAGAACCTGGCTTGATGTCTTTAACCCAACGATTGATTTCATCTAATCTTCTCGCTAAATTACGATCTATCGAGGAGGCTTGCTCGATAAGGGACTTTAGCTGATCCTTAATTTCTGTTGCTTGCAAACGATGCCCTACTTTCAGAAGATTACGCTTTTTTTACACATTGATAACTAGATTTTAACTTGAAAATGTCTTTAATTAATTTCCTGATGTCATCAAATATTCTCTAAGTCGATACCTTGTATACGTAAAGCCTCCCGTAGTCGAGCAATTTCTTGCTCTGCTTGTTCGGCACGTTCTTCTGCTTGTTGGGCGCGTTCTTCTGCCTGCTCGGCGCGTAAACGTTCTTGTTCAGCTAACTCTTCTGATGATAGTATTAATTGATTTTCAGTAGTGAAGAATCTTAATTTACCTTCATAAACTCCTAAATAAAGTTCTAACTGCTGACTCCACAAACGTCCATCAGTAGTGGTTTGAATTTCTTGATACTTTCCATCAACTAGATGAAATCCCTGGAGTTCCATTGTTACAGGATCAAACCAGAAATAATCTGGTGTACGGAAGGTATCTTGATAAACTTGTTTTTTTAAACCTTTATCAACTGCTGTGGTTGAACTTGACAAAATTTCCACAATCACATTCGGATATTTGCCATCTTCTTGCCAAACTACCCAACTTTTACGGTCTTTTTTCTCGGTTCCCAAGACTACAAAAAAGTCTGGGCCACGGAAATGTTCTGATTTTTTCTGGTTAGGACTGTAGTAAATCGTCAAATTGCCAGAAGCATAAAAATCTTGCCTTTCTCGCCACCACAATTTGAGGATACGAATCAGCAAATCAATTTGTTCTCGGTGTAGGTCACTTTCCAAGGGTGGTTCGTCACTCAGTATATCGCCAGGAGGAAAAATAATTTCGTCTTCTGAAATACCATCAGAGATGATTTCTAAAGTAGCAGGTTCAGACATCAGCGATCGCTCCGCGATTTATTTACTGAAAATTTGGTAACTTACAAATGGCTTTGAAAACTTGTAATAACTCAATTGCATCTGGAGATTGACTCAAATTTAATAATGGCATTAACTCATAATTTGACTGGTTGTCATGTCTTAGATAAATAAATTGATAAAGCTGTCCGTTAGTTACCAAACCCCAAACTGATGGTTGTTGCTCTATACTCTTAAAAGCATAAGTGAGTAATTGAGGTAAACCCTCAATTACATTGACCGAACTATTTTTCGTTTCAATTACTAGAACCCAAAAAGGCGGCGCAATATTACTTTGAGGACTGTTGATTGCTAAAATATCCATCCGCCCGGTAATTCTTTTGTCTTCATCTTCGACTGCGATCGCAATGCTATCTTCCATTGTCAACCGAATCGGCACATCGTAAAATCCTGCTAACCGCATTAAGGGTGCGATAGTTATAAATTTAACCAAACCTTCAGAAATTTTACCTGCGCTTAAATAACGACGGAAGTCATTTCTGATTCGCAATAAATCCTGCTGTTCAAACTCAGAAAGTGGTTCTAGACTTAAGAAATTTGTGAATGAACCATTGGAAAGTTCTTCTACTTTGAGAAAGCGATGAACATCGTTGAGAGATAAACTGCTAGCTTCAACAGTGAGCGTCATAATTTTAGAAGATGTTTGTCAAGACTACTTACATTTTGCAACATTCCCGAAAAACAGGTTGTAAAACGTCTTTACATTTCTTGATCGCTTGCTTTTGCTAGATGAAAATCAATGTAAACTAAATAACTCGGCAATTTCTACTTAGCTTAACGAAAATCTAAACAATGTCTAGCACAACTGGGCTAAGAATAGTTTTTAGTAACAATAGCGATCGCACTCATAACTAACCATGTCTCAACCAACTATAGAATCAATCCTACAAGAGAATCGCCTCTTCCATCCTGCCTCGGAATTCTCACAAAACGCCCATATCAAAAGTCTAGAAGACTATCAGCGTCTCTACGACAAAGCAAAAGCCGATCCGCAGCAATTTTGGGCAGATTTGGCTACAACAGAATTAGAATGGTTCCAAAAATGGGATACAGTATTAGACTGGCAACCGCCTTTTGCTAAATGGTTTGTTGGTGGTAAAATAAATATTTCTTACAACTGCCTTGACAGACATCTCACTACCTGGCGCAAAAATAAAGCAGCATTGATTTGGGAAGGAGAACCAGGTGATTCGCGTACCCTCACTTATGCCCAACTGCACCGAGAAGTTTGCCAGTTCGCCAATGTATTGAAGCAACTGGGTGTACAAAAAGGCGATCGCGTTGGTATTTATATGCCGATGATTCCCGAAGCTGCGATCGCGATGTTAGCTTGTGCCAGAATTGGCGCACCCCATAGCGTGGTATTTGGTGGTTTTAGTGCTGAAGCTTTGCGCGATCGCTTAATCGATGTTAAAGCTAAACTGGTAATCACGGCTGATGGTGGTTGGCGCAAAGATGCGATCGTTCCTCTCAAGGAACAGGTAGATAAAGCCTTAGCTGATGGTGCTGTTCCCAGTGTAGAAAATGTCCTAGTTGTCAAGCGCACCGGACAGGAAACTTATATGCAGTTGGGAGGACGCGATCATTGGTGGCATGATTTACAAAAAGGTGCATCAGCAGATTGTCCCGCCGAACCAATGGACAGCGAAGATATGCTGTTTGTTCTCTACACTTCCGGCAGCACGGGCAAACCGAAGGGCGTAGTGCATACAACTGCTGGTTATAATTTGTATACCCACATGACCACCAAGTGGATATTCGACCTGCAAGACACAGATGTATATTGGTGTACCGCAGATGTAGGTTGGATTACGGGACACAGTTACATTGTCTACGGCCCGCTTTCCAACGGTGCAACGAGCCTGATGTATGAAGGTGCGCCCCGTGCTTCTAATCCTGGTTGTACATGGGATGTAATTGAAAAATACGGCGTTAATATTTTTTATACCGCACCTACAGCAATTCGAGCATTTATTAAGATGGGTGAACAACATCCGAATGCGCGAAATCTATCTTCATTGCGTTTGCTGGGAACCGTCGGCGAACCGATTAACCCAGAAGCTTGGATGTGGTATCACAAAGTCATTGGTGGGGAACGCTGTCCAATAGTTGATACTTGGTGGCAAACGGAAACCGGCGGTATCATGATTACACCGCTACCAGGAGCAATCCCCACCAAACCCGGTTCTGCAACTCTTCCCTTCCCCGGAATTATCGCAGATATCATAGATTTGTCAGGAAATACTGTACCCAATAAGGAAGGCGGTTATTTAGCAGTGCGCCATCCTTGGCCAGGAATGATGCGCACAGTCTACGGCGATCCAGAACGCTTCCGCCGCACCTATTGGGAACACATTCCGCCCCAAGATGGTAACTATATTTACTTTGCTGGTGATGGCGCTAGACTTGATGAAGACGGCTATTTCTGGGTAATGGGTCGTGTAGATGATGTACTGAATGTATCAGGACACCGACTCGGTACAATGGAAGTAGAATCAGCCTTAGTTTCGCATCCAGCAGTTGCAGAAGCGGCGGTAGTGGGTAAACCCGATGAACTCAAAGGTGAAGAAGTAGTTGCTTTTGTGACTTTAGAAGGCACTTATCAGGGAAGTGAGGAACTGAGTAAAGAACTCAAACTGCACGTTGTCAAAGAAATCGGTGCGATCGCGCGTCCCGGAGAAATTCGTTTTACCGATGCTTTGCCCAAAACGCGATCGGGTAAGATTATGCGGCGCTTGCTGCGGAATCTAGCTGCTGGGGAAGAGGTATCTGGGGATACTTCGACCTTAGAAGATAGAAGCGTGTTGGATAAATTGCGGGAAGGTGCGTAAATAGTTCCAAATGACCTTAGTAAGGGCGCACATATATGCGCCTTTACCGTCTGTCTTGTGATGCATTACGCGATAACGCACCTCATTTATCATAAACATTATAACATTATTGAGGCATTCAGATCGATGAAGGTGAAGCGCAAACCCAAATCAGCATTTGTTCAATCTTTTAGCGGCATGACGCTGAGTATTATCACTGTAATTGGTTTATCACCATTAGCGTTAGCGGTGACTGCAAAAGTTTCTTTGGATTCGCCTGAACAGCCGATTGAGAGACAATCACAAAAACTAGCACAGTCTTCAGACACAGGGACACCAGAGCGATCGCAGATGATCCAACAAGCTAATACTCTGTACAATCAGGGAAACTTCAAAGGTGCAGAAGAAAATTTACGTCAATTCATTAAAAAATATCCAGAAGATGCTTTTGGGCACTTTCAATTAGGAAACGCGCTTTTTCAGGAAAAGAAACCAGAAGAAGCAATTAGCGCCTACCAAGAAGCGATTCGCCTCCAGCCAAAATACGCTCTAGCTTACAATGCGAGTGGTATGGTTTATGCTAGCCAAAGTCGCTGGGAAGAAGCCATTACTCAATATAAAAAAGCTCTAGAAATTAATCCTAATTATGGCGAGGCATTGACTAATTTTGCTCTGGCATTGTGGCAAACAAATAAAAAAGATGAGGCACTATCTTCTCTAGAAAAAGCTTTAAATATTTTCAAAGCACAGAATAGAGGTGAAAAAGTTAATCAAGTCGAACGAATCTTGAAAGAGATAAAAACTGCTGACGATCCTAGTGTTTCATGAAAATCATATTATTCAGTGGATAAAAGTAAGGGCACAGCAATGCTGTGCCCCTACAGCATGGCCTATTTACAATCGCAGGATAATTAAAAAAAGCTTAAAACAACGGATTTTCGTTAACAGGACTTACGCAAAAAGTGCTAAAAAGCTTAATTTATCGAACCGCCATCGCGCAGCGTCTCGCAGAGAAGAACGCCAACGCGTAGCGTCTCGCAGAGAAGAATCGTAGAGTTTGCGTAAGTCCTACAACTAATGAAACCCAATGAATGAGGACATTTCCCAATTGTTCTTATGGGGGTAGAGTTAGGAATCTGGCAAGGATTTTACCAGAATGCAGAGTTACCTTGGTTGCGCTGGTGGGATGCACAAGGAAATTTACTGCTAACAGGTGAGGAACGGGCTGTCATTGAGCGACAAAAGCGGGAGAAAATTGTAGAGAAATTGCGTACTCTCTCTATTGAACAACTCAACGCTTTAGGAATTGACCCAGAAATGTTGGGTTAAGAAACATTTTTTCGCTATGAACTTATGAAACCATGTACTTAGTAATGTATAATTAAGCCCAAGAGTTCAGGGTGCAAGTCAAGTATTAAACTACTTGCAGGTACTGCCAAAGCATGTTGTATGTCTAAATCTGCAATCACCGTTACCGTAAAATTGTTCGCTGCTTATCAAGAAGCCTTTAGGGTTTCGGAACTGGTGTTGGAATTTCCTAAAAGTATGCCAGTCAAAGCAGTATGCGATCGCTTGATAGCTGAACACCCCGAACTCTCGCAATGGCGTGACATCACCCGCTTTGGGATTAATCTGATATTTGTCGAACCAGATACGCTACTACAAGATGGCGATGAAGTTGTGTTAATTCCGCCAGTCAGTGGCGGCTAGCAAAACAGTTATGAGTTAGGAATTATGAGTTAAACAATCTGGAATCAAACTGTTTAGAAGTTGGACGTGCTAATTCTACTCAAGAGCTTTAGGACTTAGCAGCTAGCTTCACTAAGTGATCTAACTCTTGCTGCATCTGACTAACAACTAATTCATAACATTCATTGACATAGAAGCGATCGCTGGCTGCTTCAGGGCCGTAGCGTTGAAATACAATTGGCGGACAAACCCGCGTGTACATGGTTACAGGTAATGGAATGTTGGGTAACGGGCCAATTGCTAATCCCCAAGGCAGTCCGAGATAGATCGGAAAAACTTCCGGATCAATCCCAAACAGCCAAGGCATTCCCCATTCATGGAGTTGCCGTACAATTTTGTAGCAGTCAGCCAGCACAATCAGCGTATCGTGAGCGCCCCAGGAAATCACAGGGACAATCGGCACATTTTCCCGCAACGCTAACTTGATAAATCCTTGCCGCCCCGCAAAGTGGATTTTGTTACGTAAATTATGCAGTCGGAAGATATCTTCGGCTCCACCAGGATAAACTAGCACACTAGCTCCAGAGTGCAAGGCAGCGTAAGCCATTTTTGGATGAGCAATTATTGCTCCAGCCTTGGCGACCAATTGCGCTAGTGGCGGGCTAACCTGCCAAGCCATAGGATGCATTAAACCATAAACGGGTCGCTCTACACCAAATTGTCGGAACCAGTCGTACATCATCATTGTCATATCGGGAGCCGCGAGTCCTCCATTATGCGAACCGACCAATAGGACTTTTTCTTTGGGTTGAATATTATCCCAGCCACTAGTTTGAACTCGGAAATAGTAGTGATACAAAAAGCCAAACAAAGGCATCAGAAATTCTATGAACTTTGGATCTCGCTCATCCAAAGACCAACCGGGTTTTTTGTTTAATAAATGTTGCTTTTTTGACATCGATGCTTTAACAGGATTGGTAAAGGTGAACATAATTCATCATTGATAATTAATCATTCATAATTACAATTAACATGAATTAACAATGCAAGCCGACACATTAACAAGGCGAGCGACGCATTAACAATGCCAGCCGATACATTAACAATGCCAGCCGACGCATTAACAATGCAAGTTGACGCATTAACAATGCAAGCCGATGCATTGACAAGGCGACCGACGCGTTGGCATTGTTGGGTATTGCAAAATTTAATTCGCTACAAATTAATGAAATGCTGTACTTAGCTTTTATCGCTGTTTTGCTTCTGCTTGACTAGCCAAATAGAGAGCAAAGCGATCGCTACACCAACCACAATAAAACAATAAATGTAGCCGAAATTATCCACAATCCTACCAAATACTGCCGCGCCGATTCCCTGTCCAACAAACAGGTTAAAGACGAACAGCGAAACAGCAGTACCTCGTGCTTCTGGTGTTAGCTCAGTGGCTTGGGTCTGGAGGGTGCTGTGCATCATATAAAAGCCCAATCCCATTAAAATACTCAAGGGGATAAACAGCATCCAGTTCTGGAATAATGCGATCGCTAAGAAGCTGATACACATCAAGCCTCCTCCCACTCCGATTAAACCAATTTCACCCAGTCGCCTTACCAACCATTTAACTGAACGACTGTAAATCAGTCCACCCAATCCAAAACCACTGAGCATAAACCCGATCGCTAGATAACTTAGACTATAGCGATCGCGCAGAAATGCGCCAATGTAAGCAAATGCCCCAAACACGCAAAAGCCTTCCACAAAGACCCCTATAATTACAGTCCGGGCGATCGGTTGAGTCAATAGTTGGTAATAAGGTCGAAATGTTATCCTACCTACACGACCTTGGGGACGTTGATCATTGCTCAGATGACGCGTCCCACGCCACAGAAGTCCAGCAATGCCAAGGGAGACGATTCCAAATACGAGAAAGATATCACGCCAGCCGATATATTCTCCAAAAATACCGCCCAAACTACCACCGAGGATTTGACCTAGCACCAGGGCACTTAAATACTTGCCGATCGCAGCTTGGCGTTCTTCATAAGGAAAGTTGTCACCAATATAAGCTAGGGTAACGGGGATGATCCCAGCAGCAGCCATCCCTGTGAGAAACCGCAGCAAGGTAAGTAAGAAGATATTTGACACAAAGGCACAAACAGCAGTACCCACAGCAAATGCCGCCAGCGCTACTGTAATTACCTTAATTTTGCCGATGCGATCGCCTAGTGGCCCATAGACTAACTGAAATAGTCCGTAGGGAATCGTGTATGCCGAGATAATCACCGCAGCACTGCCAACACCGACTTTAAACTCGTCAGCAATGATGTGCAGCAGGGGGTCAATCACCCGTGCATCAGCAACTACCATGAAGGCAGCAGCACCCAACAGTCCTAATGAGACAGGTGTTTTGCCTGCTATATCCTTTGCTAACCTGCCCACTGTGTTCTCCTGTAGTTTGAGTTTTCGCATTTCTAGAATAGACTTTTTGCAGAAGAGGAAGGGCTGACGAGGTTGGAGAAGTAAAAGAGTTACTCTTGAGTAACTCTTCTTTCCTTCTGTGGTAATTTATATTTAGAAAAAAAGCGTGCGAGTCGTCATGCAAATAGACCAGCCTTTTAGAATTAATGCCGCCCAACCAGACAAGCTAAAACAATTCCTTCCCAAACCTTTAATTATCTCTAGCCCAGTCGCCGATTGGAATGGTTTTTATTTTGCCTATCATCGTCAGTCGAACTATCAACTTCCTGAGACATCGCCTTTTCAGCACATTATTACCATTTATAGTAGAGAGTTTGAGGCAAAATTAAAAATTAACGGACACTGGCAAAGTAAATCTTATGCAACTACTGATGTAGGAATTTTTCCTGCTCATCAAATTTCTCCAGCAGTACAATTTGAACAGGAATTAGGGTTTATCCACGTCGGTCTTGAACCAGCGTTGATTACTCGTGTTGCCTACGAATCAGTAAATGCTGATGCAGTTGAAATTGTACAAAAACTGCAAACCCATGACCCACTAATTCAACAAATTGGACTGACACTCAAGCAGGAAATAGAAACTAGTGGATTTGATAGTTACCTATATATAGAATCAGCAGTAAATCTATTAGCAGTACATTTATTGAAACGTTACTCGACGCATAAATTTATTATTAGAGAATACACTGATGGATTACCAAAACATAAATTAAAATCAGCGCTCGCCTATATCAACGATAATTTAGATAAAAGTTTGTCCCTTGCAGAAATTGCGGCGATCGCACAGATAAGTCCGCATTATTTTGCTAGCTTGTTTAAGCAATCAATGGGAATAGCACCTCACCAATATGTCACTAAATGTCGAGTTGAAAGAGCAAAATCTTTACTTGCAAAGCGAGAATTATCAGTTATACAAGTTTCGCAACTAGTAGGATTTCAAAGTCAAAGTCATTTCACCAAGGTTTTTCGCAAATATATCGGCATCACTCCTCAAGCATTTAAGAAGCTACACTGAATTTTTCGGAAGATTGCGTGAGACGGCATAATCTTGTAAAAGCTAGACTCAATAGTTATCACCATACTTTGAGTTCTATAGTATAAAAAATGACACAACTAAAACCAGCCGAGGAAATGCCCGGTAGCTTTGGGCTACCCATTTTAGGTGAAACTCTCAGATTATTTGCTACTCAAGGATGGGGGCTGACGAAGAACTACCAACGCTACGGGCCCGTTTTTAAAACCAGCATTTTAGGAAAGAAATATGCAGTTTTGGTAGGGACACAAGCAAATCGACTAATTTTGCAAGAAAAAGCCGATCATGTATCTTCCTACTTAGGATGGAAACTGGCTATGGAGCATATTTTCGGGCGGCCGATGATGCTTCAGGATGGCGAAGAACATCGCCGCACTCGTCGCTTAATGGCTTTGAATACGCAGGTTACCGCATTCCTCCTGGTTGGGTGGTGATTGTTGCTCAAGGATTAACGCATCGTATGAGCGAGATTTATACTAACCCAGAAAGTTTTGATCCAGAACGCTTTGCCCCTCCCTGCGAAGAAGATAAAAAAGACTCATTTGCTTTAATTGGTTTTGGTGGTGGCGAACATATATGCATTGGAATAGAGTTTGCCAAGATGGAAATAAAGATTTTTTTGGCAACGTTGCTGCAACGATATGATTGGAAAGTGACACCAGAATATGAATTTAACAACTATCATCAAGCACCGTTTAAAGTAGAAGGACAATTACAGGCGCAAGTCAGCAACCCTGATCTGAAAAACTAAACTCAACATCAGTCTGTATCCGTTGCTAACCTACTCACGCAGTTTTTTATTTATTAAGCAGAAATTGCTCCAGATCGTGATACTGCCCTTTGAATAAGTCATACTGTTTCAGTACACCCTGACTGTGAAAACCTAACTTTTCTAGCAACTTTTTAGAAGGTATGTTATCCAACATGACTAAACAACAGCATCTTCAAATAATTCTTTAAAGTAAACAATAACATTGACAGGTGTACCCAATCATTGTAAACTACTGTTTAACAGCATTTATACAAAGTAAATAATATCTACAAAGTAAAGTGAAAGTTCAAAGGGTACGCATCTCTGACAGCGACCAAATTACTTGGACAGTCTTAGGCGAAGACTATTTATCGATTCGCCCAATTGAGCAGTTTATAAGCTACTTAGAGAGCATAGAGCGATCGCTAAACACGATATCCTCAAAATCTATATAGCACTTAATCAGTTAATAGAAATCTTCCTAAACTTTTTGTCTGTACAAAATAGATATCTGAAAGAGATTTATAATTACCTTGCATATTAGCGGTGTTATTTAAGTATAAATTTTATTCCCTGTTATTGATGTTCTCAAAACTAAAAATAAATCAAGGTTTATTAAAAAAATATTACTTAATATTCAAATATTTAAGAAAAAGCAATCAATCTTTATATGGACTATAATATACTATATAGAGTAAGAGGTATTTTTTTTAAAGCTTATCCTTTAGGGTAGGGTAAAAATGTAATGTGTATACATTTCAGTGCGGCAAAGTACACTACCATTGCTACATAGTATTTGTGCTTCAAGTATTTTTGGTAAGAATGGGATAATTTATGGATTTCAAAATTCCTGAGCAGTATAAGTCTGGTATTGAATTTATTTTAAACACTGATGACGATGCTATTGATGTAATTATATCAGCTTTACGGGATTTTCCTCCGACCGTCGAAAACATTGTATATAAAATTTCTGAAAGAATAGTTCAAATACAAAAACTTGATAGGCGTACTGCTCTAAGTCTTGTTGTTACTATAGTATCTTTAAGGCAATTATACAAAGAAGAAAACTTGTCTAATGAAGCTATTGTGGCTTTAGTCAGTAAATCTATAGAACAAGACGCTGAATTTGCTGAGTTTTTTTCAGTCAAAACAGAGCAGAAAGAACGTTTTAAACGGAGGTTATCCAGCCTATTAAAAGCTTTAGAAAGTATTGGTTTCTCCTTAGATGTTTCGGAGAAAGCCTCTGATTTACTGATTGAGCATGAGCGAATATTTTCAGATTCAAGGATTGTTACTGACATAAGACCTGTATTTAACTCAGAAACTGAGAGAAAAGTAGAAGCTGCTATCTTAATTCATACGCTTAAAATTCAGTATAAAGATGCAGAGGGAACTAAAGAATTTTATGTAGCTCTTGACTCAGATGATTTAGATAATTTGCATGAGCAAATTGTTATTGCAATAGACAATAGAGATGCTCTTGGATCTGTTTTAAAAAAAGCAGAAATAGAGTGGATAAATCCTGTACTAGAAATTGAAGCATTAGAAAATCTAGAAGATGACGATGAACAACAAGATTGATTCAAACATATAAATATCAAAAAGTCCCAATCAACAATTAAGCTAGGAATATGTTGACATCAGAAAAAGCGAAAGATAAAACAAACTCTTGGACTCAAAAATTAAGTACTAAAAAATTAAGCAAATATTCATATTTTCCTAAATTTCGCCGAGTTTGTGTCTCTCCTGCGCCAATTCCAGAAAATTATAGTAGTTTCAATTTATTCAAAGATAATAACTTCGATATTTATTTGAGTAATCAAATTAAAACTGAAACAAGCAAAACATCGTTATTGATAACTAAAAGCTGGAAACAAGAGGTTTTTACATGGACAGAAGAAAAATTGTTGTGTGTTTTTTCTGAACAATCCTTACTGCAAAAAAGTAAAACTCGGAAAGCGAAGCAAACAACAAACCGTCCGTCAAGTTATCTATTAAGGCAAGCAGAACGAAAAGACACTTTCATTAAGCTTGCTAATCAATGGCGTAGCGAAACCAAGCATATGTCATTAATGAGTGATATGATTTTACACACTGCATATCAACAAATAATAGGCATGGGGACAGATGCAGTGCCTTTAATTCTTAAAGAACTAAGCAGAGAGCCGGAACACTGGTTTTGGGCATTAAGATCCATTACTGGAGCTAATCCCATTAAGCCAGAAGATAGAGGGAGGCTTAAAAAAATGGCAGAGGCTTGGTTGGATTGGGGTAGACAGCATGGATACAAGTGCTGAGCTTGAAGCTGATTGGCCTAACTTAGCCAAGACTACATACGAAATCACAAGCAAATTCACATCTGAATACAATTGCATTGCTTGGGCAATTAATAATGAAGATGACCGTTGGTGGTCTCCTACTCCTGGAGAGGATTATTACTGGCCTAAGGGTGCCCCTAGAGAGCAAACACTACAAGCATTTACTATTGCATTCCAAATTTGCGGTTACGAGATATGCACTAATGCAGAAATTGAAGCTGGATTTGAAAAGATTGCTATATATGTAAAAGAAGACGGTAAGCCGCAGCACGTAGCTAAACAGCTAGATGATGGTATGTGGACTAGCAAACTTGGAAGATATGAAGATATAAAGTACGAACTTGACGGATTGGTTGGTGAAATGTACGGAAATGTGCAACAGTTTATGAAACGTGCTTTATAAGATTTTGATGAGATTATTTTGTTTAAGACTTTCCCCTAGTGATTTGATATGATTATCTTAATTGAGATATCTACAAAGTAAAATGATTAGTGTATAAAGTTTTGTTGTTAATAGCTAAAGATAATCATGAATTGGGCAACAACGAAACGCAAACCCATTTTCTAAAACCCAAATTCCAAGATGGTATGCACCGCCTCAGTCATTATGCCTTGTCTCCAAAAAGTATTAGCAAGCTCATAACCGATCTCAGCAGACTGTTCTTGTGGGTTCCACGTAAACCCACAAGAACCAATCAAAACGTTGTCTTGCTTACAAGCAATTCCCCAGCGAATTCCTTCTCCTCGCTCAAACCGCTTGGCTCTACGTTCAATGACTGCGTAGGCGTAGCCCGTCGTAGACATCGCCTCTTCAAGAGAAGTGAAAGTATCAAGATTGTGAAACTGAGTCACGCTTGGATCGGAAAATACAGCAAAGATAGCCTCAGCATCCTGCAACGTTGTCTCACGAAGAAGCAGCCTTTCTGTTTCTAATTGAGGAAAGGAAGATAGTGAGAAATTGTTGCTCATAGTTGCGACTGATGATCTGGGGTTAGAGCTAACTTAACGATCGCCACAGTGACAAGACAATTTCATTAGGCTCAAGGCTGAATAGTCTTCGCCGACTGGTTAAATAACAAATCTCGTAACTTATCTGGATCAAGCGCTTCAGTTTTGAATGCCTCTGCCTTTTCGTAGGCGCGAATTGTTGCCGGACGCGCTTTAATTGTCTCAAACCAGCGCTTGAGGTGAGGAAAATCCTCTAGGTTTTGACTTTGGATCTCATGGGCAACAATCCAGGGATAAGCAGCAATATCGGCGATGGAATAATCGCCAGCCACAAATTCTCTATCTGCTAGTTGCTTATTCAGCACTGCATATAAGCGTCCCGTCTCATTCACGTAGCGGTTAATGGCATATTCAATTTTTTCGGGAGCATAAACGCTAAAGTGATGATTTTGTCCCGCCATTGGCCCCAGCCCTGCCATTTGCCAGAACAACCATTCTAAAACTTGAGTGCGACTAGGTAAATCTTGGGGGATTAATTTCCCGGTTTTTTCTGCTAAATACAGCAAGATTGCACCAGACTCAAATACAGAAATCGGCGCACCTCCACCTGCTGGTTCGCGGTCAACGATCGCAGGCATCCGATTATTAGGAGAAATCTTCAGAAATTCCGGCTTAAATTGATCTCCAGCCGCAATATTCACAGGAATTATGGTATATTGCAAACCGACTTCTTCCAAGAAAATCGTAATTTTATGACCGTTTGGGGTTGTCCAATAATAAAGATCAATCATGATTATTTTTCCTAAAATTGTGCGATTGTTTTTTAAGTGAATGGTGCAGACACCTCTTTCGGATTTCTCACCAAATCTGAAAAAAAGGGGGGCAACAACTGCGAAAATGTATATAACGTAAGCATTTTAGCACTTTATACCCAAAAGTATTGCCCTAGTCAAGAATGGAGCTACAGCCCCATACTGGACTATTGTGCTGGCCGCTAGTCATGGCTTTCTCTGAATGAAACATAGAGCTTCAATTCATCATGCCCCTGTAGCTCATCTTGATGGAGCAATTTTATTGCTTGGTAGTCCAAAAGTGCATGAGTCATTTTTGAAGTATTGTTTTAATTCGTCTTGGCTTAATATTTTGCCTTGTCTGTTACCGAAAACCTTTATCTTTAATGGCAGCGATCATTATACTTTTTCATAGCGGTGATTTGGCGATCGCAGCCCAAACTCTATGGTGAACCTGAAGAATTGGTGTCGGATATTTTGCTTCGAGTAATGTCGCCAATTCCTGGTCAAATACTTCTACCTTTTCTGGTTTCAAACTGGCTCCCACCCCAGCACTAGCACGAATTCGCCCCCGCCAATCTTCGTGTGTATAAGATACAAATACATCGTAAGAAAATGTGCGGATTTCTCGGAATCCTCCTTCACCAATGTCTTGTAACCACAAGGGATACATTCCATTACCACCGTCCAGTCTCCACGCTGGATTATGAGCCTTAATCAATTGTTCTGTTGCTTCAACTACATTACCTTTTAAGGGTATCCAATCAAAATGAGCGATCGCGATCAAGCCATTTCTTCTCAATATCCGAGTAATTTCTTGGACAGCACGGGGACGATCAAACCAATGCCAACACTGTCCAGCTGTCACTACATCAGCACTTGCATCTGGTAACTTGGTATTCTCGGCAGTTGCAACTCGATAATCTACTTTGAGTTGGACTGATTCGCTTAACTGTCTAGCTTGTTCTAAAAGTGACACTGATCGGTCTATGCCAATCACATAAGCACCTCTATCCGCAAAGCCTCGCGCTAGCGTTCCTGTTCCTGTACCAAGGTCAACAATATTCTGCCCTGGTAAACCTATACCATATTCAGACAGTTTGTTAAATAATGAACTGGGAAAGCCAGCGCGGTGTTTTGCATAATCAGTAGCAGTTGCACCAAAATCAATTTCCATACCTGCAAAACCATTTTTGTAACAATTGTCTTGCTTAAAAGTTCTCTACCCACGGACGTAGTTCTACTTCATAAGTCCAAGCACTGCGGGGTTGACGTAAAATGCTGAGATAAGTTTGAGCGATCGCATCCGGGTCAAGAGTACTATCAGGATTATCTGCTGGATCTTGGCGGCCTGTAGGGCGGATTCCACCATCAATCACGAAATGCGCTACATGGATATTCTTTGGTGCTAATTCTCTAGCAATACTCTGAGCCAAACCGCGCAGTGCAAATTTACCCATTGCAAAGGGAGCAGACTGAGCATAACCCTTGATACTGGCTGAAGCTCCAGTAAAGAAGATAGCACCGCCACCAAGTTGTAAAAACCTTTTGGTAGCAGCTTGGGCGACGAGAAAGCCACCAAAGGCAGTTACATCCAAGGTTTTTGCCACCTCACCAGGGTCTAGATCAACAAGTGGCCCCCGCACCCGGAAACTGGGATTGTAAACTACAATATTCGGGGAACCGACTTTATTATCAATATCTATAAATAACTGTTCTACTTCATCTGGCTTTGAGACATCAGCAGTGAAATTAACTGCGCCAATTTCACTGCTCAATTGAGTGAGTTTTTCAATTTGGCGAGCCGCTAAAGCTACGGTGAATCCTTCTTTTGCAAATAGGCGGGCTAAAGAAGCGCTTAGTCCACTACCTGCACCGACAATTAGAGCTGTTGTTGCCATATTTTAAACCTGTAGTCTTTATTCTGTCTAGCTTAGAGCTTTTCTTAGTGCCATTCGATTAAGACATTTATAGATTAAGAATTGAGCGTGACTGAAGATAGCTGTGAATTGCCCTTAGTGGGAGTTTGACCAATTTGCAGTACACAAACTGCGGCAATCAAACAGAGAACGCCTGATAAAATAAACGCTTGTAAATAACTACCCGTCCAAGTTCTCAACACACCCGCTCCGAATGCTGCTGTGGCTGCACCAAGCTGGTGTCCTGCTACAATCCAACCGAACATAACGCCGACATTTTCTTTACCGAAGACATTAGCAACAAGACGCACCGTTGGTGGTACAGTGGCAATCCAATCAAGTCCATAGAAGACGGCGAAAATGGAAAGTCCATAGAAGGAAAAGTTGAAACTGAAGGGTAAGAAAATCAAAGACAAACCCCGCAGTCCGTAGTACCAACACAATAAGTAGCGATTGTTCCAGCGATCAGATAGCCAACCGGACATAGTAGTTCCAAAAAAATCGAATAGTCCCATGATTGCCAAAAGACCAGCAGCCTTGACTTCAGGGATACCGTGGTCAATACAAGCGGGAATTAGATGAGTTCCAATTAACCCATTTGTACTAGCACCACAGATAAAAAAGCTACCAAATAACAGCCAGAAGTCGCGCTTACGCATTCCCTGCCAGAGAGCGTTAAGGGTGGAGGCGATGGAATTTGCTCTAAGCTGTAACACTTCCACAGTTTCGCTGTTGTCGCCAAAGGGTCGCAAACCGACATCTGCCGGACGATCGCGCATAAAGGCTGCGATCGCTGGAATAATTAGGAGTGCTGCACCAGTCAGAGCTAGAGCCGCAGTTCGCCACCCGAAGCGATCGGCGACTGAAGCCAGCATCGGCAGAAACACTAATTGCCCCGTAGCTGTACTGGCGGTTAAGATGCCCAGAACTAAACCCCGCTTTTCCAAAAACCAGCGATTGACGACAATAGCACCCAAAACCAGGGCGATAACTCCGCTACCAGAACCGACAACTACACCCCACAGCAAGACTAGCTGCCAAGATGCTGACATCAAAGTGGTTAAACCGACACCGAGAGCAATGACAGCAAGTGAGAACACCATCATCCGGCGAATGCCGATCCGCTCCATAACTGTGGCGGCAAAAGGGCCAATCAATCCGTAAAGTACTAAGTTAATGGAGATTGCCAAAGATATAGTCGCTCTACTCCAGCCAAACTCTTGTTCGAGAGGCACTATAAAAACTCCAGGAGCAGAGCGAATTCCAGCCGCCACCAGCAAGGCTAGAAATGTTAAACCCGCGACGAGCCAGCCATAGTGAAAGGAACGACGCGCTAGGAAGGAGGGTAGGGACATGAGTAGTGGGT
>NZ_CAXTNP010000072.1:0-28848 GCF_964245575.1 uncultured Nostoc sp. | reverse complement strand
GGACTGGGGACTGGGGACTGGGGACTGGAAAAAATTAGTTGAACCCTAATATTTAATCTAATCCTTAATCCCTAATCCTCAGTACCCAATCCCAAATCCCTTATTCCCAATTCCCTACTCTTGAGCCGGTTTCGGTCGCTTTATGGGCTTAGGAGCGGGCGTTTTGGGTATAGGTTTTGACACCACAGAGGTGTCGCCGCCTGCGCCTGTTTTCTTAATAGGACGTGGGGTTTCGCCACTACGTCTGGGGGGGAATGGTTTTCTACCACCAGCACCACCGCCACCGCCAGCACGAGGGCCACCTTTGAATGGTGGTTTGCGTTTTTTGGGCAAGTCAGCGATCGCCTCAGCTTTTTCTACTATCAAAACGTCAGCTTCTCTCTTGGCTTGGAAGTCCCAGAACTTTCCTACTGCTTTGGTGGTCAGCACACCCCTCAATTTCAACTTAAAATACTTGGGTTTCTCAGTTGGTTTACGTGCAGCCTGCCTAATTTTGACTACCAAGCTCTTAGCGTCAAAAGATTGGTATACTACCTCACCACGAACAGAAAAACCACCATCTGCAACTTCTGATGAGGGAATTACGGGAATTGTACTTAGTTCAGAGTTTTCGGATAAGCCATCATCGGGTGTCTGTAACTCTTGCAACTCCAAGTCTAACTCGTCTTCATCTGTTGAGTTTTTTGCCAGGTTTTCTGGCTCCCAAACTCCGACGATTTGGATGTGCAAGGTATCATTCTCTTGTCTTGTACGTGGATATACTACCCACAAGTGTTCTTTTTCTAAGTCTAGGTGATTCTTGACTAAGCTCATAATCCGGCCTAGGAGGACGGCATTGAGTTCTACACCATCAGTAGTCAGCAGCGTTCCTTGAGTAAATTGTTCGCTACTAGCATGATAGCGACCTCTAACTAACCCGATCGCTCGATATTGCATCGGCTCACTGGGAGGCGGAATCGGTTGCTGTCGATTGACTAAGTTCCCATTTGAGTCAGTCTCGATGGGGTTAACAGGCGAATTTTCAGGTTTAGAGGACTTGGCTGCTATATGAACATTAGCAGCTGCCCCTATGTTAGTTGGGCCCTGGTTAGAGACAGAAGAATTGGAGGATTCAGGCAACGGCATCAGGTCGGAATTCATAAAAACTCCTTGCGGCGGAGACACATCCCATTGTGGGATTTTACAAAGGCAGCTGGAAAGAGCATTTGTGCGACTGATGAAAGTATATTTGCTTTTCACAAAGTCCCACTAGGGTACTCTATACAATACTAAAGGCGCTAAATTGAGTGTATAAACACTAAACGTGTAATTTAGCGCCTTTACACTAGTTTCGGAAGCATATCATAGCTACAATTCTGACGGCTCCTCCTAAAGTCATCACTTACTTTAGCAGTGTAAATAGTTAATTGTTATAAAATTCACAGGCAATTGGCAGTATTCCGCAAAGTTTTGGAAATTTTTAACTTTACGATTTGTGTAAATGATAATGTCATTAAAATTTAGGAGAAAGACAAAACTGTGTCTCAACCGCGCAATCGTTGGATAGTTCAAGTCGTCTTGGCAGTGGCAATTCTTGCTTTTGTGGGTGTTTCGGTGATTCCCATAATTGGAGCATTTAATAATACGCCATCCTCAAACCAGAATACCGCTAGCACCAGAGGCACTTTGACCTCTGCTGACCAAAGATCAAAACTGGAAGACGAAGTACGGGGTTATGAACTGGTTTTGCAAAGGGAACCAGAAAATCAGACTGCGCTTAAGGGCTTATTACGGGCGCGGCTACAATTACTAAGTCAAAAAGAAAAAAGTGAGGTAAAACCAGCTGATATCCAAGTTGTCATTGAACCTTTAGAAAAGTTAGCGAAGCTGAATCCCGAACAGTCAGAATATTCAGTGCTACTGGCTCAAGCCAAACAACAAATTGGCGATCGCGAAGGAGCTGCTCAAGCTTATCGCTCGATTTTGGAGACTAAACCAGGCGATTTGAAAGCTTTACAAGGAATGGTGGCTTTGTTAATCAGTCAGCAACGCCCGGAAGCAGCCATTGGTTTGCTGCAAGAAACCCTTTCTAAGGCAGCCCAAGCAAATACAATTCAGCCTGGAAGTGTAGATACAGTAGCCGTGCAGGTTCTATTAGGTTCTGTTCACGCTTCCCAGAAACGCTATGCTCAAGCTAGCTCTGCATATGACCAAGCAATTAAGAAAGATCCCAAGGATTTTCGCCCCGTTGTGGCCAAAGCGATGCTCTTGAAACAACAGGGCAAAGACGCAGATGCAAAACTTTTGTTTGATAGCGCCGCAGCTTTAGCACCTCCTCAGTACAAAGATGAAATTAAGAACGCAGCTACGGTTTCCCCCATCCCTAATCCTGTTGCATCTCCCACGCCTTCATTGAAAAGTACGCCTAAGTAATGGGGAGTGGGGAGTAGGGAGTGGGGAATAGGGAATGGGGACAAAGAGGAATTATTGAATAAGTCTCTTGTTTGTCCCCGTGTCACCGCGTCTTCATCCCCTCACGCTCCCTCAATGGCACTAACGACACCAAAGACTAGAAATAGGCATCCGCCAATCAGGGTGAGTTGACGCTCAGAAATGCGTCCGGCAATCATTTTGCCGCCGATAACTGCGATCGCAGCACAAATGGCATGTCCTAAAATTGCACCTATTGTCACTCCAATGGGATTATTACCTGCGGCTAAGGCAATGGTGGCAATTTGGGTGCGATCGCCCCACTCTGCCATAAATGTCAACACAAAGGCTTCTATAATAATTGCCAAGGAAGTCTTTTGCTTTGGTAACTCCAAATCTGCTTTTTTCACAGCAGCTTCGGCCTCTTCTACAACTTCTGTATCACAAGCAGCAGGAGACATCTTACTAGCGTCATATAAAAGCTTGATACCAAAGGCAATAAATAAAGCTATTTCAGCGTAATGAATATAAACTTTTGGCAACAAAGATACCGCTTGTCCAAATAGCACCGAAAGGATTGTCATTGCGGCTAAAGCAGCTGTCACACCTATAAATACCAGCCGCCGCGGGTGGTGCATTGCCAAAATCACAGCAATAAAAAATGTTTTATCACCTAGTTCTGAAACTGTAATTAGTAATAAAGCTGCGGTAAAAGCTGTTAACACTCTCTCAAGCTCCTGAAGAATCGTTTACCGATGTGAAGCTTGATGAGAACCAAAAGACCTCACCAAGTTTACACTTTTCGGTGTGAACTTAGTGAAGGTCTCGCTTTCAAATATTGATTACTTGCCACCTGAACCAGGCTCATCGCCAGTATGTTGATTCAGATGTACTGGCTTTTATGTTTTTTGCCAGCAGCTACTCCCCTTCTATGCGAGTTGATCATACATTTGTTACAGGTAGAAGTCAAGAGTAGGGAATGGAGAAGTATAACTATAACTTTACAGAGAACGAAGCGCAAATAAGCCTGATTCAGTGGCTTACTGAGGTAAGAACTCATCATTTGTGACTTCTGGTAGCTGATATGGACACACCAGAAGAAAGGATTCCACTAACAAGCCAGTTTCAGCTTTTGCTTGCTTAACCGCTTGTGCATAACACTCTGCAAAGACGCTCTCAATATAAGATTTGAGACTAGGCGAATCATCTAGAGCTTCTTTAACACGTCTACGATGTTCAATGATGCTTCCTTCCCAGCTACCGCTTCTCTTTTCAGGCTGAAATTGCCATTTGAGCAAATGCACCAGAATTACAATCAGATTACTCTTGAGGCTCCGACGCTCACTCCTTCCGATGTCGGCAATTTCTTCAATGAGGTTTTCCCAGTCCACGTCCGCGTAGTCATGACTTTGCAATTTTTCCACAGTCGTCTGTATCCATTGCAAGTAATCCGTGTCATATAGCGTTTGGGAATGCGCCTTTAGGGAAGACATGGCACTTTCCATTGAAAATGGTTAGATAATTTCTCGCATATCTTTACAATTAACATCGGTGCGTTAACAGAGTGTAACGCACCCTACGAACTCTAAGAATTGGCAGGTATTAATTTTGTCAGAGGTGTAGTCTCACGTTTTAGTATGTAAATTTTGCGATGTTCTGTTGATTCATCAGCATCGCGTGGAACGGTGAACCAAAACCTTCTCCAACGCTGCGTTTTACCTTTGCCATCACTCACCTCACCTTGAGAGATCATTATCAAGTAAAAATCAAATTATTGCATTCTGTTCGGTCATGCTAGTCCAACCAACTTGGCGCTTAGTTCCCACATGCGATCGCCTTTTTCATCATCGCGGGCTTGAGGAGAAACCTTTTGAACAAAGGACTTGCCATCTTTCTTCTGGCGATTTCCCCAACTCCAATAAGCACCAGATTGATTGTACTCAGGATCGGCAACTACCTCAGCAACGCGTTCTCCCGCCAACTCTTGAGACACATATCCCCCAGTGATGTACTTCTGGAATAAAGGGAAGATTTTCTGAAATAAAGGATAGTGGTTTCTAAATAGCGGCGTTTCTGCAACACATCCCGGATAGAGAGAGCTGAAGGCGATACCGGTTGACTCGTGATAGCGCCGATGCAGTTCCCGCATAGTCAGCACGTTGCAAACCTTGCTGTCTTTGTAAGCTTTAACAGGTTCAAATTTCTTTCCGTCAATCATTGAGATTGGCTCTTTAAATCCTTCTGCAAAGCCTTGCAAATCGCCCAAGTCAGGACGCGGCGGAATCTTCCCACCCAGTTCATCTGGATTGTGGGTGACAGTTCCCAAAATCACGAGCCTTGGTTCTGAAGATGACTTCTTTAAATCCTCTAGCATTAGGTTGCACAAAAGGAAATGTCCCAGGTGATTTGTAGCAACACTTAACTCAAATCCTTCTGGGCTTCGCAGTGGCTCTTTTAACAAAGGCATGTAAATTGCGGCGTTACATACCAAAGCATCTAGGGAGTTACCGCTTGCTCGGAAGTTATTCACAAATTGTCGAACGCTATCCATTGAGCCAAGGTCGATATGCATGATGGTGTAGCTCCCCTGGTGGGGGATTCCCACAGATTGCGCTGCAAGTTGTGCCTTCGCTATATCCCTACAGGCCATAACTACATACCATCCCCTTTCAGCAAGAGCTTTTGCTGCATACAAACCAACCCCTGAAGAGGCGCCAGTGATGACAACCGTTGACTTCCTATTCTGTACCATTCTATTCAGACTCTGTTAATCACCTTTTACTATCTCCAGGATTTTACATCACCGAGTTACTACATCTGTCCGGAACTTCCAATGGTCTAACGGCAAATTCCGTAGTCGCTATAGCGAGTTCAACTATATCATAAACTTATATAATATAATTGTATAAGTTAAATATGATATATTTTATATATGAGGCTTGATTAATCTATAGAATATGATGCCAGTAGTTACAATACCCGATCTTATTTACAAGCGGCTTCAAGCCATTGCTGTCCCTTTAGAGGACACACTTATCACTGTTATTGAGAAGCTATTGAATGAACATGATGCACGTGAAAAATCTCAGCAAGACTATAAAATAGAAGATTATTCTAAAACTGAAAATTATTCTGAGACAGAGAATTATAAAATTCTTGACCCTGACACTCCTAGTAACCTGCGCCATACCAGAGTGCTGCGGGCGTTAATTGATGATCAGAAAATTGATAAACCAAATTGGAATAAAATTGTGGATAAAACGCACGAAATTGCTATTCAACAAGGGATGTCCGTAGAGGATTTGATTAAACTTACCCGCTTCCATGTCGTTCAAGGTGAAAAAAATGAGGATGGTTTTCACTACCTACCAAAGGCAAATGTTTCAGTGCAGGGAGTAGGTGCAAATCTTGCATGGCGTAACACGTTACACTTGATGAAAAACCTGAAATTACCAATTGAAATACACTTTGAATGGCCTAATAAAGAGGGAGCAGCGCATCCTGGTAAAAAGGGTAAACTCTTTTGGAGTCAAAAATAGGCTGTAAGACTTAAGATTATAAAAACCTCGGTGCAAAGATATGCAGTGAGGTTTTTATAACATCTATATTTATGACTTTAAAACATTTTTCGGTCAAGTAGAGTCTAATGCTGACTTAAACAGTAGCTATATTTTATATATAAAATATAGAGTTTATATAAAAAGCGGGGAGATAGGAAAATTTTTATATCACCCTACCCCCGAAATTCTAGCTAATACTTCCGCTCTTTTGGCTCAAACATGGTAATCGCCACCGGTCGATATTGGATGTCAATTCCTGCTGGTGAATAGTAAGCCATTGTGTGTTTGAGGAAGTTGATATCATCTCGCTCGGAATAATCTTCACGGAAATGAGCGCCACGGCTTTCCTGACGATTCAGGGCTGATGCCAAAATAGTCTGTCCCACTACCATCAAACTTCGCAATTCCAAAGCTTCCACAAGTTCTGTATTCCAGCAACTACCTTTGTCATCTAAATAAATTTGCGGATACTGCTGTTGTATTTCTTCTAATTTTTGTAACCCTTCACTCATTAATGCCTCAGTGCGGAAAACACCGCAGTACTCAGTCATACAATCCTGGAAGGCTTGACGAACTTGGTTAATGCGATACTTTCCTGGTTGTTGTAGCAAAGCTTGAATTTGTTGCTGGGCTTCTGTTACATAGCGTTGCTCATCTACAGAGGGCAACTTACGTTTTTGGACAAATTGCGCGATCACAGCCCCAGTTCTCTTGCCATAAACGACACATTCCAGCAAAGAATTACTCCCCAAGCGATTAGCACCATGTACGGAAACACAAGATGTTTCACCAGCAGCAAAGAAGGCATCAACTAAACCATCACCACTACTGCGGACTTGACCATCGGTGTTAACTGGGATACCACCCATACAATAGTGAATTGTCGGGCGGACTGGCATAGGTTGAGTTACCGCGTCAACACCTACCAAACGGTGTGCTTCTTCCCAACAGAAGGGGACGCGACTCATAATTTTTTCTTTGCCCATGTGGCGTAGATCCAGATAGACAAAGGGGCCACCAGCACGACCATCAAGATGAATACCACGTCCGGCGCGAATTTCGTAAGAGATCGCTCGTGAGGTAATATCACGAGGAGCCAGTTCCATGCGACTGGGTGCGTAGTTTGCCATAAAGCGATCGCCTTCACTATTAATCAGATACGCCCCTTCACCCCGTACCGCTTCTGAAATCAACACGCCTACCGGATATAAGCCAGTGGGATGAAATTGGACAAATTCCATATCTTCTAGAGGCAAACCTGCGATCGCAGTCATTGCCAAACCATCACCAGAAGAAGCGTAATCATTAGAGGTAGTGTTATAAACGCGACCATAGCCCCCTGTGGCAAACATCACTGCCTTGGCTCGCACCACCTCTATACGTCCATCCAAAAGATGGAACATTACCACACCCTTCGCCTCATTTTCTGACAAAATGAGACGCATCACATACCATTCTTCATAAACTTGCACCCCATAACGCCGCAGGTTGTTAACCAATTCGTGCAAAATCGCGTGACCGGTCTTATCAGCTGCGTAGCAAGTGCGGTTGTGGGAATGTCCGCCAAAAGCCCGTTGGGCAATGCGCCCATCGGGTAAGCGAGAGAACAAAACGCCCATGTGTTCCAAGTCAATTACCACATCTGGCGCTTCTTGGGCGAGAATTGCCACAGCATCTTGGTCTGCCAAGTAATCAGAACCCTTGACAGTATCAAAAGCATGTGCTTTCCAACTATCTTCTGAATCAACATTTTTCAGCGATGCAGCCATACCACCTTGAGCCGCCACCGAGTGCGAGCGAATTGGGTGGGTTTTGGCAACCACAGCAATATTTAAATTAGGGTCAGTGCGGGCAATTTCTACAGCAGCGCGACATCCCGCCAATCCACCCCCGACAATAATCACATCGTGTTCCAGCATAATTAGCCCCTGATTGCAAACCCTTGCTGTTCTATTGTAAAGAGGTGATTAATCAGGTAGTGCGTTGCATCTCTACAAAAAAATCCCTGCCTTTAGACAGGGATTTTATCACAAATTTTGAAATTAGGAAGGAAAAGTTAAAAATGAAGAGTTAGGTTTTCACTCCTAACTCCTGTACAGACGCGATTAATCGCGTCTCTACTCCTAACTCCTAACTCCTAACTCTTCAGCTAGTCGCTTGTACAGGTTGTTGCTGAGACACATTACCTGGTATGGGTTCCATTTTGGTTCCAGGCCCTACAGGAGTGACTTCAATATGATTTAACAAGGTAGTGACAAACGCAAACAACAAGAAAGGTAGCGATAGCAGAACGACAAGACCAGCTGTTGCTAAAGCGTACACGGGTCGCTTGGCACCCATAAGCGCCAAGGCTGATGCCAAACTTAGGGTAATTGTAATCAACCAAACAATTATTTGACCGTAGATATCACCGAAAGTCAGGGTACAGACAAACCGATATTTTTGAGTATTATTTCCGCTCATCACATTTGCCTCAAGTCTCTCCTAATAGGTTCTACGTTAGAACTATGTTTGCCTTGTAGACAATTTCTAAATATTTTTGCAAGCTTCGTAATATAACTTCACAATAAACTTTTTTTGTTACAAAGCGCAATTTCTAGTACAGCATGACAGAAATACACCAACCATACGCTACGGAAAGCCTTTCTTTTGTAGTCGTCGTTAGCTGGAATTCTCCCCTTCTCTTGTGCTACGAAATAATTTAACTGTTAGCTGACTCACCCGCCTCGAACTAAAGTTCTTTGGCTTTTAGCTAAAGTCTACTGAAGTAGACTTTAGATTTTTGGGTATATCTTAGTCATCAAGAGATGACTTTTATTATTAGCAAGGAACTTCAGTTTCTTGCGGAATATGACTTTTACATTAAGTTGACACGTATGCACTGCGTTACCCGAGTTTCCCGCGTTGTACTCCTTTGGAGAACCCGCAGGGTAGTAAGTGGCGTTGTGTTATGCCGTAGCCTAACGCACCATCCCAATAACGCACCCTACTACATTGAAGCCAATGTGCTTAACAGTTAGCACAAAGACTAAGGAGCTAGGTGTTGATATAGGCTAAGTTTTTTGTTAAAAGTTTTCGCAATCCTAATCACCTCCTTAACAAATAGACTCTTTGCCTAAAGCAAAAATAATTTTTGTCATCTGCCAAAATCCAGATATTTAGGATATGGTATTTAATTTTTTTGATAGTAAATATTAACTAGATAAATCCAGTAAAGTCAGAATGGAAAAACCAATTTTTTGATGTTAAATTTTGAGTATTGCCCGAATTTGTTGACTTTAATCAACAAAACCCTTTATTTTTCGTGGCAATATTGTTTTAGGAGTGAACGTGAATACTATTTTTTTTCGTAAAGGTGTTTTTTGGTTGCCAAGTATAGCTGCTCTTACAGTCCTGAGTAGCGGTTTATCTGCAAGTGCCCAGACAGTTAACAAGGTGAGCAGTCAAGCATTAACCGACCCTTCTGCAACCGTAGCGTCTCCCAACGAGTTTAGTACAGAACTAGACACTGTAAGCCAAAATCTCTCTACAGAAACAACTGAAACATTTACAGCAACAAATTTAGCTAAGGTACAGCAGCCCCCAAACGCTGCGATACAGGAAAACGCCAGTGTAACGCCTACACCCATTCCAGGCACAGTGGCAACCTCATCTGCAACGCTTACCTCTGAGTTTGTGCAACCGACTTCTGAAACGACTTCTGAAACGACTTCTCAACCATCCGCTCCTAAAGTAGCGCAATCGGATATTGATTTAGGTAGAACTACTCGTGGCGGCAGCAGCTATATTGGCGTCGCTGCTAACATTGGTTTAAATGGTGGGGACTCATCTTTGGGCGACGGTAACTTCGCAGTAGTCAGCAAAATTGGATTGACAAATGCTATATCGGTGCGACCCTCAGCCGTATTTGGGGACAACACCACAATTTTACTTCCTGTCACCTATGATTTTAACTTCAAGTCAGCAGATGCTTTTAGCGAACCGTTAGCGATCGCACCTTATGTTGGAGTGGGTGCAGCTTACAAAACTGGTGATGATTCGCAATTAGCCTTTTTGGTATCTGGTGGCATTGATGTGCCTCTAACTCCTCAATTTACTGCAACGGCTGCTGTGAATGCCGGATTTTTCGATGAAACTGATGTAGGCTTGTTGTTAGGAGTTGGTTACAACTTTACTGGCTTTTAAAAGTTAGGGAGTTAGGGAGTTAGAAGTTATGAGTTAGTAATATTTTACTCATAACTCCTAACTCTTAACTCATAACTCCTAACTTTTTACTTAGGGGTAACTTTATCAATTACCTTGATTTTGCCATCGTCTCCTACTGTCCAGACATCGTAAACACCGACGACATCGCCGTTAGCATCAACATCTACGTTGCCACTGGCTCCTTGATAGTTAATCTTTTTACCATCTTTAAGTAACTTCAGTCCCTCGCAGACATCGGTAACTTCCGTACCAGGCCCATCAGCCACTTCACGGATTTTGCTGGCTATACCAACACCTGTGTTTTCTTTAGCAGCTTGTGCAGCCAACGTCAATAAGGCGGCCGCATCCCAAGCTTGAGGAGCATATTCCCCTGGCGCACCACCCTTTTTATCTTTCCACAGCTTGTTGAAAGCTTCTAGTGCTTCACCATTGGAACCGGGTACTGTACCTATCGCTCCGGTTAAAATAAATTTATCACCATCTTTGCCAACTTGTTCGGGAAAAGTAGGTGATTTGACCCCATCTGTGAGTAAAATTTGCACTCCCTTTGTCACACCTTGCTGATAGGCGGCTTTCAGGAACAAACTACCAGTTTCAGCGTACAGTACAGCTAGGACTGCATCTGGTTTACCAGCAAAAGCAGCAGCCGCTTCTGTATCAAATGTCTGGGCTTTTGGGTCGTAGCGGACAGGCTTATCTTTATTAACAATAGTGCCACCCAATTTTTCAAAAGTTTGCACAAATGCTTTTTCAAAGCCAACGCCATAGTCGTTATTAATCACAACTGTAGAAACTCGCTTGAAACCTTTTTTACTGGCAAGTTGGGCTAAAGCTAGTGCTTGGTAGGTATCGGGGGGAGCGGTACGCGCCCAAAAGCCTTTATAGTCGCCTTTTTGAGCTTTTTCAGTAAAGACAGGACTGGTACTACCAGGGGAAACCAGCATGACTTTATTCGGCGTGGCAATGGAGACTGCTGCACTAGAGACGCTACTGGCAAAGGAACCAACTACACCTGCTACTTTATCTAAAGTTGCCAGTTTGGTCATACCGGCAGCACCGGCTCTGGGGTCGGTTTGGTCGTCTACTTGCACCAAGGTAACTGGTTCGCCATTCACCCCACCGCAGGCGTTGACGGTATCGACGAGTAAAGGGACAGAACCTAGCATCTGCTGTCCGACAGAAGCCAAGTCGCCTGTTGTCGGTAGCAAGGAACCAATTTTTAGCCCTTTATCACTGCTTGTAGTAGTTGAGTTTGCCGCTGGGGTAGCAGTACTTCCGTTGTTAGCTGTGCCATTGGGGGTACTATTATCACCACAAGCCCCAACTAGGAACCCAATTGCTAGGGTCGCTATACTGAAGGTTAAGGCGGCGCTAATTTTTCTCATAAGTAACTTTGACTCCTCAGATATTTAGGAGCCTAAAAGTAAGATTCAAACTAGATTTCTAAGTTAGCTGGATCTTATCAGGACTCCAAAAGATAAATCATATCATCCATCTTTGGGAGTAGAAATATTTACCATTACATCAATATTATTGTTTTACACAGAATATATCCTGTGTATCAAAGGCTGGAAAACGGAGAGGGAGGGATTCGAACCCTCGGTACGGAGTTGCCTGCCGTACAACAGATTAGCAATCTGCCGCTTTCGACCACTCAGCCACCTCTCCATGACTCACGAATATGAATGTTACCAGATTTGTTTGGGAGAGTCAATAGTCATTAGTCATTGGTTGTAGGTTATTTACAAAACACTAAGGACTAAGGACTAATGACCAAGGACTAATTTTTTAAAGGACTTGCGATCGCATCCAAGCCACGGGCAAAGTGCGTAACTTTTTCCACTGGGGAACGTAAGCCCTTTGACTGAACACATCATAATCGTTGCGTTCAATCACCTCCAAAATCTGTCCGTATAACATTGATGCTGCCCACACGGGCCAACGGGCATCGGATGCTAAATAAGTAATTCCCCGATCGGATGTGCTATAGAATTGGCGGGCCCGATCAATTTGAAAGCGCATGAGTGCCCGCCAACGATCATCTACCACACCTTTGAAAAAGTCTTGCTCGGTGTAGTTGAATTTTGCCAAGTCCTCAAGGGGAATGTAGATCCGTCCTCGTTTGGCATCTTCTCCCACATCTCGCAGGATGTTGGTGAGTTGATTAGCAATTCCCAGAGCGATCGCTTCTTCTGTGGGAACATAAGGTTGTTTGTTCTGATGCCACGGAGCTGTGTATATAGTGGTATCTACACCCATAACTGCTGTTGACATTAAGCCAACAGTGCCAGCAACGCGGTAACAGTAGAGGTATAAATCCTCAAAGGTTTCATAACGACTGCGATATAAGTCCATGCGCTGACCGGCAATCATATCCCGAAAGGGCTGAATGTCCATCGGAAAGCGCTGGAGGGTATCAACTAAAGCGACATCGTAATTTTCTAATGGCTGTCCCGCAAAAATCGATTCCAGCTGCTGTTCCCATAGGTCTAGGGTTTCTGGCGTGGTAATAGCAGATGCGGGGCCATCTACCAATTCATCTGTACGGCGACACCAAGCGTAAATTGACCAAATAGATTGACGTTTTACCGGACTCATGAGCAAAGTACCCAGGTAAAAAGTCTTGGCATACTTTGCTGTGAGATGCCGACAAAGTTTGTATGACTCGTCTACAGAGACCAGCGTTTTCATGCGCGGGGGGGAATCAGGCAGTTGCAGCATTCGTTGCGGGCGGTCGGGTGAGCGTTTGCAGGTTTGAGGAATTTGCTACCGGGAGAGCCTCAGAAATTGCCTGCGCTGTCAGCTTACCAGAAAGTACGGCACCTTCCATACTGCCTAAGTAGCGTTGCATGGTATAACTTCCGGCGAGATAGAAGTTGGCAATGGGCGTAACTTGTGCGGGGCGGTACTGTTGACGACCAGGGGTCGCTTTGTAAACTGAACGCGGCGTTTTCACCACATGAGATTTCAGCAATGTTGCTGGATTGTCTCCCCCAAAGTGGTCGGGGAAAAGTTTTTCCAACTCAGCAATCGTTGCAGCCACAATCTCCTCATCAGATTTGGCAATCCAATCTTTTGCCGGAGCTAGAACTAATTCCAGCATTGAGCGATTGGGGTTGGCGTATTCACGGCAGGTATTGCTCATATCAGCATAAACGCTTAGGAGGGGTGATCGCGAAAAAAGCAAGTGATCAATTTCTGTAAGTTTCCGGTCAAACCACAGATGCAGGTTAATCACTGGTACTCCTTCCAAGCCTTCTAGCTTCTTGAAAAACTCCATAAGCTTCCAAGGTTTAGGCAACATGACTTTCAATGGGTCAACCGACATGGCAGATACATACACATCAGCAGTTAAAATTTCATCTTCTGCCCCATTTAACCCTCGAATCAAGTATCCTTTCACTGTGCCATCGGCGTTGAGCAAAATCTCTTTCAATGGGGCTTTTAACCGCACTTCTCCACCGCGTTCTGTGATGTAATCTACGATCGGGCTGCATAGACGTTCTGTGGGAGAACCATCCAAAAATGCAATCTTGGAGCCATACCGTTCTTGCAAAAAGCGATTTAGTGCAGTTAACAGAATCGTTGCCGAAACTTCATCAGGATTGATAAAGGTGAGCGCTTTACATGCGGCAATAAAAACGTCACTAGTTACCCGCTCGTCAACACCTTGCCTTTTCAACCACTCTAAGAAGCTATACTCGTCCATCTCTTCAACATACTTCTGACCCCGAACCACTGCTGGAAGTAGGCCAACTGCAAACCGAATCTTCTGCTCCCAAGTCAACATGTCTTTGTTGCGAAGAATCGACGCAATCACGTTAAAAGGAGATGGAATATCTGGAACATCAAAACGTGAGAGTGTTCCAGGCTTGTCTGGTTGATTGAAAATCAACGTATGATCTTTCCACTGGAGTCTATCTTCAATGCCCAACTCCTTGAGCAATTGGAGCATATTAGGATATGCCCCAAAGAAGGCGTGTAACCCGGTTTCGTACCAGTCGCCGTCAGAGTCTTTCCACGCCGCAACAAGACCACCCAATACGTCCCGGCTTTCCAAGACAATGGGAGTGTGACCTGCGTCCGTGAGATATTTCGCGCAGGAAAGTCCTGCTAGACCAGCACCCGCGATCGCTACTCGCATTTAACCCTAATGCCCTTCAATATTTCTTAATGGTTTTGTCGATTCTCATTATACGTTGCAATCCGTTACATTTGGCAGTTATTGTGCGATCGCTTCCCCAAAAAACTTTTGCCAAAGGGAATTTTATTTACACGTACCTGCCCAACAAAATTGCCAATACCATTGTTGGTAATAGCTTTTGGCAAGCATTTCATCTAGATTTACATTCAGGAAATTTAGGCAAACATAAAGTAATTCCTTTAACTAAAAATAGTTAATCTCAAACGTGGTCTTAAACTAGTTGATTTCTTTTGGAATCCGTGTATCTCTTCTGAGAAAATATCTCAGACAGTGGTGAAAGACTACCAGTTGATTTCCAGAATACTTTTGTTCGGCAAACACCCAATTAGTGTAAAAATAAAGACCAACAATATTTAAATTAAGTATTTTTGCTGTTACATTAGGGTTACAATTGTGGAAACGAAAAAGTAAACTCCTTACCACATAAGTTACCTAAATACATTTCAGTAAAGAAGATGCTCGGAAGTCGTGCTGCATTCCATAGTCAGTTCGGGCAAATTCTATTTGTAATATTAAACGGTCATTATGAGTAGGAGTAATTCCTTTATGAAAACAAAGCGGATCTTCCACAAATCCAAAACCAGCTTTGCCACAAATCTTTACTAAAGATTCAGAACCATAATAATCGATGATTTCTTCATCTGTCTCTCGTTTACGTAGCCAAAGATGTGACAGCTTCTTCTTATTGTGACTACCACGAACACAGATATGAGGCCCGCTTTTATCATCTACATCAGTCAAATAAAAGAAAAACTTTAGAAACCGATAATCGTCTAAATCGTAATGAAACAATTGAGCAGCTTGGCTTTTTTGATGATCCGTTGTTTCTCCTGAAAAACTCCACCACATCATATTCCCTTGATGTACTGCTTGAGTATCTAAATATCTAGCAGCTATTGCCAATAACTTTGGATCATTTTGAAGTTTTTTTATAGCAGGGCAAAGCAAAGACGTATTAAAATAACTACCGATGATAAAATGTTTTCCTGACTTGATTTGAGCTTGTTGCTTTTGATGGTAAAAGAAACCCATATTTGTTTTTCGATTGCCATAACAAACTGTTGAATGAGCAAAATCGACTATTTCTTTAACAATCTCTTGGGGTAAATTAATTCCCAAATATAATCCTTCAGTTTTGAGGGTGTTAACAACGTCGTCTACATTCACATCTGTAAAACAACTATTTCTATCATTAACAATTGATGAATATAATTTATTTGAGGGGTTTAACAAAAATATCATTATAGTTCGCCCAGTTTTAAATCGGGCAATTTTACGCATTAAAAGCCATCTCGGATTTTTAGTCAATCCTTTATAATTTTCATAACAAATATTATAAAATTTAGAAAAAATTCTATTTAGATGGTTTTTGAATAAACTTATAGACATAAGTCTCCTGATCAGATGGTAGGATGCATTCACAGATTGACTCCAAAGGAGTACCGCAAAAGGATTTTTGCGGAAAAAGTAATCTATACTTACGTAAGTAAGATCATGTATGTATCTTAATTGTTAAATAATGAATAATAATACTTGCTGGGAGTATATTTACTGTTTCTTTTTAAAAGTCAGTCTTTTTTAAAGAGTTACTGAGAGGTTGAAGGGTATTGTTCAACAAGTAAAAGAGCAAAGAGAAAATTCTTTCCCTCCTGCCTCTTAAAAATTCCCACTCCCCATAAGGGTGTAAAATCGTTGTTTGCTACACAAGTATAGGTAAAGGATTATGCCAATATCGCAGGAGCTAAGGTGTTTTGGACATCACCTGATTCTAGGTATTTCTGGCACGACATTAAGCGATGATGATAAACGTGCCCTCAATGGATTGAGACCGATTGGGGTAATCTTTTTCGCCAAGAACTTTTTAGATGGCACCCCATATCAGATTTGGCTGGAAAGCTTCAAAAATTTAAACAATCAGATACGAGAATATACTGAACGTGATTCGATGTTTATGACTTTGGATCATGAAGGAGGTCGTGTCATTCGTACACCACTGCCGATTACGCGGTTTCCTCATGCGTTATTGCTGCGATCGCACGCCCGCGAAGTAGCAAAAGCCACAGCAGTAGAACTCAAATCACTGGGAATAAATTTATCTTGGGCACCTGTAGCAGATATTTTTTCCTATCCCCACAACCCTGTGATTGGGCCTCGTGCCTTTGGTAACACTCCCGAAACTGCTGCAAAAGATGCTCGTGAGTATTACCTTGGACTTCAAGAGTCAGGAATTTTGGGATGCGCCAAACACTTCCCTGGACATGGAGACACCAGCAAAGACTCTCACATTGAGCTACCAATACTGAATCTAACTTTAGAAGACCTGCGACTTCGAGAACTCATACCTTTCACAGCTTTAATTGAAGTACAGATTCCTTTAATCATGACTGCCCATATTTTATTTCCTAAGATAGATGCTGATGTGCCAGCAACGCTTTCCCACGCTATTCTCAAAACCATACTTAGAGAGGAACTTGGCTTTGAGGGAGTGGTTGTTTCTGACGACTTAGATATGAAAGCGATCTCAGATATGTTTATTAAAGCTGGTACTGTAGCGCGGTCATTTCATGCAGGCTGCGACCTGTTTATTGTCTCGCGTAATATTAATTCATCATCTATTGAAAAAACTTATCAGATTGCTGAAGATTTCGTCGATTCCCTCAGCAAGGGTAGCTTAGATGAATCAGTAGTGGAAGCAGCCAAAGAAAGAATCGATAAACTACTGGCAGTAACACCGCAATATCCCGTAAATGCTCTGGATAAAGACATATTATTGCAACATGCTCAACTAGCGATCGCTAGTTCCTATTCATAATGGGTGGTATAGGGGTCGAACCTATTTCTGCGGGTTAAAAGCCTGCTGCACAGCCGTTATGCCAACCACCCTAGTTAATTTAAATAAGAAATGAGTAAGTGCGATCGTATACTTAGATATCAGCCTTTGTAACACCAACACTAGATATAAATCCACCAGGGAGGTACTGCCCCTCCTATTTCTGTGTTATCAGCACAGCGCCTCGCTTTTCGGCTTCAGGTGGATAGGCGGAAGATGGAGGAATCGTAGCTTGCTTCCCGTAGGGTACCCCTACAGTTGCCCATACCCTGGTTTTCAAGACCAGTTGCCGTCCATTCAGCAGCATCTTCCATTCAAGGGTGCCTGACGGGACTTGAACCCGCTATGACTGGTTCCACAAACCAGCGCCTCGACCACTTTGGCTTCAGACACCATCAGTGGAATCAATGGGACTTGAACCCATAACCTCCTGCTTGCAAGGCAGGCGCTCTATCCATTTGAGCTATGACCCCATCAAACAAGTGAAAAACTACAAGTAAAAAATAATAAAGAAAGACAAATAATTAAATTCTTTTTTTTGACTTTTGACTTTTGACTTGTTTAGGCGGGAGTGGTAGGACTTGAACCCACAACTTTCGAGGTAGAAGCTCGAAGCTCTATTCCATTGAGCTACACTCCCAATATTTGGTAGTCTTGGCAGGAATCGAACCCGCGACATTCTTCTTGTAAGGAAGACACTCTACCAATTGAGTTACAGGACTACGCAAGTGAATGGAGGGACTTGTTCGCGCAGCGTTCTCGAAGAGTACCCACGCACTGAGTATGGCGCACTCAGATGCTACCGATTACATCACACCCGCAAGTTTCAGATCGGACGGCGAGATTTGAACTCGCACAAAGACGTTGGAAGCGTCTCATGCTGCCGTTACATCACACCCGCATCAAGCTGGTAACAGGAATTGAACCTGCAACCTACTGATTACAAGTCAGTTGCTCTGCCAATTGAGCTACACCAGCACTAATTTTGGTGACGGGGGCTGGAATTGCACCTGCTGATGTGAGGCTTATGAGACCTCCAAGCCACTCTTGCTTCATCCCCGCATAATCACCAATACCCCTGACTGGATTTGAACCAGCAACCTCTTCGTTCTAAGCGAAGCGCCTCTTCCGTTGGGCTACAAGGGCAGAGTCTGAGTGGCAGGGATTGAACCTGCGACCTGGAGTTCCCAAAACTCCCGCGCTCCCAACTGCGCCACACCCAGATATTTTGGTACTCCCGACAGGACTTGAACCTGCAAAAAACTAGATCCTCAGTAAATGTGCGTCTTCCATTCCGCCACGAGAGCTTGTACCAATTCTCTAAAATCTGGCAACAAATTCAAACCAGGAAACCCAGATGAAATCTAACTTTTTTAATTACGAATTACGTTAGCGTAGCGGGGCGTTCGCGATAGCGTCTCGTAGAGAAGCCCATTACGAATTACGAATTAGGTATTGGTACTCCTGGTGGGAGTCGAACCCACAACGAAACAGATTTTAAGTCTGCCACCTCTTCCAATTGGGCTACAGGAGCAAGTTTTGGTACTCTTGGTGGGAATTGAACCCACAACATGCCGTTTTTGAGACGGCAGCCTCTTCCAGTTGGGCTACAAGAGCAAAGTTTGGCAGCCCCACCAGGACTCGAACCTGGAATCTTCGCCTTCAAAGGGCGCTATGTTGCCAATTACACCACAGGGCTTTATTGCCAGGGCAGGGTTTGAACCTGCAACCTCATCGTTCAGAGCGATGCGACTTACCAATTCGTCCACCCGGCAATGAATGGCTGCCTCAGTAGGACTTGTAGACGCGAAGCGGCTTCCCGCAGGGTATCTACAACCGCGCGGTTAACAGCCGCTTGCTCTGCCATTGAGCTATGAGGCAACGAAGCCCCCCAGGTCGGAATCGAACCGACGACCTCCTGTTTTTCAAACAGGCGCTAACTACCAACTGAGCTACCGGGGGATAAAAGAAGAGATAATGTAACGAGAGCGGAGGGATTTGAACCCTCAAATCTTCAGTTTCGTAGACTGATATGTTATCCAGTTACACCACACTCTCAAAACGGAGAGAACAGGATTTGAACCTGCGACGGGTATTAACTACCCGCTTCCTCTTAGCAGGAGGACGCTTTCAGCCACTCAGCCACCTCTCCATAGTGGGTCGAGCAGGATTTGAACCTGCGTGCAAAAAAGAACAGTTTTACAGACTGTCGCCTTCAGCCAGACTCGGCCACCGACCCATAATCATTCCCTCGACGAGAATTGAACTCGCATCTATGCTTTGAAAGAGCACTGACTTAACCATTCGTCCACGAGGGCATAATTTACCGAATTTTAGATTTTAAATTTTGGATTAAATTTTTTAATCTAAAATTGTCTGACACAGGGACTAGGATTTGAACCTAGAACATCGGATTTGGAGTCACGAGGTGTTGACGTTACACCATCCCTGCATTTGGTGGCAGCGGCGGGATTTGCACCCGCATATACCAGGGTATGAACCTGGGGCTTTGCTGGTTAAGCTACACTGCGATCGCACCAGAGGCTGAGGTGAGATTTGAACTCACGATATCGGTTTTGCAGACCGACGCCTTCGACCACTTGGCTACTCAGCCATTTGGGAGCCTCGACAGAAGTTGCACCCGCTTGAGAGGCACAGCGACTTATCTAGTCGTCCACAAGGCTACACGGGAGCAACGAGAATCGAACTCGTAACCTATCGCTCGACAGGCGATCGCTCTAGCCATTTGAGCTATACCCCCATAGTTGATATCTGTGCCTAGTATTTAGGCTTATAGGCACAGATTTTTGGTGAACTTGCCCATTTCTTATTTAGTTTTCAAGGTTCAGAAAATTTACTTTTAACTGTTAGAAACTGTTAGAAAAACAACCGAAACTCTAGGTAGCAAGCCTGCTGTGTATTACGGATGTATTCTGTGGTTTTGCTGAGTGCAAACTTAAAACTTTTTTGGTTGATTGCTTCTACTTTCGATGGTTTGCAAGTAGGAACAGCTTTGTTGACTGGGGACTTTGGTTTATTCCAACACCTGTCCTTTAGTTGTATGTAGAACATGACTTTGACTTTTGAGAAGCTTTGTCTTTCGCTTTACTACATCTATACTACACAATACTACAAGAGGTGTCAAGGGGTTTCAGAAAAATTTTTGGAAATTGTCTATAAAAGCTTCTGCACTTATATTTGAGCTTGCTAAACCCTCTGAAAAATCAAACTACAGTTTATGATTGGGTGAATCTTTAAAAGCCTGAAAAGCCTGACGTGACAAACAACTACCTCAAGCGACAACAGATAATTATTTTTGTCGCAATCACCTCTACGATTACAGCTTGTAGTATCGCCCCACAATTGGGGTTGAACAAGCCTTTAAGCAAAATCCATCCTGCACAAGTTCAAGCTCATCCAGCAAAGGCCCACACTAATGCCCAACTACCGCCATCAGCCAAAGTAGAAAATCTTACCTTTACAGTCCCAGCTAAATTTCAGGGAAAAACAGTTTATCAGGTGCATCCCAGGAACAACGAGAAGGTTATTGCTCTAGGTATTGATGATGGCCCCTGGCCGAAGACAACTCTAGAAATGCTGGATATCCTGAAGCAAAATGATGTTAAAGCGACATTCTTTTGGGTAGGACAAGCCTTGCAAGCAAATCCTGACCTAGCCAAGCGTGAGGTAGCGGAAGGAGACGCCATTGGCAACCATACTTGGCATCATTGGTATCGACGAATGGATAAAGCCACAGCCAAGAGTGAAATTGATCGCACATCTGATCTGATATACAAAACTACAGGAGTTAAAACTGCTCTGTTTCGTCCTCCTGGAGGCTTTTTAAACAATGGACTAGCTGCTTACGCTAAAAGTCAGAAGGACGCTGTAATTATGTGGTCAGTAACTTCAGCTGATACCGATCCTCATGCCAAACCACAAGCATTTGTAAATAATGTCCTGAAAGGCGCGAAACCAGGTTCTATTGTTTTGATGCATGACGGTGGTGGCGATCGCCAAAGAACTGTACAAGCATTGCCACAAATCATCAGTGGACTCAAACAGCAAGGCTACCGATTTGTGACAATTCCTGAACTGCTGCAAATGGGGCAATAAAGGGTGAGAAATTCTACTCACCCTAGTATTTTATTTATTCGCTCATGACAGAAGCACAAGCTTGAGATTCTTGCCAGAGTTTGTGCAAAAAGAACTCAGCGCGATCGCTCATAGTGGTGAAAAACACGCCTACAGCATCCTTAGAACTATCTAATAGCCAAGAACCCCGCAGAGTGACTTCCATATATTCGGCATCGCAAGCACAAAGGGCAATGATTTCTCTGTCATCTCTTTTTACCTCAGCCTTAAGTACTTCTACTCCTGGCAAATCAACAGGAAGCAAGAAGGAAGCGGTACTGGGTTCAATGCATAAACTTTGCCCAACTCGCAGGGCTAAAATCACTCGCTGTGCTACCCATTCTTCTAGCGACAGAGTGAGACATTCCAAATAAAAGCTGCTTTCAGTGTAAGTTAATTTCAGCATTCCTTATGCTCTCCTGTTATTCCAGGCTTCCTTGCATATCTATCCAAAACTGTTCGGCAAAAGAAATCGCGGGGTGGATTGGTGCTTTTGGCTTGGTACGCAGTTGCATACCAGCCTCAAACAAGGTGCGATCGCCTTTTCGGGAGTTACATCTCTCACAAGCTGTGACTACGTTATCCCAAGTGTGAGAACCGCCTCTTGATCGCGGCATCACATGATCTAGCGTTAGATGTTTGCCGCTACCGCAGTATTGACAAGTGTGATGATCTCGTCGCAACACTTCCCGCCGATTCACTGGCGGAACTTTCCACATCCGCTCATTAGAAGCAACTGTTAAGCGAATGTGTTTTGGCACATCAATTACCAAACTGGGTGAGTGAACTCGCCATCCGTCTTCTGTGGTGAAACCCAGAGGTTGAGCTTTGTCTGTTAGTAACAGCACAATCGCCCGCTTGATATTGATCCGACAGAGTGGCAAGTAATTTTGAGAAAACACCACCACAGATTGCTCTAACACTTGCATTGCGTTCGCGCCGCGCATTGAAGATATCGTCACAGCTTAACTCCTTATAAAAAAACCCCCGCTTCAAGTTTTCGGTGAAGCGGGGGTTAGAATTGACCGGAAAATTTTCTGGTCTCATATCGGTACAGTATTCCTTTGTCTGTACCCCCCCGTTTCTTCATCTAGTTCTGGTTTTGCAATCAGCGCACTAATGCTGAGATGTCTAAAATCATAATTACCCTCTGTGATTTGCCCATGATTTCGGCTACCATCGCCCATAAATAAATACTCCACTTCCATAGCAGCCGATTCCCAACCGATTCGGCAATTGGTGGCGCACAAAATTGAAGTAGAGATGGGGTAAATGGATTTCACAGAAAATTTCACCTATTGAATATCGCTTTAAACATACTACACTTGTATTACTATCTTGTCTATACCTTTAAGGAGAAATAGTGATGCATACGATCGCTCGCACCCCAACCACCGATATGGAAGTTACCAGCATCCGCCTAGAACGGGAACTGAAAGATAAGCTCAAAGAAATAGCTGGCAATCAGGGATATCAAGCTTTAATCCGAGATATCCTTTGGAATTATGTCCAGCAAAAATCAGGTGAATGGAAGCCTCGATTTTCGCGAACCGACATTCGAGCTAGCATCGCTGCCACAGCTCAGCAAGAAGAACGCTGTGTACTCACAGGTCAACTAATTCAACCCCAAGAACCGATGTTGTTGGGGCTGACCAGGAATGGCGATATGGTTCCTCTGAGTGTTGAGAGTTTGGCTGGATAGTCTTATATTCAGGCAATGCAGCTCAGTTATTTTTGCTAAATAATTGGGCTGCATTGAGAATTTAGCTTTATTTTATCTAATACATAAAACTTATTGTTAAGAAGTTTAGTTTATGTACTCTATTGCTGCTATGAGATAGCTCTGTTTGATAAGAGGCAGGGAAACAAGGGGAAGAGGACAAAGGAACAAAGAGAATTGGGGACAAGAAGAAAGACTTATTGCAAGTTCTCACCTCTTGTCACCTTCTCCCCTGCCCCCCTGCTCAAGAGCTTTTTCACGCTCTGGCTTAGTTATATTTGATTGAGAGCAACACAGATCAAAGGGTAGCTGGTTAAAAGACTAAAATAAAAACGAAATTTTACAAAATCTTTAAAATAGAGCCAGTGTTTTTACGGTTATGGCAGGGGAATTTTCCTAAAATTCCAGAGAAATTACGGTTTATGTATACTTACAGACAGGATATTCTAAGTCAAAATTAGTTAATTATCTCAATATAAAGAAGATAAAGCAGCCAAAAATAATCAGGCTAAGTCATTTTAAAATATCCTAAGTATCTCACTACCTATGTAGCAATTTGTTTAATATAACGGAAACTTGGGCATCTCCCATAGAAAAGGGCTATAACAGGTGAGAGAAAGTATTCATACAAGATTTGTGAATTATCAAGGTAGAGCAACACAACTAACGGTGAAGAATATGCCAAGAGGTTGGGTGCAAAAACAATGGAGTTATTATCCAAGAGCGTGCCAAGAATGAAAAAGCCTTTATCGTCGCCGCCACATTATGTAGATGACATAGATCGACTACAACCTTACCAAGTCAAGCTGATGCAGCATCAGGAAGAACCTGCCCACAAGTTGGTACAAAAGATTAACCAAATCATTGCCAATAGCTCGGCGCCGGCATTGATGCTCCAAGATATTGCCCAATTGCTAGGAGTTGTCTTTCAAGTAGATTGTTGCTGCTTGGTTTCAGTAACGGGTGAGACATCCCACGAAGCGACTAGTACTAATTGGTGTGCTGATGAGTATCTAGCATTACCACACGCAGAAGAGATGTTTTCGATGGAACAGTTGCTTATGCACTCGCCAGTGTTGCAATGTGCTGCTGAACCATTGACTATTGAAGATATTTCCATCATTCAGAACAGTCTGGTAATTGGGTGTCAATATTTGCCACTACCGATAAAAGCAGTTTTGGCAATTCCCACCCGGTTTGGTGGCAATAATAATGGCGTGATTAGTCTGATTAAATTCCAACCTTATGATTGGAGTGAATCAGAAAAACAACTCTTAAAAGAGGTGGAGTCGGCTTGTGCGCTCGCTTTTTCTCGCATAGCACAAGCCCAGCTAATTGCTCATCAACAACAGTATCTGCAAAAGAGCAAGCAGTATCAAAGCTTAATCAAGCAACTAACCTTACTGAGTCGTAGCAACTTGGAGCTGAATCAAATGCTCCAATTAGTTATCGCCTCTACTGCCGAATCTCTACAGGCAGATCGGGGTTTGCTTATACTACTAAAATATACAGACCCACTATTTAAGACTCAAGCTAAAAAACAAATTCCTAAAGCGAAAGCTAAAGTGGTTGGTGAATGGGCTAAGGAAACACAAATTTATCGTACTACTAAACCAGATACCTTAGAAGATCAGTCTTTCTTGCTTTCAGAGTGTGGTTTATGCCAGCGTGCTTTCATAGATTCTGCCAAACCAGTAATGTTTGATAATTACACAGAGCAAAATGATACTTCCTCAGCTGCTCGATTATTTGTAATAGAGCAATTGCCTGCGGTTTTATTAGTGCCATTAGAGAGTCAAGGTAAAATCTTAGGATTCTTGGTGCTACAGCAAGCTGTTACTCGCAATTGGCAAGCAGCAGAATTAAATCTTGTGGAACTGGTTTGTGCTCAAGTAAGTAACGCCATAATTCAGTCACAGACATTGCGCCAAGTGCAAACTTTGGTAGATGAACGGACGGCGAAACTACAGAGTAGTCTGGAACTCCAGGCAAAATTGCATGAAAGAACCCGGCAGTATGTTGAGCAGCTGCAGAAACTCAATGAACTCAAAGATGAATTTATGAGTAACATGAGCGATCGCTTGCGCTATCCTTTGACAAACATGCTGATGTCAATTCGGAACTTACGTTTGCCAGGAATCGCGCCAGAGCGTCAGGTTCGATACATGGATATCCTAGAGCAGGAATGTACAAAAGAAATCAACTTGATTAATGACTTATTGACACTCCAGAAACTAGAGTCGCCTCACGAAGCCCCGCAATTAGAATCTATAGATTTAAATACTAGAATTCAGGATATAGCAGGATCTTTCGAGAAAAAACTTGCAGAGAAGGGATTAAAGATTTCTGTAGATTTACCAGAGGAATCGCTAAAACTGCAAACTGAACTGGAAAGTTTTGACCGCATCCTGCAAGAATTGTTAACAAATGCCTGCAAATACTCAGAGCATGATACCATTGTTCACCTTGAAGCCTCTCACCAACTTGATCGACAAATTGATCAAGTTATCATGAAGGTGACGAATACAGGACGTGCCATCTCTAAAGAAGAAGCGACCTACATTTTTGACAAATTTCGTCGCGGAAAAGGACGCTGGACTCCAGGGACTGGCTTGGGACTTGCTTTAGTCAAGTCTTTAGTGCAGCATCTGAATGGAGCGATCGCAGTTGAAAGTCTCCCAATTTCGGATTCTCAACAGAGCGAAATTTGCTTTACCCTGACTCTGCCCCAATTTTCTGACGAAAGCAAACCATAATTCTGAAAGTGACTAAAAAACAGAACGCAACAGAGAACCTTGATTTCCAATCTCCTAGTGATGACATCAACCTCGAAGGGGATTTGACTGTTGATGCAGTCGTGGCAGCTAAGGTAGAAGTTCAAATTGAGAAAATAGCAGAGCGACAGCGACAAATCACCGCTAAAGTTCAAATTCCCCAAGCAGTGGAACAAATCTGGAAGCTTCTGACAGATTATGAAGCCTTGCCTGACTTTCTCCCCAACCTCGCCAAGAGTCGTCTAATCGAGCATCCCAATGGTGGAATTAGATTGGAGCAAGTAGGCTCCCAGCGCTTACTGAATTTCAACTTTAGTGCGCGGGTAGTTTTGGATTTGGAAGAATACTTCCCCAAAGAAATTAACTTCCGCATGGTAGAGGGAGATTTTAAAGGCTTTTCTGGTAGCTGGTGCTTAGAGCCTTATTTTTTTGGTGAATGTGTAGGAACAAATCTTTGTTACACAATTCAAGTTTGGCCTAAACTCACTATGCCAGTGGGAATCATTGAAAACCGTCTTAGTAATGATTTGCGGTTAAATCTTTTGGCTATTCACCAACGTGCAGAAGAGTTAGCCAGCACAGAACCTTACGTATAGTTAAACTGTCATTCAGGAAAAGCCTGAATGATAGTTTAATTTTAGATATTTCCAGCAAAAAACACTTTTGCTTTTTTATTGTTTTTCAGTACCCCCAGGGGAATTCGAATCCCCGTTACCTCCGTGAAAGGGAGGTGTCCTAGGCCTCTAGACGATGGGGGCATCGGACTCAGACCTTTTATAAGGTAACCAATTTCCTAGCCTTTGTCAACAGCTTTTGCCAAAAAAAGTTTGTGGCGGCTAAACTGGGTGGAGGCAAAAGCTTGAAGAGGATAGAAAGAGATGGAAACACCAAAAGAATTCTGTAGATGCTTTTGCGGCAAGCCGCAGGGTTTATCAGCATCCGGCACTGGGGATTTAAAGGGACGCTCAAATAGAAAAGCTAAATTCAGCAATGGACAAAGGGTATAATGTTGTACCGTGTAAAGTTAGTATCTACGGTTTTTTATAAAAGATTTTGAAAGAAATCGCTCAAAATCTACAAAATGGAAGCATCTTTTGAAATTACCCTACAAATGGCGATCGCAGTCCTTGCAGGCATTAGCGCGCAAGTGCTGGCTGCATACTTTCGGATACCTAGCATCGTTTTGTTATTGCTGTTGGGCATCTTCTTAGGCTCTGATGGCATCGGACTGTTGCACCCCCATTTACTAGGCACTGGATTGGAAGTTATTGTTGCCCTAGCAACGGCAATCATTTTGTTTGAAGGCGGACTTAACTTGGATCTGCGAGAGTTAGGTAGAGTTTCAGTCAGCTTACAATTGCTCGTCACTCTCGGAACGCTAATCACATTGGTTGGTGGGAGTATGGCTGCTCACTGGCTGGGTGAATTCCCCTGGAAGATAGCTTTTCTCTATGCTTCCATCGTTGTGGTGACAGGCCCAACCGTCGTTGGGCCTTTGCTCAAACAAATCAATGTAGATCGGCAAGTATCAACACTCTTGGAAGGAGAAGGGGTAATAATAGACCCTGTAGGAGCTATCCTCGCCTTCGTCGTCCTCGATACGATTTTAAATGGCGATGCTGACCCCATTAATGCGATCGTCGGTTTGCTGATGCGCCTGGGTGTTGGGGCGGCAATTGGTGGTGCTGGCGGTTATCTGATGAGTTTGATTTTCAAACGCGCCAGTTTTCTGTCATTCGAGCTAAAAAACTTAGTGGTATTGGCGATACTTTGGAGCCTGTTTACCTTATCGCAAATCATCCGCAGTGAATCAGGAGTAATGACAACAGTAGTCGCAGGAGCAGTCTTTGCTAACTCCTCAGTCCCAGAAGAACGCCTGTTAAGGAGCTTTAAGGGTCAGTTGACAATTCTCAGCGTCTCGGTACTGTTCATCTTATTAGCTGCTGATTTATCGATTGCCAGTGTGTTCGCTTTGGGTTGGGGTAGTTTATTCACTGTTTTGGTACTAATGTTTGTCGTTCGCCCAATTAATATCCTCTTGTGTACCTGGAACAGTGACTTAAACTGGCGACAAAAACTGTTTTTAAGCTGGGTTGCTCCTAGAGGAATTGTTGCTGCCTCCGTCGCTTCTTTTTTTGCGATTTCTCTGACACAGCGCGGCATTAACGGCGGTGATTCCATCAAAGCTTTAGTTTTCCTGACAATCATCATGACTGTTGTCTGCCAAGGGCTAACAGCTGGCTGGGTTGCTAAATGGCTGCAAATCACTTCCAAACACGTAACTGGGGCAGTGATTGTGGGTTGTAATCCGTTAAGTCTTTTGATTGCCCGCTTCTTTCAAGAACGGGGAGAAAACGTGGTCATGATTGATACTGACCCCGAATGTCTTGTGCAAGCCGAGGCGCAAAATCTGCGGGTGATTGCTAGCAGTGGGCTAGATGCTGCTGTTTTGGAAGAGGCAGGACTTGGCTCTATGGGTACTTTTTTGGCTATGACTAGTAATGGCGAGGTGAATTTTGTTTTGGCTCAACGAGCAGCTGAGGAATTTAAGCCGCCGCGCGTCTTAGCTGTTTTCCCCCGCGATCCGCAAGCGAATACTTCGGCTAGTAATAAAGTTAATCAAGCTTTTATCCCAGACTTAGCGATTAAAACTTGGAATGAATATTTGAATGATGGGCGCGTCAAGCTGGGGACAACTACGCTAGATGAGTTGGAATTTTCTACTCAATGCGATCGCATCCAAGAAAAAATTCGGACTGGGGTGTTGATACCGCTATTGGTAGAACGAGAAGAACGCTTACAGGTAATACCAGCTAACCAAGAATGGGAAATTGGCGATCGCATTATTTACCTGTTGCATGATCCCAGACCTAGCCTTTTAAAACGCTTATCTGGTGCTACTCAATCCACTCCCCTCTCTCTAGAAAAGTTACCAGAGGTTGAAGACCTATCCCTCTCCCAATTGCCTCAATTTTCCACTAGTGAGGCTCCTGGGGGATGAGGCAGAGGGG
>NZ_CAXTNP010000071.1:1331-29075 GCF_964245575.1 uncultured Nostoc sp. | reverse complement strand
GGCTTCCCCCAAGCGATCGCCTATTTCCTGGTAAATTAAGAGTGCCTGTTGATAACAATCATTAGCTAGTTTGACCTCATTTTGAAATTCAAAATAGAGATTTCCTAACTTTTCCAAGCTACTAGCTAAATCAGCCTTTAACCCCAACTTTGTTTGCAAAGCGATCGCCTTTTCGTATGCCTTAATTGCCAATTGGCGTTCTTGCTGACTGTGATAGCGCTGTTCATAAGCTTCTGCTAAACTCTCATAAAGCGTTGCGAGTAATGGTGCTTCTTTCTCTTGGGCTTCAATTTGCTCAATGAGTCGTAAAATTTCTTCTAGAGGTAAACCGCCTGGTTCCTCTGGTATCGTCTTTGATATATATTGTGAATTCACGCTTGCTAATTCTTGAAGCACAGACTCCCCTTTAAACCAAAACACTCCACCCCGCCAACTCCAAAAATCCGGCGCTTTTTCCACCAAGCGAACCAATATTGGTTCAGTTAACCACAACACAATCGGAAAGTGAAATTGTCGCAGTGCTTCCCTTGTCCATTGTAAGTAACCAAAAAACCTGTCTTCCTCTGATTTGGGTGCATCTAGCTTTACCGACAGCAACTCATCTATACCTAATACTGTAATTACCGCAGGTTTATTTTGTTGTAAATCTGGCTCTACTTCTATTAACTGCGCCACCGCATAGCGTAAACTGGGGTCTTGATTGCGTACCCTTATCCGATAGGTAAGAAAATCCTGCTGTCTAAGTTCAGTTTCATATTGCTGAATCAATTTTTCGCGTAAATTGCGGTCATTGCAAACCGCAATCAGCAAGTTTAGAATACCCTGACTGGCTTCTAGGGCTACGATTAACTTCTGATAATTCCGTTGATTTTCTGCTTTTGGATCATCAGTTAACATGATTAAATCAGCTGCTTGCGCTTGAGTATCTCTACTACAATGGGATGCACGTCATACCACAAATCATCATTCTCATACTCCAGCACGTATAATCCATGCAGCAGCGAGAGAAAATCGTCACTTTTGGCATCTTGGGGTGTGAGATTTTTGTATGTCGTTACTAATATGCTAATCAAATTCTCACCCAAGGGACGGGCAAATTCATTCCGCAAATCTTTGACTGCTAATTGCAGAACTTCTTGATTAATTTTGATATCTGAACGTTCTGGTTCAGAACGAATCAGCAACAAACACTGAGAGCAACATTCTCTAGCTATTCGCACCAATTCTCGCACTACACCGCCGCTGGTGAGGACAATTTGCCTTGCGGTTTCCGGTTCAATTAATTCTTCTGGAATGCGCTTTTGAAGAATTTGCAAAAACAAGTTAATCAGTGGTTCCTTGGGTACTCCGTCAGGTTTGCGGCTGTCTCCTGGATTGAAGAACTTACAAACAGCCATCAACTGAGGCCGAGACACAACAGATTGGAGAATGGAGAGTAATTCACTATTGCGAATTGCCGAAATAGGAATTGTATAGATAATCTGAAACTTCGGTAGAAATAAAGAATTAATGTTGTTTTTGTAAATATCTTCAACCAAACTCAAATCAAGTTTATCCAAGTCATCAATTACGATTAGAACTTGCTTACCGCCAGTAGCAACTTGAATAATAGAGGCAATTTCATCAGCTTTGCGGGCGAGTTCAGAAACCTTACGTTCGTAAGTCTTTTTAATTTCTTCCCGAAACGTCGCTTCATTTTTGAGCTTGGCAGTGATAATTTTCAAGAAATCACCACCCACTCCGATCTCAGATTTTAAATCTTTGGTAACTGTCTCTGTCTGAGTGGTAGTGAACCATTCTAAAAGAGATTTTCTAATATTTTCGGAGATTTCTATTTGAGCTTGAGTGGCTTGACTCAATAGAGTCAAAGTAATAGCATATAAAATATTGACATGGTTAACATCTGACATTTCAATCAAGTCAGAAACAGAAAAGAAAGCAACAAAATATCCCTGCTGCTTCATTTTGTGAGAAAATTTCGCCAGCAGACTAGACTTGCCACAACCGCGATGTCCTGCAAATATAATTTCTACAGGAAACCCAGGTTACAAGACGAGCTTCATCGTATCTCTAATGGCATTTCCCCAACTAGCGCTACAGCAGATGAGACAAGGAAGGGGATTGAAGACTCCTGACTTTAACACTATCCAGATAATAAGCACTGCAATTGATGAAATGGGTTCACCTACCGATGAACAGTCAGCACTCATCAAAATCACTCTTGAGGGAAGGAGAATGAACTATCCAGACAGATATGATCAAGAGAAACTGCTAGCTTTGCACATGGCTAAGATGAAACTGGAGCAAGTGATAGGACTGTTAGAAATGCAATAACTCTTCACTAATCTAGACTCTCTTGATTCACTTGAGGGGAGTTTTTTGTTAGGGTATATCCCCAATCTCTTGGAGCGCTGATACCAATTTCAGAACCCAGAACCCAGTTTCTAGACCTTTATATCCCTAAACTCTTTTTCTCTACGTACCAGCATTTGATAAGTTAGTACATAATCTGAAACAATAACAGTAAAAGCAGAGAGGGGATTACGTTGAGTCAGAATCCAGATGCCATAGCCCCCCACGGTGGACAGTTGGTTAACCGTATCGCCACACCAGAACAAAGAGCAGAGTTTCTCTCAAAAGCTGACTTTTTGCCGCGAGTGCAACTTGACGATCGCGCCGTTTCTGATCTAGAAATGATTGCGATCGGTGCTTTTAGTCCACTCACGGGTTTTATGAACCAAGAAGACTATGATCGCACTGTGACAGAAATGCGATTAGCTAACGGTCTTGTGTGGTCAATCCCGATTACACTATCGGTCAGTGAAGAAGTAGCTTCACCGTTGCCAGAAGGCGGCTTAATCCGTCTGGATAACTCGATAGGCGAATTTATCGGAGTTTTGCAACTTACGCAAAAATATCACTACGACAAAATCCGCGAAGCAATAAAAGTCTACCGTACTAATGATGTCAATCATCCTGGCGTGCAAGTACTCTATAACCAAGGGACTGTAAATCTGGCGGGTGATATTTGGTTGTTGCAACGCGAACCTCATCCCCAGTTTCCCACTTACCAAATCGATCCAGTTGCCTCACGGCAACTATTTCAAGACAAGGGTTGGAAAACCATCGTCGGCTTTCAAACTCGCAACCCCATCCACCGCGCCCATGAATATATTCAAAAGTGCGCCTTAGAAATCGTTGATGGTCTATTTTTGCACCCATTAGTCGGGGCGACAAAAGAGGACGATATTGCTGCTGACGTGCGGATGCGCTGCTATGAAATTTTGCTAGAACACTACTACCCCTTAGACCGGGTAACTTTGGCAATCAATCCCGCCGCAATGCGTTATGCTGGGCCTCGTGAGGCTATATTCCATGCTTTAGTCCGCAAAAACTACGGCTGTACTCACTTTATCGTCGGACGAGATCATGCTGGTGTCGGTGACTATTACGGCACTTACGATGCTCAGTATATCTTTGATGAATTTGCGCCAAACGAATTAGGCATTGTGCCGATGAAATTTGAACACGCTTTTTACTGCACGCGCACTAAGCAGATGGCAACATCTAAAACCAGTCCCAGCAGGCCAGAAGAACGCATTCACCTATCGGGGACAAAAGTCAGGGAAATGCTGCGGCGCGGTGAGTTACCTCCACCAGAATTTTCTCGTCCAGAGGTAGCAGCAGAGTTGGCGCGGGCAATGCGGATAGAAGTACCAGCTTAGGGCATTGGGAAAGAGGAGGCAGAAGTTCTTTAATTTTAAATTTTGAATTTTGAATTTTGAATTGATTTTTCCCCTACTCCCCACATTTTTGTAACTTTACAATACAGAGTTCAGCCCTGTAAGCTGCTAACTGATAGCTGAGGGCTGATAGCTAATTATGAAACGGCGCACGTTTTTAGAGAAAATTGGCTCAATACTCGCGGTATTGGGGGTAACTGAAGCTGAGTGGTTAACTTTGGGAAATCGCTATTATCAGGCTTTGGCACAACCTAGTCCGCGCAAGTTGGCATTGTTAATAGGTATTAACCAATACCCGAAAATTCCAGCCCTCAGTGGTTGTCTGACGGATGTGGAATTAGAAAGAGAACTTTTGATTCATCGCTTTGGTTTCCAAGAGTCAGACATTTTAACGTTAACTGAGGAACAAGCTAGCAGGGAATTCATTGAGGCAGCTTTTTTGGATCACCTGGGCAAGCAAGCTAAACCCGGTGATGTGGTGGTCTTCCACTTTAGCGGCTATGGCAGTCGTGTCAAATTGGAAACATCGCCAGATCCAATGCAAAATGTTCTGGTGACAGCTAATTTTAGTCAGAAATTACAAGATGATAAAATAGTCAACTATATATTAGAAGAAACTCTACTGCTATTATTGCGATCGCTCCCCACAAACCAAGTAACAGCAGTATTAGATACCAGCTATTATGCTCCTAGCCCAGTCTTAGGATTAAAAATTCGCGCCCTTGAGGAGTCAGTAGCAAAGCTAGCAGCCGAAGAACTGGAATTTCTCAAACAACTTAAAACTCACAAATCCAGCACTCCGATTGTTTTAGCAGCTACCTCAGAACCAAACCAGCCAGCAAGGGAAGGACTCTTTTCTGGTTTTAGTGCCGGGTTATTTACCTACGCCTTGACGCAGTATTTGTGGGAATTCACCCCAGCTACCACAATTCAAGTCGCCCTCTCCCATGTAGAAAATTCTCTATCCAAATTGGGTAGTAAACAGCAACCAGGGAATCTGGAAAACCTCTCTTCTAACAGGAGAGAGGCTTTGAATTCTCCCCCAACGCTAGTAGGGAAGGGGGCTGGGGGGTTAGGTTTCGCCTCTTCTTTTCCAGACAATATTATTGGTGCAGAAGGCGTGGTGAGTGCTATTGAAGAAGACGGTAAAACAGTCCATCTGTGGTTGGCAGGATTACCTCCACAAGTGCTGTTATACTACGGAGTTAATTCTCGATTCACTTTAGAAACAACAGAAAAATTAGTATTGCGATCGCGCACTGGATTAACTGCAAAAGCGCAAATTTCCAAAATTGAAGGTGCAAATCCCTTACAAGTCGGGCAATTTGTCCAAGAAGCAGTCCGGGTTTTACCCCGAAATATTAATTTAACAATAGCTTTGGATACTCGATTGGAAAGAATTGAGCGGGTAGATGCGACAAGTGCCTTCGCTGGATTTTCCCATGTATCCACCGTAATAGCAGGAGAAAAACCAGCTGATTATGTATTTGCCAAGCTACAGGAAATTTCCAGTCGTTATGGTCTATTTTCTCTTGGTGGCGAACTAATTCCCAATACCGCCGGGGAAGTAGGAGAAGCAGTAAAATTAACAGCGCAAAGGTTAGCGCCCAAATTATCAATTTTGTTTGCAGCTAAGTTATGGCGACTTACAGAAAATCAAGGTTCTTCCCGCTTGCCTCTCAAGGCAACCTTAGAAATAATTAGTGATATATCACCACAGGTGGTGATGCAGCGTGAAACAATACGAACTTTCAAACCTGAAACTTCGATAAAAAAATCAGTACAGACGCAATTAATCGCGTCTCTGCCGACTGCGATTGTACCTATCGGTAGTCGAATGCAATATCGAGTGGAAAACCAGAGCGATCGCCCAGTATATTTAATCTTGCTGGGATTAAACAATAATCATACAGCAGTTGGCTTTTATTCTTGGGAAACCCCCCAAGAAGCAAACACTGCCGACACCAAGCCCCTCCTCAAACAAGTCGTCATCCCCCCAGGTGAAACCCTCACCCTACCCCAAACTAATAGTGCTTCCGAATGGCTGATTTCAGGCCCAGCTTGCTTTTACGAACAACAACTGATTTTTAGTACTGCCCCCTTTAGCGAAACTCTCGCCGCCTTGAGTACTGTTAAGTATTCCACAGCCGAACAACAGCCGATTGGTTCATTGTTGAATCCCTTAGACGTTGCACAAGCCTTGCTACAAGACCTGCATAACGCCAGCGCCCTGAAAGCGGAAATGAACGGCACAGCAGCCGACTCATATATCTTGGATGTGAATAATTGGGCAAGTCTCAGCTTTCGTTTTCAAGTGGTATAAACAACGATATGATCAGGCGATCGCTTCAAATCATAGAGCCTTAAAACTTCAGCCTGAATTTCATTGAGCTATGGGCGCTCGTGTCGCCCACTTTACAAGAAATAGTTGAGTATTTTTTTATTTGTCAGTCCCTTAGGGGGTTGGGAATGGGGTTCAGTACCTACTCAACTGAGAACCGCTATACCAGCAGAAGCTAGAGTTTTATATCACTTTAGTTATACTCCTATTGATTGCCCTGAGTGTTCAACTTGAGTATTTACCTCATAAGGTATGAACTATAAACCATAAAATATCTCAATTGGATTCAGTCGCCAGCAGGATGAAACTGAGTAAAATATTTTTTACAATATGAAATAAATCTTTTAAGCGATTTGAGATTCAGTCTATGCCTCTTCACAAACTTGAACATTTTGACCCAAACTATCGAGAAACTTTTGGCAAAGACGACCTTAAAGCCCTGGATCTTTACACCGAAGGAGGAGACAGAGTTGGCTCAGTGGCAAATGTTTTAGTTGATGACGATGGGCATTTCCGGTATTTAGTTATTGATACAAACTCAGATTTTTTTGGTAAGAAAATATTACTACCAATTGGTCTTTCCCGGATAGACTATCCTGCAAGACGCGTCTATGTTGATGGATTAAGCAGACAGCAAGTAGAAGGTTTAGTCGAGTATAAAGAAGACGCGATCATTGATCGTGATTACGAAGAAAATGTCCGTAGTGTATTTCGTTCTCCAAGCAACGGTGTAACTTACGATCGCAATACATATAATTACGAAACAGAACCAGCTTTATACGGCTTGAATGAGCAAGCTCATCAAACTTTTAGACTGTATGAAGAACGATTAATTGCCAGCAAACACCGGATCAAAACTGGAGAAGTAACAGTTAGTAAACACATTGAAACAGAAACTGCAAGCGTTACAGTACCTATTCAAAAAGAACGAGTTCTGATTGAGCGAGTTGTACCAACAGAAGCAGGAAAGGTTGTAGATCCCAATGAACTTAAGTTCCAAGAAGGGGAAGTAGCACGCATAGAAGTATACGAAGAAACGCCTGATATACGTAAAGAAGCCTTTGTGCGTGAAGAAGTCCGGGTTAAGAAAGTAGTAGAACAGGACACTGTAGAAACACAAAGCACCATTCGTCGAGAAGAGTTAGATGTTGATACTGAGGGTAATTTACATGTGCAGGAACATGACACCACTACAGATGAAGCTATTTAAGTAGTTGGTCAATAAATTAGTTTGCTAGATTTATTTGAAACAATCATCCAGGCAAAGATAAAAATTAACTTTGCCTGTGTTTTTGTATTCAACAACAAGATTCCCGATTTCTCTAAGAAGCCGGGAATCTAATACCATTTTTGATGTTGGACTTCAGCAACTCTTGGAGACGCACTCGCGAACGCCAAGTCGAACAATTTTAGATTTTGGATTGGAAACCGCTTGGTGTATCTGGGTTTTCTCTGTCCATTTGTCGCAATCATTTTTTCAATTGGTATAACGCTTGAAAAAATTTACATCTCGTCGCTCAACGATATAGAAACGTGAATTTTCTTGACTCTGACATCAGATAATATTATCTATAACTTTTGATAATTTAACTTTTAAAATAATTCATTCGCCAGAAGGAGGTAAATAAGTAATTAAATGGCTAATGTTAGTTATTAGGAGATGGGAAGAAAAGTTTTGAGGAAAATATAATGGTACTTTACAAATTACAAGATTTTGAACCTAACTATCGCGATACATTTGAAGGTCAGGACATTAATGGACTTGGGGTTTATACACAAGGAACTGATGAAAAAGTTGGTACTGTCAGCGATGTTTTAGTGGATGAAGAAGGTCATTTCCGCTATTTAGTCGTTGATTTAGGCTTCTGGATTTTTGGTAAAAAAGTGCTACTGCCAATTGGTCGTGCCCGTATTGACTATAATGTTAATCGCGTCTACACAATTGGCTTGACTAGAGAACAAGCAGAAGATTTACCTGAGTTCAGTGAACGCGATGCGCTTGATTATGATTATGAAGAACGGGTGCGTGGGGTATATCGCCAACCCGCAGACTACGTTCAACCTGTAGATGCATCATTAGCATCAGATCCATTATTACCATTGGAAGCGACAGCACCAGTGGATACAACCTATCAGCAGCCGGTTACGCCAACTTACAATCGTGATAGCTACAATTACGAGCAAGAGCCTTCTTTATTCGGGTTAAATGAGCAAGATCATCAAACTCTGAAATTGTATGAAGAACGGCTAATTGCTAGCAAACGCCGCCAAAAAACTGGAGAAGTAACGATTGGTAAGCACGTTGAGACTGATACTGCACGGGTTTCAGTGCCAGTAGAAAGAGAGCGAGTTGTGATTGAGCGTGTAACTCCAGCAGATGCAGGTACTGCCGTTTCTGGGCGTGAAGCAGACTTCCGTGAAGGCGAAGTTGCTCACGTAGAAATCTATGAAGAAACTGCTGAAGTTCGCAAAGAAGCATTTTTGCGTGAAGAAGTCAGAGTAAGAAAAGTGGTGGATCAAGAGACAGTTGAAACTCAAGAAACCGTGCGTCGTGAAGAGTTAGATGTGAATTCTGGTAATCTTCCCATTGAAGAACGCTAAATAACAGAGTCATTAGTTAGTAACTAATGACTAATAATTAATTCGACATAGTACAGGTGAGGCTGTAAAATTAGCTTTACCTGTGCTTTCAATAAATGATACAACTTGAGATTTTGGATTGCGAATATTTCTCTGAATATGAGTTAGATAAATACATCTTTCGCCAAATTATCTAAATGGTATTTAGATAATCGATATATTTAATTTAGCTAACTAGAAAACAGTTCATAAACTTTGCACTATGAATAGCCAACCGATGACAAAAAACATTGGACAGGCAAACTCTGACTCTCAGACTAGAACCTCATTAGCAGATTTAAGAAAGAAGGTGATCAATTTTGCTGTGTTCGATCAGCAAGGTGAGATAGTAGGAGTAGTTCATGATTTAATTGTGGATGCTAATCGTCGATTAAACTTAGTTATATCTAAGCAAGCGAATCAACCAACTCTAGTATCTCTAGAATATGGTCAGCAGTTAGCTGATAAACATCTTTCTTTATTTCGGTTGCAGAGCCAGAGAATAAAAAAAATCGACAAGCCGACTAAATCTGTTTTCATAGACTTAACTCAATCAGAAATCGAATATATGCCTGAATATTTAGAAGCAGAAACACCAGGCGAGGGCACACTATCAGAAAACTCAACTGAGCAACTAGTGAATTATCAAACTACAAATAGCCCAGTTGAGCCAGTAAATTTAGATGAGGCTACTGAAGAACAGATTATTCGTTTACTAGAAGAACGACTAGTTGTTAAAAGCAGTAAGCGTAAAGTTGGTGAGGTGATTGTTCGCAAAGAAATCGAAATCCGGATGATACAAGTTCCTGTCCGGCGTGAAAAGTTGATTGTAGAACAAATTAGCCCAGAACACAAGCAACTTGCAGAAATTGATTTAGGACAAGAGGAAATTTCTGGCATTGACTTAACCGAAGTAGAAAGACTTGAGGTTCAGCATTTTGGCAGTGGTTTAATGGTAAGCGGTGAATTTAGCTCACCTAAAACTGCTAGTTTATTGTTGAATGCGATCGCACTAGAGCAAAATCACGGGTGCAACCAGGTGCGAGTGACCATCGCTGTTGAAGATGAGTCACATCAGAAAAAATATCAGGAGTGGTTTGACCGTTGTTCTAAAGGTCAGCAATCAAAGCCTGAAAAATGAGTTAGTTTCTCGCTGATTGTTAGGGTGGGCATTGCACACCCTATTTTTTTGTTTATTTAAAAAAATAAAGTTGAAATTTCCGTTCCCTTGCGGGTAAGTGGAATGTCAAAATACTAAGCAGTTGCCGTTCTTTTGGCTACTTGCAATGAAATTTCGACTGAAGAGACTTTCACTGAAGAAAAAACAGCGTCTGATCCCACCTATTCAGATTCAAGTTCGAGATGGAAAATTTGAGATTATGGGTATGGGTGCATGGCATTCCTACTGGCGCGATCCCTACCATCTGCTGCTAACAATTCCCTGGACTGGCTTTCTGATCCTGATCTGTACTTTCTATGTAACTATTAATGCTCTATTTGCCTTAGCTTACTTGATAGGAGGAGATTGTATTGCCAACGCCCGACCTGGCTCTTTTTTAGATGTCTTTTTCTTTAGCGTGCAAACCCTAGCATCCATCGGCTATGGGGCAATGTATCCTAAAACAACTTACGCCAACATTATTGTCACCATTGAAGCAATGATCGGTTTGGTGGGAATTGCTGTGATGACAGGACTAGCTTTTGCTCGATTCTCCCGACCTACAGCCCGTGTGCTTTTTAGTCGTGTTGCTGTAATTACACCTCATGAGGCGATGCCAACTCTGATATTTCGCACCGCTAATAAGCGTCGCAATACAATTTTGGAGGCGCAGATGCGAGTCTACTTAATGCGCGACGAAGTAACCATAGAAGGGCAGTTCTTGCGTCGGTTCTACGATCTCAAACTGCTAAGGAACCAAACACCTAGCTTCACGTTAAGCTGGTCAGTAATGCATGTCATTGATGAGTTTAGTCCTCTATATGGGATGACACCAGAATCGTTAACTCAGACAAATACTATGCTGATCATCTCTTTGAGTGGCATTGATGAAACGGTTGCACAAGTCGTTAATGCCCGTCATAGTTATGGTGCTAATGAAATTTTGTGGAACAATCAATTTGTCGATATCTTCCACCACACACCCGATGGAAATCGTTACATTGATTATAACCGCTTCCACGATGTTTTACCTTTAGATGAAAACAGTTGAAATGCCTGAAAGTTACTCCACAGTCTGATTGACAGGAGCTTGTAAGGGTTTAACGACAACCCGACCATTTTCAACTACAGTGCAACTTTTAACCATGCTCTTGCTGGGGTTAACTGGCACATCCTGGCACTGGTTTTGGTGAGAGATATTTTGTTGTTGTTGATTGAGGACGACAACACAACAGGGGCAGGCGGAAAAGGACATATAAAATATTTTGATCTCTATATCTATTATCGCCTTACTGATGCTGTTTGGCTGAAAAATTTGTTACTCATGTGTTTGTTATTGGTCATTGGTCATTGGTACATACCTCGCTTTGAAAGTGAGGGATTTAAAGCGTATATGAAAAACTAGGGCTGTAAATACTTGCTTTCTTGTGCTTATAAGCTGTTTTATAGATATAAACAAAGTAAACAGGAAAGCGGTATAGATCCCGCCCCGCTTTCCTCCCTGCTTAAACTTGTCTGGCAGGGTTAGACAGTGGGTTTTTCTAATGAAAAAATTTCTGAGATACCTGGGTTTAGGTTTGCTATCTACGTTTTTGACTGCAACTCCCGGATTGGGAGCTGAACGCATTAGCTTTTATTACCCTCCCTTCGGCGAATTCTCCTTGTCTGTGGACTCGCTGGAAACTTTTGCGAAAGTTGGCAAAATCGATCAAAATTTGTCATTTTATGCTAGCCGTGCTACACCCCAACAACTCGCTCAACTGCGGGATCTGCTCCAGCAAAGGTTCAATGTTACTCCTACATTAGTATCTCAAGTTACTTACTCACCTATAGGCGAAGAAGTGGTGCAACAGTTGGGAAATTTACTCCTTACTGAGTCTCGGCAGAACGGCTTCTATGCTATACGTGCCTCTTTGATTTTGGCTGCTGCCGATCGAGAAGGTTTAACGCTTGTGAATTTGCTGCGGAAATTTCCTAGCAATACTGTACGGGTGAATTTCACAGAGGGGTTAAGGATAGTTGATGACTTGTCACAATTGCTCAAAAAAAGGGATGAAGTTTTTGCCTCTCTTCAAAAAGAAGCGATCGCCCAAGCAGCCAATTCAAAAATTGATTTCTCACAACAGCCAGATTTGCGATCGCCAGGAAAATTTCGCTGGCAGAAAAAAACCTTCGAGCTAAATGACATTTCTCGCTCACGCCGTCTACCCGTGGATATTTATCTGCCGGAAGCCGGTTCACAAAACACTAAACAACTTTCCTCGCCTCCTTTTCCCCTGATTGTAATTTCTCATGGCATCGCCTCAGACCGCTCTACCTTTGTCTACCTGGCTGAACATCTAGCATCCTATGGTTTTGCCGTTGCTGTACTGGAACACCCTGGTAGTAATGCTGAACGCTTTCAACAATATTTTGCGGGTTTGGCAGGGTCGCCAGACCCAGCAGAATTTATCAACCGACCTTTGGATATCAAATATCTCCTCAATGAACTCGAACGTCTGAACAAATCTGATCCCACCCTCCAAGGAAAACTTAATTTTCAGCAAGTTGGGGCGATCGGTCAGTCCCTTGGCGGCTATACTGTTTTGGCTCTAGCAGGAGCAAATATTAACTTTCAGCTACTGAGGCAAAACTGTAATCCTAATTATTCATCCTTTAATTTGTCGCTCTTGTTGCAGTGTGAAGCAAATAAATTACTCTTAAGAAATTATGAACTCAAAGACGATCGCATCAAGGTAATCATGGCGATTAATCCAATTGACAGCTTAGTTTTGGGTGAGGGCGGAGTAAGACAAATTAAAATTCCGGTAATGCTAGTAGCAGGTAGTCAAGATATTTTTGCCCCACCCGTATCTGAGCAGATTCGCCCCTTTACCTGGCTTTCTGACTCTAATAAGTACCTAGCTTTGATTGAAAACGCCACCCACTTTTCGGCGATCGGAGAAACTACTTCTGGAAATGATGTCTTACCTGTGCCAACTGCCTTGCTGGGCCCCGATCGCGCCCCTGTTTATTCCTATCTCAACGCCCTCAGCGTAGCTTTTTTGGAAACCCATCTCCTTAACCGCCCTGAATACCGTTCCTATTTGCAGCCTTCCTACGCCAAATTTATCAGTAAAGAACCGCTTAATCTCAGTATTTTACAGTCGTTGTCGGCAGATCAATTCAATCAAATTTGGAATGGGTCAGCCCCTTTGGGGAAGTCAAAAGTCAAAAGTCAATAATTTTGAACTCCATAAATAAAAGACCTCTTGCATAAATCAAACAATTTGAACCCCACCCCACCAAAGCGGGAGCATACCTTCGCCACATAGTGCAAAACCTGTATTCTGCGGACGTTCTAAAAAATTGGCACTTGTGTAGTAAAGATTATTGTTTTATTCTCTGGTGAGAGTGTTAAGGATTAATTTCTTCACAAAACCATTCTTGATTTTCATCGCGGCGATAAAACTTTCTATTTTGTGGTTCGCCGCGTAATTCTAAGTGGTCTAGTTGCACTGGATCGAGTAGCAGTAGACAAAAATTAGCCAATGGCTGCACGGGGTCGGGTGCTGGTGGTGCAAAGGCTTCTGGGTTTTCAACTCTGGGTTTACCAGGATGGGGCCAAGCAAACTGTAAACGTGCAGCATCACTCAGTTCTTGCCAAATGGAAATGCGGGCTGGCTGTAAATCCTGGTGCGAATCATCATTACCTACCAGAGTCAAACAGCCAGTGATTCGGAATTGTTCGCGTGTATTGGGGAAGTACCAGCAAACTTCTGCCCAAGGTTGTTGCTGTATCTGGTCGGCTTTAGCGCTACGAGTATCAGTGATAAATCTTAGCTGGTTTGTATCTTCTAGGAAACCGCGAAAGACTAGGGTACGATTAGCGGGACGACCGTTCGGCTGCACTGTTGCTAGTTGGAGGTAACGGGCATAAACAAGGCTGCGGTTGCGATCAAGTGCATGGGCGATCGCGCTTCGCCAAGGAGCAAGATTCATTATAAAGTTCCGTACCTAAGTATTGAGTATACTACTGTTAAGAAAACAAAAACACAAATTTTCTAAATATATATAATAAATGGTTACAATTCCAATAATAGATTTAACTGCGTTTACCAATGGCAACACAATAACTCGGCAAAATATTATCAAACAAATCTATCAAGCTTGCCATGAAATTGGCTTCATGTACTTGCAAAATTCAGGAATATCAAAAGACCTAATTAGGCAAGTATTCGCTTACAGTAAATCTTTCTTTAATTTACCCTTAGAGGTGAAGCAAAAGCAAGCTTGGAGTGATGAGTTTAGTAATACAGGATACGTTGGTCTTGAGAGAGAACGTCTTGACCCCAACAAACCAGGCGACTTGAAAGAGGCGTTTAATGTAAACAAACAAGCGGCTATAGGAATAGATGCTTCTATTCTTGCCTTTTATGATAGTTGCACAGAACTTGCTAACACAGTGTTACAAGCTTATGCTTTGGCATTGGAATTGCCAGAAGATTTTTTGATCACAAGGCACAATCAACAAAATCATACTTTGCGATCGCTCCACTATCCCCCATTGCAGATATCACCCAAAGCGGGACAGGTGCGTGCTGGTGAGCATTCCGATTATGGCAGTATTACCTTACTTTTCCAAGATGACGTTGGTGGGTTGGAAGTACAGACAGCATCTGGAGAGTGGATTGCCGCGCCTGCAATTCCTGATACTGTAGTAGTCAATACTGGCGATTTAATGCAACGGTGGACAAATCATGTGTTTTGCTCAACCAAGCATCGAGTAATGATTCCCAGTGATAGCAGGGTAAACCAGTCCCGTTATTCTATGGCTTTTTTTTGTCATCCTAATGATGATACAGAAATAGCTTGTCTTGAGAGTTGCCAGAAAGAACAATTGCCTTTTTATCCGCCTATTCTTGCAGGAGAATATCTTTTAAGTCGTTTACAAGCAACTTATGGTAATTCCTAATTCGTAAAGACATTTAATATGAAAACCTACGACTGGATTGTGGTTGGCGGTGGAATTGCGGGTGCTGCACTGGCATACGAATTAGTAGAAACAGGTTTTGCTGTACTTTTGTTGGAGCAATATGAAACACCACAGAATGCAACTCGTTATAGTTATGGTGGACTTGCTTATTGGTCGGGTACTACACCACTAACTCGTCAATTGTGCGAAGATGCGATCGCACGTTACCATATCCTATCTCAAGAGTTAGACGCTGATATCCAGTTTCGGGAATTAGATTTATTACTTACTATCTCAGCCGCGAATGACCCAGAAGCAACGGCTGCATCATATAATCATTTTGCCATTCCACCCCGTTTACTGAGTGTCCAAGAAGCTTGTGAGTTGGAACCACTGCTAAATGGAGAGGCGATATCTGGTGCTTTAACTGTTAAACACGGTCATATTCACCCAGAAAAAACAGCACAAGCCTACATCCAAGCTTTTGAGCGGGCTGGGGGTGAAATGCTGATTACTCAAGTATTGCAAGTACTGCAAGATGGTGTAAAAACCACCACTGCAACTTTCCATAGTGCTAACGTTGCCATCTGTGCGGGTGGACTCAGCCGCCAACTACTAAAATCTGCTGGTATTCCCATCAAGCTGTATTTTACCTATGCAGAAATTATTGAAACCCCACCTGTGGATGTGCAGTTACGCAGCTTAGTTATGCCAGCTAATCTGCAACGATTTCAACTAGAAGCTGAATCTACTCAAGTTGATGAATTGTGGAATCAACCAGGTAATGAGCCAGTACCGCCAATAATAGAAGCGGGTGCGATTCAGTTTCAAGATGGTAGCTTTCGCATCGGTCAAATTAGCCGTGTTCTCACAGATCCTTATGCCAAGGTAAACTCAGAGGCGAGTGAAAAATGGTTGCGAAAAAGTGTCGGTGAAGTTTTACCAGCTTTAGAGAATTTACCAGGAACTTGGCATCATTGCTTGGTGGCATTTAGTAGCGATCGCCTGCCCTTGGTTGGTAGTATTCCAGGATTTAAGAGCATTCATCTATTCTCTGGTTTTAGCAATCCTTTGGTGATAATACCACCTTTGGCAAAGCGCTTTGCTAATTTTGCATCTGGCAAGGAAGATGAGATTATTATCCAGTTATCTCTTCATCGCTGACAATAATTTCACAATACTAGACTTAACAAAGATTAATATAAAGTTATTTTTTTATTACAAAAATCAGACATTTTGTATAATACATAACTTTTTATTAGTAAACTATAGCACTATTATCACACTTTAAAGTTTGATATTGTCAGCTTTCTATTAAGTTAGTTGATTCATCAAGAGGAAAATTCATAAAGATATGAGAAGACAATTTAACAGACGCAAGTTTTTGCTCTACGGTTCTTTAACTTTTGGAAGCAGCTTTTTTCTCAAGGCTTGCGCGAATAATTCCCCAACTGCTACAGAGAGTCCAGTCGCACCTCCTGCTGCAACTCCTGCTGCTGCTACTGCTGGTGGCACAATCAAAGTAGGTATTTTGCACTCCCTTAGTGGCACAATGGCTATTAGTGAAAAAAGCGTTGTCGATGCTGAAAAATTAGCAATCAAAGAAATTAACGCTGCTGGTGGTATTTTAGGTAAACAAATTGAAGCAATTACTGAAGATGGTGCTTCTAACTGGGATACTTTTAGAGAAAAGGCAACTAAGCTAATTGATCAAGATAAAGTCAGTGTAGTTTTTGGTTGTTGGACTTCTGCTAGCCGTAAGAATGTTAAGCCAGTATTCGAGAGCAAAAATCACATGCTCTGGTATCCTGTGCAATATGAAGGTCAGGAGTGTTCTAAAAATATTTTCTACACTGGTGCTGCTCCAAATCAACAAATAGAACCATCTGTTGATTGGCTGTTAAAAAATAAAGGAAAAGAATTCTTCTTAGTTGGCTCTGACTACGTTTTTCCGCGCACTGCTAACACAATTATTAAAGCTCAACTAGAAGCTATAGGTGGTAAAACAGTTGGCGAAGATTATTTACCTCTTGGCAATACAGAAGTTACACCGATTATCACTAAAATTAAGCAAGCTTTGCCTAATGGAGGTGTAATTTACAATACTCTGAATGGTGATAGCAACGTTGCTTTCTTCAAACAATTGAAAGGTGCTGGATTGACGCCAGATAGATATCCTTCCATGTCTGTCAGTATTGCCGAAGAAGAAGTTAAAGCAATTGGTGTAGAGTATCTCAAAGGTCACTACGCTGCTTGGAACTACTTCCAAACAGTAGACACACCTGCTAACAAAAAGTTTGTCGCAGCTTTCAAAAAAGAATACGGTGAAAATCGGGTGACAAATGATCCAATGGAAGCAGCCTACATTGCAGTTTATTTGTGGAAGCAAGCAGTAGAAAAAGCTGGTACTACAGATATACCTAAAGTGAGTGCTGCGGCGTATGGTCAAACTATAGATGCACCTGAAGGTAAAGTGACAATGGATGCTAATCATCACATATCCAAAATTGTGCGAATTGGTCAAGTCAGGCTAGATGGTTTGTTTGATATTGTCTATGCTACTCCGACAGCAGTTGAGCCAGTTCCTTGGAATCAATTTGTAAAAGAGACTAAGGGATTTGCTTGTGATTGGACTGACCCTGCTAAAGGTAGTAAGTACAAAAAAGTTTAAATAATTCGTAATTAATTAACGATTACAAACTATCAGAAATAAGTGGGGTGTGTTACGGCTTTAGCCTAATGCACCATCTGAGATAGCGGTGCGTTAGGCGCTCATGTAATGTTTGTAGTTACAAATCATATATAAATGTGCGCCTAATACACCCTACGCTAATTCTAAAAACTAGAAGCTGATGTATAGGGGAAAAAAGTGTTAGCAGGATTTTTAGAAGCTGTATTTAATGGTATTAGTATTGGTGCTGTATTATTAATTGCAGCGTTAGGATTAGCCATTATATTTGGCTTAATGGGTGTCATCAATATGGCGCATGGTGAATTGATGATGTTCGGTGCTTATACAACATTTGTTGTCCAAAATGCCTGTAAGCAATTGGGCGGGGTGTGGTTTGAAGTTTATATATTTTTGGCTTTGATTATTGCTTTTATATTCACGGCTACTGTGGGATTAATTCTAGAAAGAGGCGTGATTCGTTATCTATATGGACGCCCTCTAGAAACTTTATTAGCAACTTGGGGAGTAAGTTTGATTTTTCAGCAGTTTGTTCGCAGTGTAAATTGGGTATTGATAATTGGTATAGCCTTGTTTTCTCTATTCTTTTTTGGAGGTTTATGGATTTTAAATTCTCGCACTGATTTGGGAAGAGTTCGTAACTGGATTGTGGCGGTAATATTCTTATTATCGCTGGGGGTGACAATCACAACGGGCAATTTATTGAGTCAAACTTATCAGCTAGCAGTGACTCAACCTTGGTTTGGCGCTCAAAATGTGGATGTGACTGCGCCTACTTGGTTACAAGCAGGGATATCTTTGGGTGGTGTACAATTACCCTTTGCCAGGTTATTTATTATTGCTTTAACGATAGTCTGTGTGGCGGTAATTTATTTATTTTTACAACGTTCTAGCTGGGGTTTAAGAATTCGGGCTGTGACGCAAAACCGCAGTATGAGTGCTTGTTTGGGTATCCCAACTCAAAAGGTTGATGCGATTACTTTTGCACTGGGTTCTGGTTTAGCTGGTGTGGCTGGATGTGCGATTAGTTTGCTCGGTTCTGTAGGGCCAAATACGGGACAAAACTATATTATTGATACTTTTATGGTTGTTGTCGTTGGGGGTGTGGGGAATTTAGCCGGGACGATTGTGGCGGCGTTGGCTATTGGTACGGCTAATTTTTTAATTGGTTCTGGTACTTTGGCTTTGTTGTTGACTCCTGTGAAGCCTTTGGCTGATTTGTTTACTTTTTTTGCGACGACGAGTATGGCTAAGGTGATGGTGTTTGCGCTGATTATTGTGTTTTTACAGTGGAAGCCTGGGGGAATTTTTCCGCAGAAGGGACGTACTGTTGATGTTTAAAACGAACCGCAAAGACGCAAAGGACGCGAAGAAAGAATGAGGAAGAGGGGAAGAGGGTTATTAATTGAGGTGGGGGTGGTGGTTGCGATCTCACTCTTCTTTATAATTATCATGCCAGTGGTACTTTCGGAGTTTCGTCTAAATTTGTTGGGACGATTTTTATCGCTGGCGATCGCAGCTTTGGGTATTGATTTGATTTGGGGTTATACTGGTTTACTAAGTTTGGGACATGGAATTTTCTTCGGTTTGGGTGGATATGCGATCGCAATGTACCTGAAGCTGCAAGTTCCTACTGGTGAGTTACCTGATTTCATGGGGCTTTATGGAGTTACGGAACTTCCGGGGTTTTGGAAACCTTTTTATTCTTTTCCTTTAACAATAGCTTCTGTGGTACTAATTCCAGGGTTATTGGCAGGATTGTTGGGATATTTGGTATTTCGGAATCGCCTCAAGGGAGTTTATTTTTCTATCTTGACTCAAGCCGGAACTATTGTATTTTTCAACTTCTTTAACGGTCAACAACAACTTTTCAACGGTACAAATGGACTGATAGATTTTACAACTTTGTTTGGGGCAACGGTCAGCGATACGAAAACGCAATTTGTTTTCTACACGCTGACGGTAGTGTTTCTCGCAGCCACTTACGGTATTTGTCGCTGGTTGACAACTGGACGCTTTGGGAGGTTATTGATAGCTATTCGTGATGATGAAAGTCGGGTAAGATTTTCTGGCTACGATCCTACAGATTTTAAGGTGTTGGTGTTTGCAGTTTCAGGTGCGATCGCAGGCATAGCAGGAGCATTTTACACGATTCAGAGTGGTTCTGTATCACCCAGAGCAATGGATATTGCTTTTTCGATTGAAATGGTGATTTGGGTAGCTGTGGGGGGACGCGCTACTTTAATTGGCGCGATTGTCGGAACTTTGTTAGTAAATTATGCCCGCACTTTTTTAAGCGAACAATTTGCCGAAATCTGGCTATTTTTCCAAGGCGCACTATTTTTGATAGTCGTCACAGTCCTTCCTGACGGCATCGTGGGATGGTTGCGTAGTCAGAATATTTCTCTTTTCCACCGTCGTCAAGAAATTGCTACATATCCCACCTTGGAAGAAGACCCCGAAGTGCAACATGAACGCGAAAATATTGGAAACTGAAAACGTAACTGTTAGTTTTGACGGTTTTAAGGCTTTAAACCAGCTTAACTTTAGTATGGATGTGGGTGAATTACGAGTAGTAATTGGCCCCAATGGTGCGGGAAAGACAACGTTTCTGGATGTGATTACGGGGAAAGTGCAACCAACCGTTGGGCGAGTTTTATTCAAAGGAAGAAATCTGCATTCTTTACCTGAACATAAAATTGCGCGATTGGGAATTGGGCGCAAGTTCCAAACACCTCGAATTTACCTGAATTTAACGCCCCGCGAAAATCTAGAAATTACCAGTAACAAGAAGAAAAATGTCTTTTCTACTTTGTTTGAACGTTCTAATGCTGTTGAAAAGAATAATATTAAAGGATTATTAGAAACCATCGGTTTAACTCCTAAAGCAGACATCAAAGCAGCGTTGCTTTCTCACGGAGAAAAGCAACGTTTAGAAATTGGGATGTTAGTAGCACAGTCACCAGATTTGTTACTCGTTGATGAACCAGTTGCGGGTTTGACAGATGAAGAAACTTACAATATTGGCGAACTGCTTTTAGCACTAGCGCAGAGTCATTCAATTTTAGTAATTGAACATGATATGGAATTTGTGCGTCAAATTGCCCGAAAGGTGACAGTTTTACATGAAGGTTCGGTGCTGTGCGAAGGGAATTTTGAGGAAGTGCAAAATGACTCCCGCGTGATTGAAGTATATTTGGGAAAACAGGAAGAATGAAAAACTCGATTGCACTTTCTATTCGCCTGCTAATTCTGGTCGGTTTGCGCTGTTAAACACCTGCTCTACTGTTAGTGCCCAATCAGCAATTACCACTGATTCCATGCAAGTCGCACCTGTAAATACCTTATCCTCATACTGTCCCTCCACCCACTGGCAAATCGTAATTTGTTGCATCTGTGCGTCAACAATCCAATACTCCAATATTTCCCTAGCGGCATACTCCGTCCGCTTGTAACGATAATCACGAACGCGGTTCGCTGTTCCCGGAGAAACAATTTCAATCACTAGCGCAGGCGGCGGCATATCGCGGGTAAGGGTGACGCGAGTAGCACCGATAAGGGCAGCATAAGATTCTTCTGTGTGAACCATTAAGTCAGGTAAACGACATCTCGCCCGTCGCCCCGCCACCTCAATTTCTGTATCCTTGTGAGCAACTAAATAAAAAGGGAAATGTTTTAGTAGTTCAACGAATAGAAATCTCGCCAGATTGCTATTTTCCTGACTTTCTGGTAGCATCTCGACTAATTCTCCATCCACCAACTCATAGCGCGTGTCTGTACCATCGTCATAGGTAAGATACTCCTCAAAAGTCAGCAGTTTTTGAGTTTTCGTCGTTTGGGTCATTTGCTTTACCTTTTTACCCTACACAGACTACCACTGAATGTTATTGCCATTCTAATCGAATACGGTTCAGTTAAAGAGAATCGTAGGTTGAGGAGCCACTGCCCCAATACGGTTCGGTCAAGGCAAGAGACGCGATAAATCACCGTCAAGACAAAGGACTGATTATTGTAAAGACGGCGATTTATCGCGTCTTTGCGATTAGCGGCGTGTCATCAAAAAACCTTATCTGAACCGTATTGGCCACTGCCCTATTTCAGTTATGAAAAATATTAGTAGTGGCTGTTTGACTACAGTTGACAGTCAACAGTCTGTATGCAAGATTTCACTTTATCATTTATCAAGCAAGCCAAAAATTGACAAACCCTAATCCAACTATCCTTCGCATCCCAGACTTGAGTTAATTGACCTAGCAAACTTTGGTTTTAAACTTGGAAACTTAGTTTTGAACTGGAAAACTTAGTTTTGAACTGGAAAACTTAGTTTTGAACTGGAAAACTTAGTTTTGAACTTAAAAACTTAGTTTTGAACTTAAAAACTTAGTTTTGAACTGGAAAACTTAGTTTTGAACTCGGAAACTTAGTTTTGAAATTGGAAATTAGCTTCAAAACTCCTAAACCTGTTTTTTTGAACAAATTTCAACAAATATACCCGCATTCCTCTTGTTTGCTCATGTAAATGCCATATTTTGAGATGATTTGTCACGAAAAACACAATCAAAGCACCTAACCCAACCGCAGTTAAAATCTAAGGAAGCCTAAGTTCATCCTGTCTCCTCTCCCCTTCCCTATGCTAAAAATCTCTAACCTTAATGTTTACTATGGCGAAAGCCATATTCTCCGCAATGTAGATTTAAGCGTACCATCTGGTCAAATGGTTTGCCTAATTGGACGCAATGGTGTAGGAAAAACTACCCTACTCAAAACAATTATGGGTTTACTCAAACCCCGTAGCGGTACAATTAACTTAGCTGAAGAATTAATCAACTCTAAATCTCCCGACCAAAGAGCAAAGTTAGGAATTGGTTATGTTCCCCAAGGAGGAGAGATTATCCCCCGGTTGACAGTCAAAGAAAATCTGCTGCTGGGGTTGCAAGCTAGACGCAAACCAGTAAAAAAAGCAGAAATTCCAGAGGAAGTTTTTAGCTTATTTCCGGTGTTAAAAACGATGCTTTCGCGGATGGGTGGTGATTTGAGTGGGGGACAGCAGCAACAATTAGCGATCGCCCGTGCTTTAATGGGCGAACCTCAATTACTCGTCTTAGATGAACCCACTGAAGGTATTCAACCCTCCATCATCCTAGAAATTGAAGCCGCAGTTCGTCGCATCGTCGAAACTACAGGCATTTCTGTTTTATTAGTAGAGCAACATTTACACTTTGTCCGTCAGGCTGATTACTATTACGCTATGCAAAAAGGTGGTATTGTCGCCTCCGGTTCCACAGCCGAACTCAGCCAAGATGTGATTCAACGCTTTTTAGCTGTTTAATTTTGGATATTTCTATATCAATTGTATCGGTAGCAATCAAGTCTGCGGCTTCTTGTAAAAGCTCATGTTGTTCCTTTTGAATTGCTTCTAAACGACTAGAAATTTCTGCTAATCGCTGTTGTTTATTTTGTTGCAAATTTTCAGGTAGTAAAGTAGGCAGGTTATCAGTTGTTTTAGTACCTGTGATTTGTTGAACAGTAAAACTGCCAACTTTAGCTAATGATACAAAACTAACTTCAATCAAAGCCTGAAGCAATTTTAAGGGAACTTGGAGTATTGACCAACTAGCTGTTTCAATCAAGCGGACAATTGCTTTAATGATGCTCCAAAGTAGAGCAAGTGCAAATAGCAAAATCACTATACTAATAATTGGGTGATTAGCCGCCCAACCTAGTATTTGAACTAACCTAAATAATATCGGGTGTTGTATCAGCCAATCACTTACAGAAGATGCCATCGCATCTTTAACTGCTCCCGATGTTGTACTCTTAAATTTATCAGCAGTTTGCCAAGTTTGTTCTAAGCTTGTCGTAACTGTATCAATTGCTTTATCAGTCGTTGTAGTTGCTGTTGCCTTTAAAGATTCCCCGACTTGTTGTGCTGAGTTACTTAGAGAGTTAACATTTTCACCTACAAAATCTTTCACATTTTGTAAGCGTTGCAAAACTCCGTTAGATAAATGTATGTCTATTTGGGATGCCATAAAACATTTCACCAAGGTTGAAATCTAATCCGCAACCCATCTTTAGGGCGATTAGTGGGAACCCTATATCTAAGTATAATAGACATCTTTGAAAATTAAATATGCATTATCCAGAACCCTTGTAGAGACGTAGCAGTGCTACGTCAAAACAATTCATTTTTGGAGATGTCTAATAAAGAAAAACGAACCGCAAAGGGCGCAAAGGACACAAAGGAAGAAAGAAGTTAAAAGAGTTTGGCGCAGCCTGACAAAGAAATGGTAAAACTACTTCTAAACTTTGGTTGGGTAATATCTCCTAATGATGACTACGTAGAAGATGAGCAGCAATAATCTTTATAACCATAACCTAAAATGTAGAGTGTGTTAGGCGAAGCCGTAACGCACCAATTCGCTTGGTGCGCTACACTTGTCTCTCTCGTTGAAGCAGCAAGATGGTTAACCCAACGCGGATTTTAACTCACTTTCGGCTTGTTTCAACGCTTCTGGTAATTTACTCGCATCGCGCCCGCCTGCTTGGGCTAAGTTCGGTCTTCCACCGCCACCGCCACCGCAGATTTTAGCGATCGCACCTACAAATTTACCAGCTTGCAAACCTTTTTTGTTCACTTCTGGACTAAAAGCTGCAACTATACTAACTTTCCCTGCTTCCGGAACAGAACCCAGCACCACTGCACCGTTTCCGATTTTTTGCAGCAAGCGTTCGGCTGCGGTTTTCAATGATTCTGGATCAACATCTTCTAATTGGGCGACGATAATTTTAGAATCGCCTAGAGTTTCGGCTGTTTGCAGCAAGCTGTCAGATTTTGCGATCGCTAACTGTACCTTCAAGGTTTCCAATTCCTTTTGGCTATTTCTAAGTTCGCTTTGCAGACTTGTGATTCTATCTGGTAATTCTTCAGGTTTAACTTTAAAGCGATCGCTCAAATCCTTAACTACTTTATCCCGCAGGTTGAGATAATCTAGTATTGCTGGCCCCGAAACAGCTTCAATGCGCCGCACCCCAGAAGCCACACCAGCTTCTGAGATAATCTTGAACACGCCAATTTCAGCCGTATTACTCACATGAGTTCCACCGCACAGTTCCATTGATACGTTGGGGAAGTCAATCACGCGCACTTCCTCGCCGTATTTTTCCCCGAACATGGCAACAGCACCCCTAGCTTTCGCTTCTGCTAAAGGTAATACTTCCACCTTTGCAGCATGTGCTTCGGCAATCCAAGTGTTCACCTGTTCCTCAATTTGTTGGACTTCCTCTGCTGTTAACGCACGCGGACAGTTGAAGTCAAACCGCAATCTGTCAAAGGAAACTAAGGAACCAGCTTGAGATATGCCATCATCAACAATTTTTTTCAAAGCCGCTTGCAACAGGTGGGTTGCGGTATGGTTAGCTTGGCTGCGACGGCGACAAGCCGGATCAATTTGGGCTGTAACATGATCGCCTACGCGCAATGTACCGCGTTCGATGCGTCCGAAGTGAACAAAGAAATCAGATTCTTTCTTCACGTCTTCCACCCGAACTACGATACCATCACCAGAGATATAACCGCGATCGCCGATTTGTCCCCCAGATTCACCATAAAATGGCGTTTTGTCAAGGACAATTTGCACCTGTGTCCCCGCTTCTGCTTCCTCTTGGGAAACACCTTCTACCAAAATCGCTTCGACTTTTGCCGTCGCCGCCGATTGGGCATAGCCTAAAAACTCGGTGACTTGGATGTGTTCTGCTAATTTGTCGAGTGAACCTTGCACAGTTAAATCGATGGTTTCATGTGCTGCTTTGGCGCGTTCCACCTGCTTTTGCATTTCGGCATCGAATCCCGCTTCATCGACTGTGAGATTATTTTCTTCGGCAACTTCTTGGGTAAGTTCGAGGGGAAATCCGTAGGTGTCATAAAGGGTAAATGCACTTTCACCGCTAATTTGAGTTTTCCCTTGCTGTTTCACCTCTTGGATAATTTCTTCTAGCAGTTTTTCGCCTCTATCCAGAGTTCTGAGGAAATTGGATTCTTCCCGTTGCAACTCAGCTTTAATTGCCGCTTCCCGTTGACGCACATTGGGGTAAGCTGATTCCGAAAGAGCGATCGCAGTTTCAGCAACTTGGGTAGTAAATTCTCCAGAAATCCCAATTAATCGCCCATGACGCACCACGCGCCGAATTAACCGCCGCAGCACATAACCCCGTCCCACATTGGAGGCGCGAATTTCATCAGCAATCATGTGGACAACAGAACGAACGTGATCGCCAATAACTTTTAGAGAAACTTTGGTTTTCTCATCACTTTTGTGGTAATCAATACTAGCAATTTGGGCGGCTGTTTGGATAATTGGGAAAATCAGGTCAGTTTCGTAGTTATTGGGAACTTTTTGGAGAATTTGCGCCATTCTCTCCAAACCCATGCCGGTGTCGATGTTCTTGTTTTGCAGTGGCGTTAAATTCCCGGAAGCATCCCGGTTATATTGCATGAAGACGAGGTTGTAAAACTCAATGAACCGGGAATCATCTTCTAAATCTATATTTTCGTCACCGCGTTCTGGGTGGAAGTCGTAATAAATTTCTGAACAAGGCCCACAAGGCCCAGTCGGCCCAGATACCCAAAAGTTATCATCTTCGCCCAAGCGTTTAATTCTCGCTATCGGCACACCGATCTGATCGCGCCAAATTCCAAAGGCTTCATCATCATCTTCAAAAACGCTGACGACAAGATTTTCAGGGGAGAAGCCAAAGACTTGTGTAGAGATTTCCCAACCCCAAGCGATCGCTTGTTCTTTAAAATAATCACCAAAGCTGAAGTTACCCAGCATCTCAAAAAAGGTGTGATGCCGTTTGGTGCGTCCAACATTTTCGATATCGTTGGTGCGGATACACTTTTGCGAAGTCGTAGCCCGCTTAAATTCTGGTGTGCGCTGCCCCAAGAATATCGGCTTAAATGGTAGCATCCCCGCGATCGTCAGCAGCACGGTTGGGTCTTCTGGCACGAGGGAGGCACTTGGGAGAATTTGGTGATTCCGTTGGGCAAAGAAGTCAAGAAATATGTTGCGAATTTCGTTACCGCTTAGGTACTGGGGATTTGAAGACATAGGTATTTTTAACTTTAGACTTTAGACTTTAGACTTGGGCGTAGCGGCACTAGGTAGGTGTATTTTCATAAATAGCTTTATATATTCTTGCATTTTGTTTCGTATTACTGCCAGCGAATTGTGCCAATCGGTAAGCTATATGCAGTTACTAGGATGCTTTTACACTACTACATTACTTTAGTAAGATGCGCGATCGCATTTTAATGGTTAAGATTAATCCTTAAGAAATAATTTAAATGTTCCCTACTGAGGTAACAAATGGCACTGAGACTGAAAGTATCAAATATTGCTTGTCAAGGATGTGCAGAAACAATTACTGAATCCATCCACGTTATGGAACCTGAAGCCAAGGTGGATGTCGATGTTAATGCCAAAACTGTCACGGTAGAATCCGCAGCTTCTGAGGAGTCAATCAAACAGGTGATTGTTGCTGCTGGTTATACAGTTGAGGGTTATTGATCAGATTCTAGCTTTTCACATAAGTTTAGATTTTCATATCTTAGGGTATGATAACAAAATTTTTTCTATTATTTCCGCCCTTTATCCGAGCAAAATTGAACTAATTTCCCTACGTTAGGGGCAGGTTTTAACATAAACTCTTTTATTTAGCTTTGTTTTCTAGATTTGTGAGGTTGCGGTAAACAAAAAAAGATGGGAATTAAGTAAATAAACCAAGACCCCAAAAGTCTAGACAGAAACCATTTGTTTCTTCTAATAACATATTATGGAACTTCACTTCAATTGTGAATTTTTACCCAAAAAATTCCATTTAAAATTGTAGGGTAGGTTAGTGCTATAAGCTTACTGCCTTAGTAGTGACGACTTTTACTATTTATTTGATTCGCGTTTTTTTTGCAATTCAACCCTACCTTGATACTTCATAAAAGCCTATTTTTTAAAGAAAAAGGCTTAACTACTGTTTGGTTAATAACATTTTTAATTCAATTAAATAGTTTTGGCTTTTCTAATTGGATGAAAAAAGTTTACAACTTTTATTTTTCTTTTGAGGAATAAATTTAATTACCTAATATTACAGTTATTACAAATTTTTTATTTTGGTAATTAATTGAGGAGAAGAACACTTAAGAAACTACAGAAACAGTTTTTATAAATTTCAATAATATTCAGT
>NZ_CAXTNP010000071.1:0-1321 GCF_964245575.1 uncultured Nostoc sp. | reverse complement strand
GTATTATTACGGTTTTAAAAACATACAGTAAAGAAGACATTAGTTGTCATAAGAGAAGGTTTCAGAAACGGTAGTAGTAAAGAGAAAGTCTAAAGAGGAGATTCAAATTGTAAAAATATTGTAGATTCGGTGACAAAATAATATATTAGCAAATATTATAACTCCACTTAAAAAATCATATTTGGTATTAGCCAACAAGAGCAGCAAGTCTTAGAAAGTTAATCTCTTTAAAAGTTAAATAGGGGAAAAAATAAAGCAATGAATATGTCTATTCTGGTCTTTGGAAAAAATAACTTTATCGCCACACTTCCAGATCAGATCCGTTATACGACTGCTTTTAGTGTAGAAGTTATAGATAATCTTAATCAAGCAGTGTCGCGGATTAAAATGACGCCCCCCGATATAATACTTGTGCAGGCTAGTCTGGATGGCAGTATGGAACTTTGCAGTTGGTTGAAAGACCAGACAAAACTATCCTGGATATACTCTATTCTCTTCGAGGATCGTCCGCAGCAGCTTACTGATAAAAATAAGGGTTGGTACAGAGAATTAGAGATGAGTGCTGCGGCATTAAAGCAAGGAGCCGATGCTTATATTTGGCATTTTCTTGATGAAAAAACAGACCATAGCTTGGCAGAATTGACCGTCAATGATGGACTAATACTTGCTCAATTGACTGTTGGCTTGCGAAAAGCAGAAAAATACCGAGATTTGATTCGCACAAATGATATGTTATCAGCGATCGCCTTAGCTGATCCGTTGACAGAATTAAATAATCGTCGTGCTTTAGAATGGGACTTACCCAGACAAATAAAAAAAGCTAAAAGTCAAAAGACTTCCATGAGTTTGATTATTCTGGATGTAGATCATTTCAAGAAAGTTAATGATACTCACGGGCATTTAGTTGGCGATCGCATTTTGCAGTTGCTGTGTCAGCGTCTGCGACACAATCTGCGCTTTCAAGACACAGCATTTCGCTATGGTGGCGAAGAATTTGTAATTCTTCTGGCTAACACTACCGCAGAGGAAGCAGTAGTAGTCGCCCGTCGTCTCAATCGCGTAGTCTGCGAGGAACCATTTTCACTCAGCAATAAACTGACAATTAATATCACCATTAGTCTGGGCACAGCCAGTCTGCAAGCTGAGGATGACGATCAAGGAGAGAGCTTGTTGCATCGTGCCGATCAATGCTTGCTACAAGCTAAAACTACTGGACGTAATCGAGTTATTGCCTCAAACTATTTATCTCATGTCCCACATCTGAAGGTTGTTTCTTCTTGAAAGTGGGGATTGGGGATTGGGGATTGGTTCTTAATTCTAC
>NZ_CAXTNP010000070.1:0-29119 GCF_964245575.1 uncultured Nostoc sp. | reverse complement strand
TTTAAAAATACATTGTTATTCAGTACACTTCGCATGGTGGATTGACTTAAATATATTTACACATGTTATGATTTCTATTGTTCTAATGTTATGATTTGTGTTGTAATTTTAATTTACCAATGGTAAATTATCTGCTAAATTAAGCTAAGATAGTCTAATTTAGAACTTTCAAGGCAATTCAAGCAAACTTAGAAATTTTTAACAAACAACTGTTGCTTAAATAAAGTTAAAGTTTTGTTACTAGAAACTCAGAGATTTTTAAATTCTGAATTTTTAGAAGTTACCGAGGTAGGTATGTTGAATACTGAGCAGTAACTTGATTAAATGAAAAAAGAATTATACTGGCATTCTGAATAGAATGTAGTGAGTCATGTTCGTTTTTAACCATTTTATGGTTTGAGACTAATGCTAAAAAACAGCTAGCTGAGAATTAATCATGCCTGTAATCTAAAATATCAGCCTGGAGATAGACAATATGAGTAGTTTACTAAGATAAAACTTTTGCAAAGTCTAATGGTTAGAAAGTTGCTAAAGACAAACATAGTGGAGTTAATAAAATTTAGATAAACTTCCTACAAGTCCACTGTTATTCTGAAGCAAATAGAAGATAGCGAGTTTAGCGATATAAGGTTTGATACTAATGCTAAAAAACAGCGAACTAACGACTAATCAGGGTTATAATCTCAAATTGAAGCTAGGAGAACAACGATACGCTCAGTTTTATAGGCTAGAATTTTTGCAGAATCGTACAGTTGGAAAGCCACTAAAATTAAACATAGTGGAATAAACCTCAATTAAGAGAAATTTTCCTCTCTCTAAAGTTAATAATCCCGAAATAAAAAATGCAAGTATTATGGCAAAATCTTGCTAGTGGGACTAGTTGACTAGTTTAGAGGCTATCTTAAATTAGAGACTAGCCCACCTACAGAATTTATTCCCATGAATGGTGTTTTTTAATAACATTGCCAGTTATAAATATAAGTAAGCTTTTTATTGAAAGCTCATTTAATGATGTCTTTATTCTCAAACGATAAAGAGCATTATTTCCTGCTGGCATACATTAGGGTAAATCGCAATTATTACCGAAATCTCACAACTTTTAAATTGGAATCAGGTCAACACACATGAATAAAGTTCAAGCATCATTTGAAGCTACAGAAGCTGCGTTTCACGTGCAAGGTTACGAAAAAATCGATTTTAGTCTTGTCTATGTGAACGGTGCATTTGATATTCAAAACAGAGAAATCGCAGAGAGCTATGCAAAATTTGGTCGCTGTCTGACTGTAATTGATGCCAATGTCCATGAACTTTATGGCGATCAGATCAAGTCATATTTTAGACACTATGACATTGATCTGACGGTATTTCCAATCATTATTACAGAGCCAGCTAAAACCCTGGCAACTTTTGAGAAAATTATTGACGCTTTTTCGGACTTTGGCTTAGTTCGTAAGGAACCAGTCTTAGTCGTCGGCGGTGGTCTAATTACTGATGTGGCTGGGTTTGCTTGCGCTTCTTACCGTCGCAAGAGTAACTACATTCGCATTCCTACCACGTTGATTGGTTTAATTGATGCAGGTGTAGCAATTAAGGTTGCAGTTAATCATCGTAAGGAAAAAAATCGCTTGGGAGCATATCATGCACCTTTGAAAGTGATCCTAGATTTCTCATTTTTGAAAACCTTGCCAACGGATCAAGTTCGTAATGGGATGGCAGAGTTGGTGAAAATTGCAGTAGTTTCTAACTCTGAAGTCTTTGAACTGCTATATGAATATGGTGAAGAACTGCTTTCCACTCACTTTGGACATGTGAATGCTACACCGGAAATTAAAGAGATTGCCCATAAACTCAACTACGAGGCAATCAAAACCATGTTGGAGTTAGAAACTCCTAACTTGCATGAAATAGACCTTGATCGCGTCATTGCTTACGGTCACACTTGGAGTCCTACCCTAGAATTAGCACCTCACATACCCCTATATCATGGTCACGCGGTCAATATAGATATGGCATTGTCTGCAACCATTGCAGCACAACGGGGCTATATTTCAACAGGGGAGCGCGATCGCATCCTAGATTTGATGAGTCGTATAGGTTTATCACTCGATCATCCTCTACTAGATGGGGATTTATTGTGGTATGCTACCAAGTCTATTAGCTTGACGCGAGACGGCAAACAACGTGCAGCCATGCCTCGGCCTATTGGTGAGTGCTTCTTTGTCAACGATCTGACTCGTGAAGAACTTGATGCTGCCTTAGCTGAACACAAACGTCTTTGTGCTAAATACCCTCGTGGTGGCGAAGGGATTGATGCCTACATTGAAACTCAAGAAGCTCAACTCTTGGGGGTGTGAAGATATGACGAGTGTTTTAGGACGAGAGACTGCTAGACCAATAACGCCACACAGCATCTTAGTAGCCCAACTACAGAAAACCCTCAAATTAGCAGAAGAGAACAACATTCCTGTAGAGATATTAGATTCTCTGCGCCAGGGAGTTCAATTAGCGTCGGGTTTAGATCCCTACTTGGATGATTACACCACCCCCGAATCGAGCGCATTAACAGCATTGGCGCAAAAAACTAGCGTTGAAGACTGGAGCAAGCGTTTCAGCGATGGTGAAACAGTGCGTCAATTAGAGCAGGAGATGCTCTCAGGACATCTTGAAGGACAGACATTGAAAATGTTTGTTCACATAACCAAGGCAAAGCGCATTCTAGAAGTAGGAATGTTTACAGGGTATTCAGCCTTAGCAATGGCAGAAGCATTACCAAGTGATGGGCAACTTATAGGTTGCGAAGTAGATCCTTATGTTGCTCAATTTGCTGTTCGTTGCTTTAGTGAGTCTGCCCACGGCGACAAAATCGTTGTGGAAGTAGCACCTGCCCTAGAGACACTCTACAAGCTGGCTGCCAGAAATGAAGTATTTGATCTGATCTTCATCGATGCGGATAAAAAAGAGTATGTAGAGTACTTCCAGACCATTTTGGATAGTAACTTACTGACTCCTGACGGGTTAATCTGTGTGGATAACACTTTGTTGCAGGGACAAGTTTACCTACCACCCGAACAACGCACCGCCAACGGTGAAGCGATCGCTCAGTTCAACCGTGTTGTCGCTGCCGATCCTCGTGTCGAGCAAGTTCTGTTACCCATCCGAGATGGTATAACTCTAATTAGACGCGTGGTGTAATGAAGTTTTTAGAGACGTTGCATTGCAACGTCTCTAAAATAAACACAAAGGAAAGACTTATGGCACAATCAATTTCTTTATCTTTGTCTCAATCCCCAACGTCATCAACGGGTGTTAGGGTAAAGGTAATAGCTTTATTCAAGACTCTCGGTACTCTGACATTATTGCTAATAGCCTTGCCGTTCAATGCTTTGATAGTATTGATATCTTTGTTGTGGGGCATTGTGCGTTGGGCTACGCCCCGCCGTAGGCGTTCGCCGTTTACAAAAAATGTCGTAGCTGCTCATCCTCAGACGATCTTGGTGAGTGGAGCCAAGATGACTAAAGCATTGCAACTTGCTCGCTCCTTCCATGCCGCAGGACACAGAGTTATTTTGATTGAAGGTCATAAATACTGGTTGTCTGGGCATAGATTTTCAAAAGCTGTGAGTCGTTTTTATACAGTTCCGGCTCCGCAATCAGACCCAGAAGGCTATATCCAGGCGCTAGTAGAAATCGTTAAAAAGGAAAAGGTTGACGTTTTTGTACCTGTATCCAGTCCTGTATCTAGCTACTATGAATCTTTAGCAAAGGCTGCATTATCAGAATACTGCGAAGTTTTCCATTTTGATCCAGATATAACCAAGATGTTGGATGATAAATTTGCCCTTACCGATCGGGCGCGATCGCTTGGTTTATCTGTTCCCAAATCTTTTAAAATTACAGATCCTCAACAAGTTATCAATTTCGATTTTAGTCAAGAAACCCGCAAATATATTCTTAAAAGTATTGATTACGACTCCGTTCGCCGCTTAAATTTAACCAAACTTCCCTGCGACACCCCAGAAGAGACAGCAGCCTTTGTCAACAGTTTACCCATTAGTCCAGAAAAACCTTGGATTATGCAAGAGTTTATTCCTGGTAAGGAATTATGCACACATAGTACAGTGCGAGATGGGGAATTAAGATTACATTGCTGTTCAGACTCTTCTGCTTTTCAAATCAACTATGAAAACGTCGAAAATCCCCAAATTCGTGAATGGGTGCAACACTTCGTCAAGAGTTTGGCACTAACTGGGCAAGTTTCTTTCGACTTTATCCAAGCTGAGGACGGTACAGTTTACGCCATTGAATGCAATCCCCGTACCCATTCGGCAATCACAATGTTCTACAATCATCCTGGTGTTGCAGACGCTTATCTTGGTAAAACTCCCCTAGCTGCACCTCTGGAACCCCTAGCAAGTAGCAAGCCCACTTACTTCATATATCACGAAATTTGGCGACTAACTGGTATCCGTTCCTGGAAACAATTGCAAACTTCGGTTGATACCCTACTGCGAGGCACTGATGCCATTTACAGTCTTGATGACCCTATACCATTTTTAACTTTGCATCACTGGCAAATTCCCTTGCTTTTGCTGAAAAATCTGCAACAACTCAAAGGATGGGTAAAAATAGACTTCAACATTGGCAAACTGGTGGAATTAGGTGGCGATTAAAATAATTCGTAATACTCGCCAAAAGCCAGAAGCAAGCTACGTAATTCATAATTCGTAATTAAAGAAGAATTCAGTAGATCATAGTCCCCTCTCGAAAAGCTCTTAGAGGTTGGGGGTGGGGTTCTTGTTGGTCACTCAATCAATAACCGTTATATAAATTTTAATAGTACATAGGAAGATGATTCATGCCAGTACTTCGTATCCTTCATTTAGTTGGGTCTGCATACAATGATTTTTACTGTGATTTGTCACGCCTTTACGCCCAAGACTGTTTGGCAGCAACAGTAGAGCGATCGCACTATGACTTTCAGATTGCATACATCACACCCGATCGTCAGTGGCGATTTCCTCCCTCCCTCAGCCCTGAAGATATTGCTGACACCAAACCTATGGCTCTGTCTGATGCCATACAGTTTTTAACAGCGCAAAACATTGACATCATGTTACCACAAATGTTTTGTATCCCTGGAATGACTGAATACCGGGCCCTATTCGACCTGCTGAAGATTCCTTACGTAGGCAATACTCCAGATATCATGGCAATAACGGCGCACAAAGCCAGAACCAAAGCAATTGTCGAAGCAGCAGGGGTAAAAGTGCCTCGTGGAGAAGTGCTTTGCCAAGGAGATACGCCGACAATTACACCTCCAGCGATCGTCAAACCCGTAAGTTCCGATAACTCATTAGGGATGGCCTTAGTCAAAGATGCTACTGACTATGACGCTGCTCTGAAGCAAGCATTTGAATATTCAGATGAGGTGATTGTAGAAGAATTCATCGAACTCGGTCGAGAAGTCAGATGCGGCATCATTGTCAAAGACGGTGAGCTAGTGGGTTTACCCCTTGAAGAGTATCTGTTAGACCCCCACTCCAAACCCATCCGCAGGCATGCTGATAAACTCCAACAAACAGACGATGGCAATTTGGGTTTCGCTGCTAAAGATAATAAGAAGTCTTGGATTGTAGACCCGAACGACCCGATGACGCTAAAGGTTCAGCAAGTGGCTAAGAAGTGTCATCAAGCTTTGGGTTGTCGTCACTACAGTTTATTTGATTTCCGGATCGACCCAGAGGGAGAACCTTGGTTTTTAGAAGCCGGTTTATATTGTTCTTTTGCCCCTAAAAGTGTGATTTCTTCTATGGCTAAAGCAGTGGGAATCCCTCTAAATGAGTTATTAATCATGGCTATTAATGAAACGTTAGGCAGTAATAAAAAAGCGTTGCAAAATTGATAGTGAATTTCTTGGTATAGGTTTTTCTGCTTGTAGTGTGTAGGTGAGCGATCGCTAATTAAGAGTCGGTTGAGGCAGCGATCGCTTGTTTACGAGAAGCTTCTCTACGAGGGCTTACTCATTTCCTCAAACAGGGATAAGTAACGATGTGCTTGCAGCTCGATCGCAAATTCTTGTTCGGCTTTCTCACGAGCGCTCGCGCAAAGTTTTTGATGCCGCTCTTTGTTCTCTATTACCCAAATAATACCATTTGCTAAGTCATCACAACTAAAACATTGCGCTCGATATCCATTTTTTTGATGTTCAACTATATCTTTGAGTCCCGTTGAATCAAAAGAAACCACAGGTGTGCCGCAGGACAGGGATTCACAAGCAGTCAGTCCAAAAACTTCTTCAATTGATGGCACAATCATCACATCCGCAGATGAGTAGAGAAGCGCTAGTTTATTCTCATCATCAACTTTGCCTAAGTAGTGTACCTTAAAACCTAAATCAACTGAATCTTCAGGTTGAGATGAACCAAAAACAATCAGTTCAATTTTATCTTTCCAATCAGACTGGCTCAATTTTTGCAACGCTGATTGTAATAGATGAAATCCTTTTCTGGGATTGCTAGTTCCGTTGATTGCTCCGAATAAAATTAGTTGCTTATTTTGTGGTAGGTTCAGTAAGTTTCTGGCTATTTGACGCTCAGTTGGTTTATAGATGCTGAGATTTAACCCGTGAGGAATAACTCTGATGTCGCTATTTGAAAATAGTGAACTGGATTTAGCACATTCAGCAAGCCAATTACTAGGAGTGACAATAGTAAGCTTAAGATTTTGCCATGCTTTAGTTTTACGATGCCAAACCCAGCGAGAAAAATCCCAGCTATGGTTGCTACCGAGTTGAGGGCAATTTCCACAAGATTTTGTATAGCGATCGCACCCAAGAGAATAGCAGCATCCACCTGTGAATGCCCACGTATCATGAAATGTCCAAACAATAGGCTTATTGAATTTTGCCAGTGCTTCAATTGGTATAAATCCGTCACATATCCAATGCAGGTTAATGATGTCTGGGTCAAGTTTAGCAATTTGCGACGTAACTGTATTAGGAAGCCATTGGAGCCGGAAAAATACAGGATTCCGTGGCATATTTCTATAAAGTTCTAGTGGTAAAGCATCCAACATCGGACGAGCTTTCCACATTGCTTTGGCTACCTTATTAGGATAACTGACTACAGTAGAATCAGCTATTCTTTTATCTTGAATTAGCATCTGAGAATCAATTTCTAATCTCAGTAGTTCTTGATGTAGTCGATAAGCTGCACGAGCAGCTCCTGCTCCTCCCTTGGGATCGTAAGTGTTAACTAATAGAGGCTTAATCATTGTTGGTTTAACTGTTTATTCATTAACATAAAGTTTTTTATTGCCAGATTGTAGCGTAATAGTGTAGTGTATTAAAGTAATTTTATCATCACATTCCATAGTTATCTCAAAAGTAATCTCGTGGAATGCAACTTAATATCAATACCTCTACAACTTGAACAAATGCACGAGAACACCAGCCCAACAATAGGCTTTCTTTTATTAACACACGCAAAACCTCTACAAATTTACAGGTTAATCAATCAATTAAATAAGATGTTCAATCATCCTGTAATTGTGTGTCATCATGATTTTTCAAAATGTGATTTATCTATAGATACTTTATCAAAAAATGTTTTACTAGTACGCCCGTACGTCCAAACAAAGTGGGCAGATTTTTCTGTTGAAGAGGCTACAATACAGGCACTTAAACTAATGTACGAGATACCGAATCCACCAGATTGGTTTGTATACCTTAGTGCATCAGACTATCCTATTAAAACCGCAAAGCAAATATTGGATGAGCTAGCCTCAAGTCCATACGATGCTTATGTTGAGCATGAGCAGATCACATATGAAATTTATAAACATAATGTAATACAAGGCATGTTGTGGCTAAAAAATTCTTATGAACGATACTGTACGAAGTCGTTTTCTTTTCATTACTTAAAAAAATACTTTGGTCAACTGAATATAGAAATACGCATAGAACATCCTTTATTAACGAAAGCTTTTCTTCCTTTTTCAAAGGAACTTGCTTGTTTCAGTGGAAGTCAATGGTTTTGTGCCAATCGCAAAGCTGCTGAGTATATTATCGATTTCCACGGACAGAAAAATGCCGTAAGCTTACATTACAGTAAGCTCAAGTATCCAGAGGAGGCGTATATTCAAACTATACTTGGTAATGCACCTCACCTGAAACTAAAAAATGACTGTCGGCGATATGTTGATTGGTCAACTGGAGGCCCTCATCCAAAAATATTGCTAATGGAAGATTTGCCTAATTTGGTTGCATCATCTGCTCATTTTGCTCGGAAATTTGACATCGATACAGATAGCAATATTCTTGATGAACTTGACAAAATTACATCCTAGTACTCACTTAACATTTTGCTAAACTTAGCTAAATAAATTTCAACTATGGTTGCTACATAGTTGAGGACAATCACTATAAAATTTTGTATAGCGATCGCATCCTTAACAATAGCAGCAACCACCTTTAAATTACAGACTAGCGATGCAGTTCAATCCTCGGAAAGATATCGCAGTCTAATGGCTCCCCAGATTTTTTGGCTTTGAGTGACTCAAATTCTGGGATATCAATTTCTTCAAGAGGTCTGAAAGGCCAAGCATTGGGGCGGCGATCGTAAGTAACATCATCGCCAGTCCAATTAATCACCACTGCGCGTCGTCGTGTAGAGGATGTGTTTCTTACTGAATGATGAATTGTCAAAAAATGATGAACCAAGCAATCTCCAGGCTCCATATCCCAAGATAAAATTTCGTGAGGCTCTGGCTCTACAAACCACGAAGGGTCAGATCCTTCACGTAGCTCCTTGCCCCATAGATGAGAGGCTTTGATGTACTCTAATTTACCATTCTCTTGGTTGACACTATCTAAAGCCAGCCAAATTTTACAACACTGCTCGCCTTGTATAGGCCAGTAAGATTTGTCGTTATGCCAGCCGACACGGCTGTTTGGTTTCGGCTTTTTAACAAAGAAACCGTCACCCAAAAAGTTAAGTTTTTTCGATTTCAAGACTTGAGCCGCAAGCGTTGCTAGGGGAGATTCAAAAGCTAAAGCACGGAAATCATTATCAGTGAGCCATAAGCTACTGCTATGCTCTACATGAGCTTCTGCTTTTTCGGTGTCTTTCACCTCCAGAGGGCCAGGGATTAATACATTCTTTTCAACGGCTGTTCGCATCCGTTCTACCCAGATGTCATCCACAGCATTTTTGACGAAAATAACGCCGTTTCGCTCAAAAGCTTCAACTTGTTCGGGACTGATTTTTGATGTGTCTACCTTTAGCATCGTAACTTTTTTCAGATTTTAAAATTTAACTATTTTTGGTCAGACCAAAGAGTTGGGATTGATAATTAGCGATTTTTGGAGCAATAAGAGGCAGGGTTGACTTCATCAGCTTGAACCAATTTAAATTTAGCTCCAATAATATAGATGCGAGTTTGATGAAGCTTTCTTGTAGTCATTCAATGTTTTTTTCATGAACGCATCTGTTATCTGACAACTTATTTCTGCAACCTGCTTTACTGATATAAACTTTGTAATTCTCTCACAAAAGTTTTTCAGGATATCAGTATAAAGTAGATATTAAGTTAGTAATTCTTCCCAGAGGTGGAGAAATCCACAATCAAAGTCCAACACTGTTTGTTAGCCAACCCATTTCACCTAACTACCCAGATCCTTTTTAATAATGAGTGGCACAAGTGACGCTAATCGTAATATACCAGACACAATGAACACTTCCTCTATGCCAAAAGACCCAGCAAATTGAGCGATGAAGCCACCTATAGTTGCTCCTAAAGCACCACTTGCCCCAGCAACAGCTGCTGCTGTTGCAAAATAGAGAGACTGATTTTTCAGTGGTGCAATCTCTATCTGGAGATTGTTGCTGCACAAGTCAATTGCTCCCCAATTACCCCCAATGAAAATGTGTAACAGCGGTAACCACAGCCAAAGATCCAGAGGACTAGAACCCATCCTCAGCCACAGCCAGGGTATGACTGCAATTAGAATTCCAGTAGAAATTAGAATTGGACGATTACCTATTTTATCTGCAAATCTACCCCACACAATGAGCATCACCATATGTGCCCCTGCTCGTAGACTGTTGTAGAAAGTTACCCAACTTACATCCAGGTTCAGCGTATCTAGCAAGTAGAAGTTAAAAAACGGCGCACTCAAGCTAATAGCAAACGTCCATAAGCCGAAATAAAGCAGAAACACCAAAAAATTAGAGTTTTTCCAAATGCTGCTATCTATCTGGTTTTGGGGAGTTGGTATTTGCGGCAGAGAGATTGCTTCAGATATCTCACCAGGTTCATTTGGTGCCGAGTCTGACTGAATTTCACTGGTTTTAGATGAGTTAGCATAATAAGTATTTTGTAATTGGGGATTTATATCTACCTGGAAATATTGACACCCCAAGCTCACAATTCCAAAGATAATGCTTAAGAGCAAAATCACTCCATAACCTTGGATAGTCCCCCCGTACCAATGTGATACAGCTAGACCCGCTATTGGCAAGCTGATTAACTCGGTTAAGTTGGCAATACTATTACGTAGCCCGAAATATCTACCTCGCAATCGCCGTGGGACTAACATTGCTATCCAACTCAACCACGATGCAGTTCCTAGTCCTCCCAAAAGATGGCTGCATACGAGAATCAGGAGCGACAATACCACTAATTGGTTGGAATTAAGCCATCCCCAACTAAAGCTAACAATGCCAATTACTAAAATCAGCCACAGTAGCCGAGCAATCCCATAAATGCCAAGGGAATACTGAAAGCGGCTAGTGCTGCGTTCAGACAAGTAAGCACCTATTGGCTGAAAAAGATTCGCCAACATCGGGATAGAAGCCAGCATACCAAACACTATCGGGCTGGCATCCAACTCCACCAAGAAATTACTTAGCAAAACTCCGCCAGTGCCAATAGAGAAAATTGCCGCGAAAACACCATCGACAGTGGAAGCCCTCAAACTGCTGCGAATAGCATCTTTAGAGATGCGAGGGCTGGGTGTTGAGGTCGGAGAAAGTGTTGTTGATGGTGAGGCAATCTGAGCAATTTCTATAGAAAGAGGCGCACCTGTTTCAATTTGAGAAGAATCCATAAATGTAGTATTTAAGAAAATAATTAGGATTTACGCATCATACATATGTACTATACTAAATTTGGGCTTTTAAGCTATGTCTAACACCCAAAATATTCAGAAGGCAGAAAACTTTTATGAACCTACGCTTAAAAGCGTGGGATTGAACCAAGGACGACGGCAGATGCTTCTTCCTACAGCCCTTCGGGCATCCTACGGCAGGCGCTAGCCTCTCACGAATGGGATTCAAAGAGACGCGTAGCTTGCTTCTTTGTAGGAGTACAAGTCGGGAAACCCGCAAGGGCGCACTGCCTCTGTTGTGTCTCGTGGAACTTGACGCTGCGCTATCGACACAATTTTTTTATACTAGTGCGGCTCTAGACCCACAACTAAAGTTTTTATTAATACTTCTTACATAGCTGCCTTCTGCCCTCAGCGCTGGAGTCTTTCTTTGTAATATACGACTAAATCAGGGTTGCAGTCAGCACCTAAAAGGTACATTTCGCATAATACATATTATGGTTAATTTGTATAGTATGTAAGTCTTAATAATAGCAAAGCATCCTAAATTAAAGCCTCATTGGACTCACCACAGAAGTTATATCATGTTCCGATAATTAGTTATTTTTGATTTTTGAATTGTTAAAACTTATTTTTCCTGAAACGTCCAGACTCCTTCATCCCAATCTGATTCTGTTGGGGGTGACTGTAACCAATGCTGACAACGCAACAAATGCAACATAGCAGCTTTGTCATGGTTGTCTGCGGCTAAAACGTTGGCAAACTCGGCTCTAGCAAGGGAAAATTGCCGCTTGAGGTAATACTCGCGCCCTTTGTGATAATGCTCAATCACTTGCAATTTTTGGCTTTCAATCGGATTGGAACGCAAACCCAGCAATTCGTATATGGCTACTGGTTCGTTTCTGCCTTTGACACGAATGTAATCTAGTTCCCTAGCCCAAATCTGATCTTGGCATGGCTTAAAAGTGTTATCGCTAATAATAATGTCGCAACCATACTGTTTACTGACACTTTCTAATCGAGAGCCAAGATTAACGCCATCGCCAATGGCGGTAAATTCCATCCGCTTACTAGAGCCGATATTCCCACTAATTACGGTATCTGAGTTGATACCAATGCCGATTTTAATTTTAGGCTTATCATCTGCATAGCGACGTTGATTAAATTCGTGCAGACGATCGCGCATTTCTAAAGATGTTTGCACTGCCATCCAAGCGTGTTCTTCTAACGGTAGGGGAGAACCAAACACAGCCATGATGGCATCGCCGATATATTTATCAAGAGTGCCTTTATGTTTAAAGACTGCCTCCACCATTGATTCAAAATATTCATTGAGCATACTCACCACTTCTTCTGCTTGTAAATTTTCCGTTAAAGTGGTATATCCGCGAATATCCGAAAATAAAATCGAAACTTCTTTACGATCGCCTCCTAGTTTAGCATCATCCAATTTCAGCAATTCTTCGGCTAATTCCTGGGTCATGTAGCGGTACATCGTACTCTTGAGCCGCTTTTCATCACTGATGTCTTCCATGACTACCAGCGCCCCCCGGACTTGCTCTTGGTCGCTAGCATCAGCAATTGTGTTAATCGATAAATTAATACTATGCTGTTCTGTACCAGTAGTTAGGAGTGTGCGATCGGGGTAATATTGCTGGCGGCCTTTTAAGTCGGCTGCATGTAAAGCATCTTGATACCACTTGCTAAAGTCACCTTCTTTGATGCCGATCGCATCAGTAACTAATTTACCTTCTAAACGGTCTTCTGGCTCCAGTCCTAGCAAACGCTTGGCACTTTCATTGGCGGCGATAATTAATCCGGCTTTATCAGTGGAAACTACTCCATTGGAAAGACTACGCAGAATATCCCGTTGCATTTGTTCTTGTTGCTTGACTGTGGCAAACAACTGAGCATTTTGCAGCGCTACTCCCGCTTGAATATTAAAAGCTTCCATGAATTCTTCATCGTTGCGGTCAAAGCTAGCTTGGAAGCAGTCGGGAGCTTTGGGCCAATCAGCTGGATTATAAGGTGGAAAATCACCTGTTTTCTTTTTATTTACTAATTGGGTAACGCCAATCAGCTGTTGATCGGCATTAAATACTGGCATACATAGTAAGCTACAGGTGCGATAACCATTTTGCTGGTCAAGTTGTTTGGCAGTATCAGAGTCAGGATGATGGTACAAATCAAAGGCAATATTCAATTTCTTGCCAGAAACCGCTACTATACCAGCAAAGCCTTTACCTACGGGGACTCGCAACTCCTTAGTGGAACCATCATCCTGGGTGATTTTCGTCCACAATTCATGGCGATCGCGGTCTATTAACCATAGTGTACTGCGATCAGCATTCATCAGTTCCTTGGCTTCATCCATCACCCGCTTCAGGGTATCTTCTAAGTCGAGACTGCTTTGAGATAGAGACTTGATCGCCTTCATCAGCGCCGCCACTGCTCTTTGTTTTTGAGTGGCTACATAAAAAGAGCGTGAGGATTCTAAAATCAGGCGAATCGAAGGGGCAAATTCTTGAAATAATTGTTCGTCAGCACAGATAAAACCTTTGGTATCAATGCGCTCTGCAAGTGGAACATCGGGATTATTCCCAGATTTTAATTTATTCAGTAATTGCACTACCGCAACTAAGTGTCCATGTTCATTCAATAATGGCAAAGCCAGCATGGTGTAGGTGCGGTAGCCAGTTCTTTTTTCTTGTTCTTGGGCAAAATGCGATCGCGGATCGTTATAAAAATCAAAGGGAATATTAATAACTCGCTTGAAGGTGGCGACTTCCCCAGCAATGCCTTTATTGGCGGGGATACGAATTTCTAAAGAGCGATCGCCTTCTCCCTCAGCCAGAATCGACCAGAGTTCTTGTTTTTCTTCATCCAATAAAAATATCGTCGTCCGGTCTGCCCCCAGTAATTCCCCGGTTTTCAAGGTAATCGAATGCAACATTTCTTGCAGAAGAGTTTCAAATCCCTGAGAATCCAGCATTGACAGGGTTTGATGCACAATCTGTAATTTTTGCTCGACATCCTGAACGACCTGTTTAAAAGTATCCTGAGTCAAGGGAGCAAGAAACGTAGAAAAAGTTCCTTGTCTTGTGGCAAGAGCACCCACAGGAGCAGAATTTGCTTGTAATTCGAGGTTTTCTTGGTTATGAACACCAATAATCAAATCGGTAGTCTCCCCACAACTTCCTTGATACACTGACATAATAAATTTTGTATATAGCAGGATGAGATTTTAGATGTAACAATGCAATTAAATTTATGTAAGTGGTGCTAAAAGCAACAATTGCTTAATGTTATCCATAGTTTAATCGCTTGTTTGGCTAGCGTCATCCTGAGAAGTAAGGTGGAAGTCAATTACTTATGACCACAGTACAGATGCAGTAATACTCCGAACCCCTGCTACTGGTTACAAAGTCTTTTGGGGATCGTCAATTTGGTATTGAAGAAGTCAGAATCACTCTTCGTGAGGGATTCAGATCCGCGACTCGTACAGAATTCATGCTGAATTCTGACGACTGACGCCTTTATTCTGTTTCAATAAGTCTAATAACGCGATCGCCTTCACCAATTCCTCTGGATCTACAGGCTTAGAAATATGCTGTTCAAATCCGACAGCGATCGCTTGCTGATGATCTATCTCTCCAGCATAAGCAGTTAAGGCGATCGCTGGAATTGTCCCCCCTTGCTCTGGTTGCAAACTCCTCACCTGTCGCATCAGCATGTAACCATCCATTTCTGGCATCCTGATATCGCTAATGAGCAAATTTGGCTGGGATTGACTCAGCGCAGTTAAAGCTTCAATGGCTGAGGCGACAGCAGTCACAGTTGCACCATATTGCTCCAGCATGAAAGGCAAAAACTCTCGCATATCTGCGTCATCATCCACCACGAGAATCTCTAAGCCAGACAAGGGTTAGGACTGATCTTCCACAAGTGAGGAGTTATCTTTTGTATCCTGTAAGCATGGAATTTTGACGGTGAAAGTTGCTCCTTGTTGTTCGCCCAGGCTTTGGGCTTGAACAGTTCCCCTGTGAAGTTCTACATGCCGGACGATCGCTAATCCTAAACCTAAACTGCATCAGTTTTGCTCAACCCAGAATCGGGTTGAGCGGTGTTCTCAGCTCATGGGACAGCACAGCTAGAAATTCATCTTTGATGCGGTTTGCTAATTCAGCAGCGCTTCATGCCGTTCGTTCAGCTTCGTAGAGATGGGCGTGAGCGATGACTGATGTTTGAGTTGTTTAATATTATTGGGTGTACACTGTTCTGGACGTAGCCCTTTGATAATTACCGGACAGTGATATTTAATCTGAATTCCACGGTATATGACTGCTTTTAACGAAGTGACAATCTAAAATCCGGGTAATACAATCATTATGTTAAATACTCCAGCCGTGCTTCTTCAGGGATAATCCGAGATTAATTGTATTTTATATACATTTCCTTGGGCAGATGAAATTTAAATGATATCAGGTTCAGATAATCATTTCTGCTGACTCTACATCCAAAAATAAGCTAAAATTCAAGCAGAGTAAGCATTTCCCGCTCAGAAACTCCCCATGCTTGATAACCTGCAAACCCAAATTTACCAACTAGAACAATTTGCTAACAGCCTCGTTTCTAACCAACTCACACACCTTAGCCTGGTGAGTATTGGTATCATCTTTGCAGCTGGCTTGCTTACCAGTCTCACACCCTGTATGCTTTCTATGCTGCCAATTACCATTGGTTACATCGGTGGTTATGAAGCTAAAAGCCGCTTGCAAGCAGCTGCCCAATCAACTTGGTTTGCTTTCGGATTAGCAACAACATTGGCAGGACTAGGAATTATAGCAGGTTTTGTTGGAAAAGTCTACGGTCAAGTGGGAATTGGTTTGCCGATTATCGTCAGCATTATCGCCATTCTCATGGGGCTGAACTTATTAGAAGCACTACCTCTGCAATTTCCATCCTTGGGCGAAACGAATTGGATTTCGCCAGATTTACCAGCCGGATTGCGTTCTTATTTGTTGGGGCTGACTTTCGGCTTAGTCGCATCCCCTTGTAGCACACCTGTTTTAGCTAGTTTGTTGGGTTGGATTGCCAATACACAAGACTTAATTTTAGGGGCTGTTTTGCTACTTTCTTACACAGCCGGTTATGTAGCACCATTGATTTTGGCCGGTACTTTTACAGCTTCAATTAAAAAGTTACTAGAATTGCGTCGCTGGTCTGGTTGGATTAACCCAGTTAGTGGGGCGCTGTTAGTAGGATTCGGTGTATTTTCCTTAATTTCTCGAATTCCCCTTGGCAGTTTTTAATATCAATACCTTTGTTAGATTTTACACATAATGACTTTAGAAGATTCGGCGTCCAAAGAATTAAAATGGTGGGCAGTACCTGGGAAGTTCTTACGACAGGAGCTTTTGCCCGTACTGACAAACTTACGCCTAGCGATCGCACTACTGCTATTGATTGCAATCTTTAGCTCTACCGGTACTGTAATTGAGCAAGGTCAGTCACCCGCATTTTACCAGGCTAACTACCCAGAACATCCAGCTTTATTTGGTTTCTTAACTTGGAAGGTAATTCAGGTAGTTGGGTTAGACCACGTATATCGTACCTGGTGGTTTTTGGCATTACTCATTTTATTTGGCACTAGCTTAACTGCTTGTTCATTTACTCGTCAGTTACCAGCCTTAAAAGCTGCCCAGCGTTGGAAATATTACGAAGAACCACGGCAATTTCAAAAGTTAGCTTTAAGTGCAGAACTAGATACTGGTTCCCTAGATTCTCTCAGCCAAATATTACAGAAACGCCGCTATAAAATTTATCAAGATCAAGAAAAAGAAAATCTCCTCTACGCCCGCAAAGGAATAGTCGGACGCATCGGCCCAATTATCGTTCATATTGGCATCGTAGCTATTCTGATCGGGGGAATTTGGGGGGCGATGACTGGGTTTCTGGCTCAGGAAATGGTTGCCAGTGGCGATACATTTCAAGTGAGAAATATTGTCGATGCTGGCCCTTTAGCAGCAGCCCAAGTTCCGAAAGATTGGTCTGTGCGCGTCAATCGTTTTTGGATTGACTACACTCCATCTGGCGGCATCGATCAATTTTATTCGGATATGTCTGTCTTGAATAAGCAGGGAGAAGAAGTTGACCATAAGAAGATTTTTGTCAACGAGCCTCTGCGCTATCATGGCGTAACTTTCTACCAAACTGATTGGGGAATTGCAGGTGTTCGCGTCCAATTTAACAATAGCCCGATTTTTCAGCTACCAATGGCGCAATTGAACACCAATGGACAAGGGCGCATTTGGGGAACATGGGTTCCAACTAAACCGGATTTGAGTGAGGGTGTCTCTTTGCTAGCTAAAGACTTGCAAGGGATGGTATTAATTTATGACGCCACTGGCAAACTCGTTGATACTGTCCGTGCTGGGATGTTCACCGAAATCAATGGCGTGAAACTCAAAATTCTGGATGTCATTGGTAGCACTGGCTTACAAATTAAAGCCGATCCAGGCATACCAATTGTTTACTCAGGGTTTGGTTTACTAATGCTGGGTGTGGTGATGAGTTACTTTTCTCATTCACAAATATGGGCATTACAAAAAGGCGATCGCTTATATGTGGGTGGCAAAACTAATCGCGCCCAAGTTGCTTTTGAACAAGAGGTTTTAGAGATTTTAGATCGGCTGAGTTCACAGCCAAAAGGTGAGGAGAAAGAGACGCCAATTGAAGTTTAAAAGCAAAGTAAATCGCAGAAGAACGCAGAGAATTACTTTGCGTTACTTTGCGTTCACCTCTGCGCCCCTACCCTGCGGGAAGGCGAAGCGCCTATGCGTTTCAAACTTATTTAAAATTAATTATGCCTACACCACAACAGATTGAAAAATTATTAGAGGTATTTATTAAACATTGGAACAAAAGATTTCTATATCTGCTCAACTTCAATCCAAGGGACAGGTTTACCTTCTACCGTTAATCGCTATCTTGTTGAATATTGCTTCTTGCACTGCGGATCATAGAAACATCAAGCATATTTCTATCGTTGGTGCTGGGGCAAGTTTTCCTGCACCTTTGTACGAACGCTGGCTTTCAGATTATAACCAGCAAAATCCCAATGTGGAAATTAACTATCAAGCGATAGGTAGTAGCGCTGGGGTGCAACAACTCATTGAAGGTACCGTGGACTTTGCAGCTAGTGATGTGGGAATTACAGATGAACAAGCAACCAAGATAAAACGGGGAGTGATTGCTTTACCCCTAACTGCTGGTTCTATTGTGCTGGCTTATAACCTCACACCAGTCGCCCACCAGTCGCCTCAAGTCAATCTGCTAACTGCTCTAAGGCTACCACGCCAAGTTTACGTAGATATCTTTCTCGGAAAAATTACGAATTGGAATCATCCTAGAATAGCCGCAGCTAATCCAGGAGTAAGTTTGCCCGATTTACCGATTCAGGTTGTACACCGAACTGATGGTAGTGGAACTACGAGCGTGTTAACGCAACACCTAAGTGCTATAAGTCCAGAATGGAAAAGGAAACTTGGAGCTGGTAAAGCTGTAGCATGGCAAGTGGGAATTGGTGGAAAGGGTAACGAAGGTGTTACCGCCCTGATTCAACAGATACCAGGAGCTATTGGCTATGTAGAATACATTTACGCCAAACAAAATAAACTTCCTGTAGCTGCTTTAGAAAATAAATTTGGTAATTATATTACGCCAACACCAGAATCTGTAGCTCAAACCTTAGAGGCAGTGAAATTACCTGCCGATAACTTGATTGCTTTTATCACCGATCCTACAGGTGCCCAGTCTTATCCCATCGTTACTTACACCTGGTTTTTAACTTATCACCAATATCCAAACCGAGTCAAAGCTCAAGCGCTGAAAAATTTTATTGATTGGGCTTTAATTGAGGGGCAAAAATCCAGTTTGGAACTCGGATATATTCCTTTGTCAAATAAAGTTGTCCTTCAAGTGCAATCTGCTGCAAAGAAGATTGGAGAATAAATAGTTTTTAGTTTAGGGTATGCGATCGCGTTATTTGATCAACTTGAGTAAAAAGTCCTGATTTTGCTCGCCTAGCGTCTCCTAGAGAGGACTAAAGTCCTCACTACAAGCCAAATTTTTCATTATGGGTATTTATGATGACGCACTTCAACCACGGTATGTACATTGCCGCGAGGCGTGAAATCTGCTTTCACAGTGGCTTCCAATGGCTCACAAGCAGCTACAAAATCATCCAAAATTTGATTGGCAGATTCTTCGTGGGAAATGTAGCGATCGCGGTAACTGTTAATGTAAAGCTTAAGCGCCTTCAATTCCACTACCCGTTCATCAGGTATATATGTAACGTAAATTGTCGCAAAGTCAGGATAACCAGAAAACGGACATTTACAAGTAAATTCCGGCAAAGTAATGTTAATGTCATATCGCCTCCCCACACGCGGATTTGGAAAGGTAATTAGTTTACCTTCGGCAATGTCGCGTTCGCCATACTTCATTTCTTGGCTTGCCTGGGTTACACTTTCAGATAATTTGTCAGTTGTCATTTGTTATTTGTCAGTTGTCAGTTGTCAGTTGTAATTTGTCATTAGTTATTTTACTTATCTTTACGTCCTTTTAATAATTTTATTCCTAACTCCTGTACAGACGCGATTAATCGCGTCTGTACTCCCCACTCCTAACTCAATACTCTTCCTTCTCCCAGTCTGGACAATTCTCATCTTCACAACCGTGGGGATGCATGGCACAAACTAACAAATTACCACTATAAACTTGACCGTGGTAGTGAGTACAACCTATACAGGCAGGATTTTTTTCGGCTGTGGGTTCAACTGAATAAGGAAAACCTGGATCTACATCTGCTACAATGTCTTCCAGTTCCCAGTAAGCTTCAAACATTGGTTCAGCCAAGTCCTGTAAATACAGATCGACTTCAATGGCAATGTTAGGGACTTGCTCGGTGATTTCTTCCGTTAGCTCAAAAAAAGCGTCTACCATTTCACTCATTCCCAGGAAGAAACGCTCTACTTCATCAGCCACTGTTTCGACGATCTCTACTAAATCTTTTTGCCACTGTTCCATAAACTTGACACCTTTGCAGGCTATAAACAGGACGCTTTGTGTTATCTGGCTTGAAGGACTAGAGTACACACTAGGCAATGTATCTTATCAAGTTTCTATCTTAAGTGCCATATTAAACTGCCACTTTTTACCGATATTGCGATCAAAGAATGCTTTTTATTGATCGCGTTGCAATCTTTTTAACTCGTTTTGCAGGTCTAGCACTTCTTGGCGTAATTTTTCCGTGTTCTCATCACTTGATCCCTCTTTCACCGTTGGTTCTTCATCTTCCTCTAAAATTTCAATGCGGCGAGGTTCAGAAGGGGGTGTTTTTTCAGAGGTTTCACCCGATGCTTGGGGCTGTTGGGCTTGCTTCATCATATCTTCAACGAAGCGGCGGGCTTCTTCTGTGTTCATTTCACCCTTTGCCACCATTTCATCTGCCAGTTTTTGGACTTGCGATCGCACTTCGGCTAATTTTCCCCCTGCTTTCTCACCCGCGTAAGAAGCTAATCCAACACCGAGGTAAAAAGCTTTTTGAACAATATCTCCAAAACCAGGCATTGTTGCTGAACGCTCCTACAAATAGGGCGACCCGGAGACTACGCCTACCACAAGCCTCCCGTGTTGCTGCTACCTTCCGGTTCTGACAAGATTTGGGTGTTGCAGTCGCATAGATCCAGGTCTTCTAAAAGCATAACATTAAAAGTCAGTAATGTGTGTGTGTTATTCCATAACAATCCGCCATTCATAAAGCTGATAGTTGACGCAGCCATGTTGCACCAACGGATCATCAGCTACAATTGCTTCTGCTTCATCCCTTGAGGCTGCCTCAAACAGCAACATTCCGCCTCTTTGCTCTGCCCAATAGCCTGTTCGCGCTTTGTGTCCTTTAGCAATCAAGTCCTGAATGTAGGCTTTATGAGCAGGTACATATTGGTCAAAGGTAGGTTTATCGACTTTCCCTTCTTCAATCTTTACAAACCACGGCATCTGCTTGTCATCTCCGATTATTAAGGACTTTCTACTCAAGTTATTACTATTCTTAAGTAGCAAGTTAGGGACTGACAAAAAATAAATTATCCAAAATTATTTGTAAATTTGTAGGGGCGCAAGTTTTTGCACCTTTACAATTAAGATGTTTTTTTTACTATAAGTCCCTTATTCGCGATTCAATCAAAAATCTGGGCACTCTGCCTCCACTACGTTCGGGTTGCAGTAGAAACGTAAGACTGTTTCTACCGTGTCGCCAATCTAAAGAGTGACTTTTTCCACAGAAACCCCTTGAGCGATCGCCTCATTCTCTCAACTTCACTTTTCAACAAAAACCGCCTCTGATCCTTGATTTTAGCCTACAAGCGTCTACACACTTCGCAATACTTGCTACTAGTACGGAGAAGATGATGTTTTGGATGAATTTGGTAAAAACCCTTAACTCAACTGTATTGACCGTTAACCGAACCTTATTGAGAGTAAGTAGTCGGACAGAATTAATTACACAATGTCCGAAGCGAGTGTAACGAAGTGAAACGAACGCGAGTGCGTTTCCAAGAGTTGCAATTTGCTTGCGGTTGGGATTGCTTCACTTCGTACCCTACGGCCATTGGTGACACGTTAAGGTCATAAACAATTTGTCAATAAGCAATAGTGCTTAAAATTTCGCCAAAATCGGGGCGGGAAACACAATTTTTAAGTCAGCGATCGCGTTATATTTAAACGCATCATTCATTTTTACGCTCAAAACCCAGTATTATTGTTAATAATATATGTTTAATTGCTAAATTAAGTATAATTACGAATTGACAAAAATTATATTGTCTTAAATTTTCAAGAATGCCCTACGGGTTCTGCAAAGGAGTACGCAATGACTGTAAATATTTTTGTCCAGCTACTTAGTTGTCTATCTTGATGTTTTCAGGAGCGATCGCCACACGTGAGCATTTGTAAGAAATTATTAATCTAATAATTTTTAACTCCGATAACACGATTGAGTTAAAGTAGTTTAAAACCTAGCTTTTGCAAAGTAATGCTTGTAGCTGTGCAATGCTCTGGGAAAATCAATGGTAAAAGATGCATCTGAACTCAAAATTACTACCGACTCATCAGCAGCGGTAGATGCCATCAATAACTTTGTTGATCAATTATTGGGCGTTGGTAACGATGCCCAAATTATTCTCAAAGCAGTTGAGGCTGATCCGGCTTGTGCGATCGCCAACGCTCAAGTTGCCGCCTTTTATCTGTTTGCTGGTGGCTCTGTTGCCTTAACTCAGGCAACATCTTATCTCCAGGTGGCGAAAGCAAACCTGAAAAGAGCTAACGATCGCGAAAAACTTTACGTCGCGGCAATTGAAGCATGGGCAAACCGAGATATTGCTCAAGCGATCGCCCACCATGAAGTGATCGCCGTTGCCTTTCCCCGCGATATAGCCTCAGTTCATCTGTGCCAATACCACTATAGAAATTCCGGCAACAGTCAAGGGATGCTGCGGATTGCCGAAAAAGTTTTCCCTGCGAATCGTGACAACCCTTATATGTATGGGATGCTAGCCTTCGGGTTGGAAGAGTGTCATCGCTTAAAAGAAGCAGAAGAATATGGGCGACAAGCGATTGCCCTAAAACGAGATAACCGTTGGGCACACCATGCAGTTGCTCATGTATTAGAAACTCAAGGACGCCTAGAAGAGGGAATTAGCTTAATGGAGAGTCTTAGCGATACTTGGGAATATGGTAGCTCGGCTTTTTATGGACACCTTTGGTGGCATACATCCCTTTACTACTTGGATATTGAAAATTTTGCCAAAGTACTAGAAATATATGACACGCGCATTTGGGGACGTGCCAAAAAAGACAATGGACGTGAGCAGATTAATGCGATCGCATTATTGCTACGGCTAGATTTACGCGGTGTAGATGTCGGTTCGCGTTGGCAGGAACTTGCTGCTTACCTGCAACCACGACTACACGAACACGTCCTTGCCTTCCTGGATTTGCAATATATCTATGCACTGGTGCGGGGCGGTAAAGATGACTGGGCGGCACAGATGTTAGAGAGTATGCAAACTCATGGAGAGAACGTCTTACCCTATGCGCGGCGTACTTGGGTAGAAATAGGAGTTCCAGCTGCTAGGGGGATGATTGCTCATGCTCGTGGGGATTGGGAGAGTGCGATCGCTCAACTAGAGCCAGTGTTACCCGATTTATACTCCACAGGTGGATCTCATGCTCAACGAGATTTATTTGAGCAAATTTATCTTGATGCACTGATTCGCGATCGGCAGTATCACAAAACCTTGAATGTCCTGGAAAAGCGCAATTCTGCCCGTGGCAATATTCCCGTTATACAGCGGGAATTAGCTAATACTTACAGCCAGCTAGGACGCATTGATGAAGCACATAGAACCTCTCAACTTGCTTTAGAACTTTCACAACATTATCAAAAAGTAGAGCAAACAGTATGACGACATACGTAAATCTTGGAAAAAGTGGACTAAAAGTATCACGCCTAGCTCTGGGTACTATGACCTATGGTTCTCGGAAATGGCGAGAATGGGTACTGCAAGAAGAAGAGAGTCGCCCGTTTATTAAGCTAGCTTTGGAATTGGGGATAAACTTCTTTGACACCGCCGATGTTTACTCCTTAGGTGTCAGTGAAGAAATTCTAGGACGGGCACTCAAGGACTTTGCCAAAAGAGATCAAGTTGTTATTGCTACCAAAGTCTTCAATAAAATCGGTGATGGACCCAACGATCAAGGACTGTCTCGTAAGCATATTTTTGATGGCATTGATGCCTCATTACGGCGACTACAAACAGATTACGTCGATTTGTACCAAATTCACCGCTGGGATTATGAAACGCCCATTGAGGAAACCCTAGAGGCGCTGCATGATATAGTCAAATCAGGTAAAGTTCGTTACTTAGGAATCTCAAGTGTTTACGCATGGCAGTTCGCCAAAGCTCTTTACACGGCTGACAAACACGGCTGGACTCGCTTTGTCTCTATCCAAAATCATTACAACTTGGTTTATCGAGAAGAAGAGAGAGAGGTGATACCTTTATCTATAGATCAAGGAATTGGGATCATACCCTGGAGTCCTCTGGCGCGGGGCTTTCTGGCGGGCAATCGCAGCAAGCAAAGCTTTGGGGAAACTGTGCGGGCTAAAACCGATGAATTTGCACACAATCTCTACTATCAAGATTCAGATTTCCAAATAGTCGATCGCGTCGTAGAGTTAGCCCAAAAACACGGTGTTAAACCAACACAAATTGCCTTGGCTTGGTTGTTGCATCAACCGGGTGTGACGGCTCCGATTGTTGGTGCTAGTAAGATAGAGCATCTTAAAGAAGCAGTGGAGGCTGTGGATTTGAAGCTTTCCGATGAAGAACGCAAATTCCTTGAAGAACCTTACACACCCCATCCCATCTTAGGACATCAGTACCCATCCGCCTCCACCAGTCGCCCATAGCAATATCTGCTACTGGGGAAGAAGCAAGGAAACACCGGGAGAATGAGAAATGCCCAATGCCCGCCCCTTTGCCTCTTTCCCTTGGGCATTAGTCTAAACTCCAAACAAGATGTGATCGCCATCCTAGAGAAAAGTTTCGAGGTCATCCTTACTTTGACCACACCACTGAGTTCTGCCATAAGTGGGATCAAGAATCATTTGATCCAAACTATGATACTTTGCCACTGACTTTCTTTGAGCCGATGGTACACCGAATCTTCGCTCATCAACCTTGGGGCCAGCATACAAAACAGGAATTATAAGGAGTCAAATATCTCACTCAGGTATCCAGTAATATTCGACATTCGGTTGACCGTTGATTTTGTTTATTGACAGTTTGCCCACTTTGAAACCATGTAGTTCATAAAAAGCACAAGCTCGCATATTCGCTTGTAATGTGTGAAGCCCTAAACCTTGAGGACAAATTGCTTTAGCTTTATTAAGTAATGCTGAACCAATACCCTGATTTTGGTAAGTCGCATCTACAAACAGCTGGCTTAACCATTGTTCCTCTTTGATAACCACAACAAAACCTACAATCTTATTTTCAACTTCAGCCAGCCAAACATCCCCGCGTGCAGCAAGGTCATCACGAAATCGAGCTTTCCATAAGGAATATGGCTGTGGGTGTTTAATGTTAAAAAATGTTTCATGCCAAGTTCGATACCACAGTTCAACGGTAGCTTCTAAATCATTTAATTGATAAGGACGAATCATTACCACAATATGGCAAGTTAGTCTGAAAGCACTACTTTAAAGTTTGCAGATCGTTTAATTACACTGATTTTAATCGGGATGGTCTAATACCGATTACATCTGTGAAATTGCATAGAACAAGTTGCTCAGAGCAAGTTGTCTTACCAAGCCTGATTTTGTGCAGTTTCACAAAGAATTGGTATAAGTGCGATCGCTAGTTGTTCAGGGGCTATTATGTATCTTGATCAGCATCAATCATCAAATAGCGTTGGGCAAAAGCCAATTAGAAATGTAGCTGTTGAGTTTATTAAAAATGTTCAAAATGTCCTGAAGTTTTAGCCATGTCTGAGAATGATTGGAATTTCGACTAAGCAATACAAAAATACTCCGCCTGCTTTATTTAGTCGGCATAGTGATTTCCCAAATTCCTTGATTTCCACCATATTCTATAACATAAATTTTATTGCCGATAATCGCAGCGTCAATGGGATTGCTAAAACCTTCAACAATGCGGGTAGCATTCAATTTATAGTTGGTATTTCCTACTTTAGTTAACTTTAAATGCAGTAGGTCTTGGCCAGAATCATTAAAAGGGCCTACTTGTGTCTCGCCAGTGGGATCGCCTGTTGTAAAACTCAGCATGAATCCATCTCTTTTGAATTCTGGACTCATTACTCCTTGTGTATCAAAAACTAAGCCCAAAGGAGAACGGTGTGCTGTAAAAGTGCTCAAACTTTGCCCAAGAACACTGGCGTCTTTGACTTTGCCATCTACAGGATCGCGGAACTTGTCTGCGTCCGGCCCCAAATTCGGAATTGGTTCAATTAAGTTTCCAGGCTGAGCAGGAAAGGTTGGATCGTTACGAAAGTAGCCCCTTTGGACGGCGTTAAATTTGGGGTTTAACAAAAGGTCTTTGGCAGGATCGTAATTAGGAAATTGTTGTGGGTTGTCTGCCCCGCCAATCCGCCAGGGAAAGCCGTAATTACCACCTAGACGAAGCCAATTTAATTCTTCTGACATGTCGCGATCGGGGCCATTTTCTGTGCCAAATAAATCCCCATTGGGCGCAAAGGCCATATCGAAAGTATTACGTGTTCCTTCTGCAAAAATATAGCCAGCTGTCTTTAAAGTTGCTCGATTGTTTGCAAGAAAAATATTTTTGCCATTTGTAGGAAGACGGAGTATACAGGCGGTTAATCCTACTTCGCGAGTATTAGGATATAGCCCATTAACAGACTGAACTTCACCATGATCGGTACGAGAACCGCTATTCACATAGATAAAGTTACCATCCGGGCTAACAACCACGCCGTTGAAGCGATGGTCATAGGCTGTTTTGCTTTTGGGATAGCCTGCACTCTTAGCTAAAATAGACCAGACGCGCTGTTCTGTACCCGACTTAATTTCGCCTTTAACAATAATTCCTTTGGTCTGGTTATTTACAAGGTCTGCATTGCCAACCAAATAAATTGTGCCGTTAGGGCCAATGGCCATACCTTGAGTCTCACCTAGATTATGATCGCTAGAGGTGTACACAAGTCTACTATTAGACAAGCCTAAATTAACTTGATAAATATCACCATTTTCTTTGAGGTAATAGAGGGTATTGTTTCGTGGATCTTTTACAATCCGAACAGAAGGAGAGACTGATAAGGTATCTATAATATTGCGAATCTGAATATCAGGACGCAGGGCTTTAGGTGCAGCATTTACTCCAGTAGCGCCATAATTTAATAAAGCTATTGTAAATAACAGCGTTTTAGCGGCAACAAAGTAGCTTTTGAGAGCGAATTTACTGATAAATCTGCGTTGCTTTTGGTTAGATGAGTTAATGCTATTCATTATTTTGTTCATAAAATAGTGAGATGATTTTGTTGCTAAATTTTCTTGAGAAAGGAAACAATTTGAGAGATTCTGGGGTGAAATCAGCAGTGGGTACTAGCTTATAAATAGTCTTTTGTTAGGGAAGGGAAACACGACCATGTGTCCCTTTAACTAGCAGTAAAAGTATCTGTCAATCAGCCTTATAATGTAGTACTTTCTTAAGTTAACAACATTCTTATGCCAAACTGACTTCTAGTGTATAAGGCGCAGGGTTGCTATCACTAGAACCAGAGAAAGTTCCGCCATCTTGGGGGAAGAAAGCATATTTACTCACTGAAATTGAGTAAGTTCCAGCACCCAATGAAGCGGTGATTAATGACCCAAAGTCGGGGCCACTATCGTCGTCACTTTGCAGTAAAATCCCAGCATTGTTAAACAGTCCGATAACTGTATCATCGGTTGTCGCCGCAGTGATAGTGACAGTTCCTGGATTTGCTAGAGAAAATGTAAAAAAGTCGAAATCGGGATTGTCCCCAGGTTGAACTGTTACTAACTCACCTGCGAGATTTACGTCTGAGGCTGATGATAAAGAACCTAATCTTTCAGCGCTGGCTAGTGTATTGTTTGTAGCTTGTCCAGCATTTTCCGGCTCATAGAAAAGGAAATTGTCACTATCAAGTCTGAGGCTTACTACCCCCTGCACAATACCTATGATCTCATCTGGTTCTGCTCCAGGTTTGTCTAGAAATATTTGTGTATTGGCTCCAACAGATTGCAAGCGGTAGTTTTTTGACAAGCCTTTTAGCTCTATTTGATCTTCATCAGGGTTGAAGTCAGTAATAGTAGCCAAGTCGCCAAGACCAGCATTTGTAGTGTTTTTATCGTCGTAGAAAACATTTGCAGCGTCCCCAAGGACAAATGTATCTAGCCCAACACCGCCAGTTAAGGTATCAGTCTCCCCTAATCCAGGTGGAAGAGAACTGCCAGGGAAAACACCGATGAGGATGTCGTTTCCAGACCCCCCATTGAGTAGGTCATTGCTGGGCCCGCCCTGTAGACTATCATTACCCTCGTCACCATTGAGGGTATCATTGCCATTACTACCATCTAGCGTGTCATCGCCTGCTCTCCCATTCAGAGCGTTGTTGTAAATATTACCAAACACTATGTTATTAAGACTGTTACCTGTCCCGTTGATGCCCCTAGTTCCGGTGAGTCTCAGGTTCTCCAGATTGGCACCGAGTGTGTAGGGGACAGAAGACCGGACGGTATCTATGCCTGAATTTCTAGCCTCGGTAATGGTATCGGTAGCGCTGTCAATGACGTAAGTATCATCGCCTACTCCCCCATTTAAGGTGTCAGTATCCAAGCCACCATCAAGTGTGTCATTGCCAAGTTCACCGATTAAACTGTCGTTTCCCGTCCCGCCAAATAGATTATCATTACCATCTGCACCATTCAGGGTATCGTTACCAGACAAACTATTGGCATTACCACCATTAGCCCAACCATATATTGTATCATCTCCCAATGTCCCATTTGTGGTGTCAGGATCTGTAGTGCCGAAAAGAACTGCCATATTATTTTTCCTAAATTTCTAACTAATGCCTAACTTCGGCCTCAGTCACAGAACTTTTTATAAGTTCAATGTAGATTACTTAAAACTGTAAGTTTAAATACAGATGCTTTGGTTAACCTAATTAATATCAATATTACTTGGATAAAATAATATCAATTATTGATTTGGTTAGTTGATTATGAAAATGGTAAGTAATTGGGTCAAAATTTATTTTGATTATTTGCTCTATATTTTTTAACTCACCTGTAATTACTTAATTAACATGAAATAAAAGTTACGTCAACTTCTTTACCAAATCTTAAAAATGTAATCTTTTGGATTTCTAATACTGTTAGAAAGG